>JALHOQ010000027.1 GCA_022842925.1 Bdellovibrionales bacterium
GAACTCCGACTTCTTTCACTTCTATCCCGCCAACTATGAACTGCAAAATGTAATCAGCGTCGGGGCGAGCGATCGCAACGGCGGTCTCCTTAAAATCAGTAATTTCGGCAAGTCCACAGTAGATATCGTTGCACCCGGAAAGAATATCTACTCCACCCTCCCCAACGGTCATTTCGGGTATATGACCGGCACTTCCCAGGCCACGGCCTTCATCACCGGGCTGGCCGCGCTGATCATGAGCCGCTTCCCCGACTCCCCCCAGGGAGTCATCGGGCGCATCATCAGCTCCGGCCGGCCTCTCGCCTCCCTTCGAGGCCGAACTCGGAACGGTGCCATCGCCGATGCCTCCCGAGCTTTAGATCCCGCAACTAGCCAGCCCCTTGCATCGGGTTTTTGATTCTCTAAATTGGCTCGCTTCCTGCTCTGGATATAATTTTAGAAATTATTCTCGGTTTTACCGAATTTGACGTTCAAAAAGGCAACAGATCCGGGATTATTTCCCCGTTGCCCTTGGAGTTGCGACCCGTGCTGGAACTACTGATCTTGCTCATCTTCTCCGCATTGGCCCTTGGGGCCGTTCTTTATGTTAAAAGGACCCGCGCTCGCCTCGACAATTTTGAAGAGAGATTCAAACGCATTTTTCGCACCCAAGCGATTGGATTTCTGGTCGGCGATCGCGAGGGTAATATCCTCGAAGCCAACGACTACTACCTCAATTTGATTCAGTACAACCGAGAGGAAATGCGCCGAGGTCTAAACTGGAAACAGTTCACGCCCCCCGAGCACATCGATCTTAGCATGGCGGCCTTGGATGAGGTTAGCCAGCGCGGATTTACCGACCCCTTTGAGAAGGAATATGTACGCCGGGATGGCGCCCGAGTTTGGGTTCTGGTCGGCGCCACCGCGATCGGCGACGAAATCGTCTCCTACGTGCTCGACATTACGGAGCGAAAGCGCATCCGCCAGGACTTAGAAGAAATTAAAAATCGGCTGGAAGAGAATGTGGTGCAACGAACCAAGGAACTCCTCGACGCCAACCGGGAACTCTACCGCCTGGTGACGGAATCCGAAATGGCAACGGAGCGATTACGCGAATCGCAAACGTTTCTCGACTCCGTATTCGAAAACATTCCAAATATGATTTTTGTTAAAGACGCGGAACATCTTCGCTTCGTGCGACTCAATCGCGCGGGCGAGGACATCATCGGCCGGCCCAAGCTGGAGCTCTTAGGCAAGAGTGATTATGACCTCTTTCCCCAAGAGCAGGCCGACTTCTTTACGACCAAAGACCGCGCCGTGCTTAAAGAGCGCTCGGTTCTCGACATCTCGGAGGAGCCTCTCTCTACGCCGGGTGGCGAACGCTACCTTCACACTAAGAAAATCCCGATCTGCGATAAATTCGGTAATCCCATTTACCTGCTTGGAATCTCCGAAGACATTACCGAAAAAAAGCAGGCCGAAATGCAGAAGGCGGAGCTTCTGGATGCCCAGGCCGCCCGCATGGCCGCGGAACGCACGGCCGAGAAGCTGAAGTTCTTATCGGATGCGAGTGGCGCCCTCAATGCCTCGCTCGATATCCACTCCCTGCTGAAAACCTTTACCGAATCCATCGTTCGCAACATGGCCGACTGGTGCATCATCGATTTTTACCATCAAAAGGAGAACTCGGTGGAGCGTATGGTGGCCACCGCGGCCGACGGCCAAATGCCGGATGAAATCCGCAACTGGTGGGAAACCAAGACACTGGATCTCTCCGCGCCGGAGGGACTCGGATACGTGATTCGCACCGGCGAAGCGAAGATTTATCGCGACCTCAACTGCGAACAAGCTTCGCAGTACTTCTCCAATCCTGAAGTCGTGGAGAAACTGATCCAATGGGGTATTCATTCGTCGATGGTGGTGCCGCTCACCTACCACGGCAAGGTATTCGGAGCCATTAGCTTTATCTCGACAGGCGAGAGAAATTTTGAGGAGTTCGATCTCTCCGTGGCCCAGGACTTGGCGAAGCGGGCGGCGCTCGCCATTGAAAACGCCCGCCTTTATGCCAAGGCGTTCGAGGCGAGCCGGGCCAAGAGTGCCTTCTTGGCCAATATCAGTCACGAGATCCGTACCCCACTCGGAGCCATGTTGGGTTTTGCCGAACTGATTTTAGAAGACCGCAACCTCTCGGCCACTCAGCTCGACTATGTCTCCACCATCGCTCGCAATGGCCGACGGCTTTTGCGCATTGTCGACGAGGTTTTGGACCTGTCCAAAGTGGAATCGGAACGGATTCAGATTGAGCGTGTTCAATTTCCTCTGCGCGATCTGCTCGCCGAGGTGCGCGAACTGCTGATGGTCAAGAGCGACGAGAAGGG
Organism: Bdellovibrionales bacterium; assembly: GCA_022842925.1. GTDB lineage: Bacteria > Bdellovibrionota > Bdellovibrionia > Bdellovibrionales > UBA1609 > JALHOQ01. The sequence goes on from JALHOQ010000027.1 coordinate 2,358, forward strand.
ACTTAAAATGTCGTTCACCGGCATTCCAGACCTTCCCCAATTCGCGTACTGCGATCCGCTTCGGATACGACAGATTCTGATCAACGTGATCGGCAACGCCATTAAGTTCACGGAAAGAGGTTCCATCCAAGTGCGTGCGTCCTTTATCGCGAATAAAAATGAACTCTCCTCTGGAACCTTGGAAGTCGCTGTCACGGATACAGGCGTGGGTATGACTCAGGATCATACGGCCCAGCTTTTCCAGGCCTTTGTTCAGGCCGATGAGTCCATGACCCGTAAATATGGCGGAACCGGCCTTGGTCTCTTCTTATCGCGTAAACTGGCCCGTCTCTTGGGCGGCGATGTGATTCTGCGCCAAAGCGTGCCGGGACACGGAAGTGAATTCGTCATTAGTCTCAAAATAGATACCCTTCGAGCGGTACCTTCGCAAAGTGTGCCGGAGGTGCTAAAAATTGAAGCCATCCAGCCACGAAAAGCCCATGTGCTTGTGGTCGACGACTCGGCTGACAATCGGATGTTAATCAGCGCCATGCTTAGCAAATCAGGTGTGGACCTCGAGATGGCGGACAACGGCGTCCGCGCCGTCGAAATGGCTCTCTCTCACGATTACGATTTGGTTTTTATGGACATTCAGATGCCCGAGATGGACGGCTTTCAGGCCATTCAAGCTTTAAAGGAAAGCGGATATCAAGTTCCCGTAGTGGCGCTCACCGCTCACGCCATGAAGGGCGACCGCGAGCGCTGTCTCAGCGCCGGCTTTACCGATTATGTATGCAAGCCCGTCACGCGCATGGCCTTGCTCGGCTGCTTGGATCGCTATGTTGCGAAGCCGCAAATGGACGCATCTCAAATCGCCACTCATCCGCATCTGCATTAAAGCAGCAGTTTTTTAGAAATCTTTCCGCTGTCAGTTTTTGGTAGGTCCGGCAGAATCACAAACTCCATCGGAACCTTGAACTTGGCCAGATGCTGTTCGCAGTGAGCCCGTAGATCCACAGGCGCGAGCGAGCGAGCCTCCACTTCCAAGGACACGAATGCCTTACCCGCCTCGCCCCAACGCGAATGGGGAACACCAATTACGGCCGCTTCGCGAACTCCAGGAAGCGCGCGCAGGACTTTTTCAACTTCAGCGGGATAGACGTTCTCGCCGCCGCTGATAAACATCTCCTTTTTACGCCCGACCACGTAGAAGTAGCCCTCCTCGTCGCGGCGAACCAGGTCGCCCGTGTGGAGCCAGCCCTCACGAATTGTCTCACTGGTCGCCTTCGCGTTGTTCCAATAGCCGTTCATCGCGACCGGGCCGCGCAATATCAGCTCGCCCACTTCATTGTCGGGCATTTCGCAGCCGTTCTCATCCACCACTCCGGCTTCGATATAAAAATTGGGAAAACCGATGGAACCCATTTTACGGCGCGAGTCTTCTTCGTTCAGAGAAAAAACATTGGGCCCAAATTCTGTCAGGCCATACCCCTGGCGCACGGGAATGCCCCGCTCCTCCCACTCCCGGATCAGCGGCAGTGGCATCGGCTCCCCGCCGACGATCGCATAGCGCACCGAATTCAGGTCGGCTGTGCCGAATAAAGGCGATCGCTTAAGCAAATCCATAGTGGTTGGCACACCGAATAGCACGCTGACCTTCTCGCTCTCGGTCAGGCGCAAAATCAAATCGGCGTCGAATTTCTTAAGCAAGATCACCCGCGCTCCCCGATGCAGACAAGGAGTGGTCAAAACGTTCCAACCGCCGGTATGAAACAAGGGCAAAAACGTGAGCACGCGATCGTTCTGGGTCAGATTCAGCCGCAAGCCCGTGTTCACCGAATTCCAAAAAATCATCCTATGCGAAATCACGGCCCCTTTCGGAAAGCCAGTCGTGCCCGAGGTGTAAAGGATCATGCATGGATCTTCGAAACCGGCGTCAAAACCTATGGCAGCGCCCTGCGGTTCAATTAAAAACTCGACCAGAGACTCGGGACCATCGAAATTCCACAGCCGCACGGTGTTCTTAAGTGGCTCGGCCACCGGCCACAAAGCCTGACTGGCGATGAGCAACTTGGCCCCGCTGTCCGAGACGATGTGCTGCACTTCTGAACTGGTGAAGCGAAAATTGACGGGCACCAGAATCGCGCCCAGACGTTGTGTGGCAAAAAAGAGAACGATGTACTCAAGGTCATTTTGGGCCAGAACGGCGACGCGGTCACCGCGCTGGATGGCGAACTGATCGCGCAATCGCACGGCCAAGTCCTGAGCCTTGATGTACATGTCTTTATAGGTAAAAACGCGGCCGGTATCGCCGCACTGAAGGGCGATCGCTTTCGGCGAGTATTCGGACCAGCGCTTTAACCAATCAAGTGTCATAATCCCAAACCAGAGACGTGGCCGCCATCGACAAGCCACCGCCGGACCCGAGCATAAAGACGAGGTCACCCTTCTTCAATTTATGTTGGCTAACAGCATCGTGCAGCGCCATCGGAATACAAGCACTGCCCGTGTAACCAAAGCGATCCATGATGTTATGTGATTTCGAATGCGGCAGGCCCAGATTGTCGAGCGCTTCGTAAATGCTTTGAATATTAATCTGAGTCAGAAAGAAGTGCGAAATGTCCTGCTCGGTCTTGTGCAAACGATCGAGAAGAATTCGAGTCAAGCGCGGCCAGTGAGTCCCATTGGTCTCGATCGGAATTTTTTTTGCGAAATCGAGCAGATGTTTTTTCTTTTCAATCACATCATGGGTCATCGGCATAAACGTGCCGCCGGCGTATACCCCCATGTAGTCGTGGTACTGACCGTCGGCAAAAAGGGTCGAGGCTAAAACGCCCTCATCTTGGTCGGTCTCGCGCGCTTGCACCACCACCGCGCCCGCACCATCAGCGAAGAGTGTGGCGATTTTGAAGTCGTCGTAATTGAGCCACTTGGTCATTCCGTAGGCGCCCACCACGAGAATGTTTTTGTACTGCGGATCCACGACGTACTTGGAAGCCATATCCAGCGCGGTCACAAATCCCGCGCAGGCCGAATTGATATCGAACGCACCCGCGTTTTTGGCTCTTAGTTTATATTGCACAACCGCCGCCGTACTCGGGCTTAAGTAGTCCGGAGTATCCGTCGAGACGAGAATCAAATCCAAATCCGCGGCCGAAACTCCCGCATTCTTCATTGCTTGTTCGGCGGCTGGAACAATCAAATCACTGGTGCTTTGCTCGGCTGACATAAAGCGTCGCTCAAAAATGTTACGCTTCTCGCGCAGGAAACTGTCGACATCTTTCGCGTACATTTCGTTGAACCACTGATTGGTCACAACTCTTTCGGGTGCATACATTCCAGTGCCACGAATGACCGCTCGTTTCACACGCCTCTCCTACGATTCTTGTTGTTCTGTTGCGCGAAACTAGCTAAGACTCCCGGCAAAAACAAGGGGGAGTTTCGGGTGAGTCAAATCAGTTTTAGTTTTAAAGATCGTCACGTTCTCGTCACAGGTGGCGCTCAGGGCATCGGTTTCGAAATTGCTAAAGAATTTCTTAGAGCAAATGCTCTAGTTACCGTCGCCGATTATAACGCAGAAGCTCTCGATGCCGCGGGCAAAGAATTAAAGAGCTTCGGCACAGTTCAGACGTGCCGCCTCGATGTCACCGACCGCTCCAGCTGCCAGAAGATGGCTGAATCCCTCACCAAACCTCTCAATGTCTTAATCAATAACGCCGGCATCACTCGCGACAAGAGCTTTGCTAAAATGACCGAGCAAGACTTCGACCAAGTCATTCAGACTAATTTGACTGGTCTGTTCAACGTAACCAAGGCGCTCTTCGAAAAATTCGACGCCAACCAACCCAAGCGGATCATAAATATGGCCAGCGTAGTGGCCCTCTATGGCAACTTTGGCCAAACCAACTATGCCGCAGCGAAAGCCGGCGTGGTGGGCATGACTAAGACTTGGGCCAAAGAGTTCGGCCGCAAGGGCTTTACCTCCAACGCGGTCGCCCCCGGATTTATCCGCACCAAAATGACCGAAGCCATGCCGAAAGAAGTTCTCGATGGCATCACCGCCAAAGTTCCCGTGCAGCGCCTGGGTGAAACCTCCGACATCGCCAATGCGTGCTTGTTCTTGGCGAGCGATCAGGCCTCTTACATTAATGGAACGGTGATCAGCGTCGACGGCGGCTTGGTACTATAGATGAAAATTTTTATAGCTCTGGTCCTATGCTTCGGCAGCGCCGTCGCATTTGGTAAAAATACGCCTTTGACCGGCGTGGTTGAAGTGCGCCCCGGGCACAACCTCTATGTCGAACACTATCCCGCTCAAAATGGTCGACCAACTCTGTTTGTCGCCAACGGTCTCACCTTTTCCACCGAAGATTACCAAAGCCTGGCCCGGGCCCTTAAGGAACTCGATCCCGATGTGGGCCTCGTGCTCTGGGACATGGTCGGAATGGGAGAAACCCTTCTCCTGGATCCACCGGTCCGCCAGCGCATTCCCATCGAAGATCAGGTGCAAGATCTGAAAGACCTTAAGCGCACGCTCCGTATAACCGGAAAGTCGAGCTTGGCCGGCCTCTCGTATGGTGGCGCACTCACCCTGAAGTATTCGACCCTGCACCCAGAGGATTTCGATCACTTCATCGCCTTCGCCCCTATGCTCGAACGCCTTGAAGAGCAAGATATGTGGATCCGCCACATGGCACGAGTGCATATGCTGTGGGCTCCGTATCCCTACAGCCGGTATTTTGCGGATGTGGTGTTTAGCAATGTCCTCGATTACATGATCACTTGGTACCGGGCGCTCCATCCGAACCAAACGAAATCGAAGGACGAATTGAAAAAAGAATTCGATCACCTGACGGTAAAGGACTGGTGGCAGGATTCCATGATGGCCGCAGGCCTTCCCGATCCCCGCAACTTCGAGGACGTCTACGATTACTACTTGCGTATTCTCATCTACTCGACATATTGGATGGCCGAACCGAGCGTGCTCGATAATCGTTTTAAACTGGAAGGCGTTTTCCGAATGGTCCAGGGCGTGAAAGACTGGAATGCGATGGCTGCGGCAAAGGACTACCCGAAGGGTAAGATCCACGCTATCGCCGCCTTGCAAGATGAACATGTCAAGATCGGTCGAGCCGATGCGTTTTGGAAGAGCGTGCCGAAAGACGCTCGCGCCAGCTACCTCCGGCTAAATTACTCCCGCCACAAGATCACCACCGAGTGGCCGAAGGTGTCGGCGGTGTGGCTGTTGAATATTTTAAATGAAAACCCCGAGCTGAACCACGGTTCCACATTCAAAGGCGACCCCATCGACAAAGTCGCGGTTCATGGCTCAACTGTTATTCCCTTAGACAAGGTAGGCTCATGTGAATCTGTATTGCGAAAGACTCCCGAACCGCGCTGATTCGGATGTTTTATTTATTCACGGCAATTTGGCCTCCGCCCGCTGGTGGAAGCCGACCCTGGAACACTGGCCGCAGTCGAGTGGGAGCGGCTCGCTTCTCACCGCCGATTGGCGCGGATGTGGACGCAATCCGGACTGGCATAGCGATCGCCAGTTCACCATTCAGGATCTTGCTCAGGATTTTTTTGAGCTCCTCGACCGCGAGCGGTTAGATAAGGTGCAGATCGTAGGCCACTCCTTAGGAGGGCTGATCGCCTTGCAGATGATGATTCTCCAGCCCGAGCGTTTTACAAAGTCCGTTTTGCTCGACCCCGTCGGGGCCGAAGGTGTCGTATTCGATGACAGCATGTATGAAGCTTTTCGACAAATGGCGTTAAATCGGGATCTGACCCGCACGGTCATTTTGAGCACGATCTTGAACGCCGACGAGGCCTTGAGCCAACAAATGGCAGAAGAATTCGCCGATGATGCGTTTAAAGCGGTTAAGGGCATCGGCAGTTCGGTTCTTGAGATACTAAAATCTATAAATCTCAGTGACGACGCCCGTTCGGTACAGACTCCCACCCTGATTTTGCACGGCCAGCAGGACATGATTATTCCGCTTAAGGACTCCGAGAAATTGGCCTCGTTGATGCCCTCGGCAAAGCTTGAAATTTTAAACGGTGTAGGTCACTGTTGGAACGTCGAAAATCCGGCGAGATTCACTGAGCGCATTCACGCTTGGCTCAAAGGATAGGGATCGAGGAGCCGCACCTCTCAGATCCCAAAAGGGGGGAACGTGCGCCTGAGTATTTTAATTTTTTCTTTATTCTGCTTGTCTGCTTGCGGGCCGGAGCAAACCAATCGCGAAGCTGAAAACAGTGAGATGGAGACCATCGTCGCCGAACAGAAGCTGGCTCTTAAAGGCCTTGAAGGCGTTTACGAGGGCTTCGCCCAAACTTGGGACAACAAAATCCGTGTTAAAATTCGCCTGCATATTTCCCAGTTCTCCGTTTTGCAGCCCAGCGGCACCCGTTACGATTTGATTGAGATTCCAAATCTGGTGGCCTTTATGCAGTTTCTCGACGAAAACGATCTCGGAATGCTACGTGGATTTACCCAAGGTCGTTATTCAGTTAAAGAAAATATCTTACAAATGTACGGCGGCCCGGTCGGCCTGATTCCGTTTAACTTTTTGCGCGTCAGCCGTAACGGCGCCAACCTGGCGGGAGATTTGTGGAGCGGCAAGATCATCTCTCGCGTTGAATTTAAGAGGATCAATTAGTGCTTTCTATTTGGATTTTTAGTCTATCGATCGCTTTTGCGCAAACTCCCGCTCAACCCGCGGTAGCCACAGCCGACCCGGCCATCGCTCTAGCGGATGCGATTCGCAAAGGATTGGCCTTCAGTCCCGAAATTCAAAAAGCCGACTCCGAAAAGCGGGCGGCCGACGACGGCTATAAAATCGCTCAGTCGAAACTCTTTCCGACTGTGAACTTCAAAGCTTCGGGCGGAACCCAAAAGCGCTCGTCGGCCTTTTCTAGGACGGGTATCCCGGGCAGTGTAAATGAGACTTACGATGCGCGGATCGAAGCCGAGCAAGTCTTGTTTCAAGGTGGAGTGGTGGTGGCCGGTCTTTCGGCGGCGAAACTCGAACGCGATGTCAAAGTGCAGCGCGTATTCGCTACTAAACAAGAATATACGTACAAAATTATCGACTCTTATCTTACCGCGGCGGAGGCGCAGGTCTTGCTCGAAATTTCAAAAGAGAATCGACAAGTTCTCAAGGCTTACGCCGACATCACGGCCCGGTACGCCGCCATTGGCCGCAGCAAGAATATTGATCGCCTGCAAGCCGAGGCCTCTTATAACTTGAGCGAAGCCCAGGTGTTGCAAAGCGAGAGTGAGCTCGAACGCAACCGGCAGGATCTGCTGCGCCTTCTCGGCTCGCCCGAGGCCACCCAGCCGCTCGACACGCAAATTCCGGCCCAATCGGTGGAAACCGGCGGTCTCGACCAACTCTATAAAAAGGCTCTTGAAAACAATCCGGAAATCAAAGCCCTCCAGCTCGAAGTCGAAAGTCTGAAGTATGCCAACCGAGTGAAAATGTCGACTCATCGGCCGAAGCTGACCTTGAATGGCACCTATGGCTACGGCTCGCCTGACCGGGTCGATTGGATTGAGAAAAATTCCGAGCTGTATTCGCTCACTCTCAATCTGACGGTGCCGTTGTTTTCGGGTTTTAGCTCGTTTGCGGAATCGGATTCGTATACGCAGATCTTGATTCAAAAAGAAAAGGATCTGCAAATCAAACAGATCGAGATTCAAAAAAGCCTGGCTAAGGCGCTCGCGACCGTAAAGCGCGAATTCAGCCGGCTGAAACTGACTCAAGCTTCGGCGGCCTCGAGCAAACGCGCCATGGACGCCGGGATTCGCGACTACCGCAATGGCCTCCTCAGCAGCACGGATGTTTTAAACATCCAGCGCACCCGCTTTGAAGCCGATCGTCAGTACACGACCGCGCAATTCTCTTACAACCGCCAGGTCTTAAGCTTGCGCCGCGATCTGGGTATCGATTTGGAAAAGGCTTATGTTACACGTTGAGGGGTCGCGCTTAACACTTCTTTTCTTTATCGCTCTTCTCTTGCCGTCAGCCTGGGCGAACCCGCGACCTAAGATCACGAGCCAAAAGCCTTCGTCGGTTCCCAATTTGATTGATGAGAGTTCGAGCCTCCGAGTTCTACAGGAACAGAGCGTGCAAAAAGACATCTCGCGCGCGCGAATGAAGTATGGGATTGGCTATGCGGTTATGAGCGCGAAGAAGTTCGAGCTCCTCGCGAACGAACGCCGAGTCCGCTACAACGATGTGAGTCGGCCGGGGCTTGCCGGCAATATCGGCTATTTTCCTTTGCCGTATTTTGGCTATATCGGAGTGATCGGCAATGTCGGCTACAACTACGGCGAGAATACGGGCGAGGTCAAAACTTCGCTGCACTGGTTAGCGGCCGACTTGTCGCTCGCCTATCGCTACGAGGCTTCTGAAAGGGCTTTGGTTAAACCCTTCGTCAGTTTCGGAGGCGGTTACAACGTCCTAATTCAACGCGGGCCGAGTTACTACAACACCTCGGAGGCGCGGGGGATGGGAATCGCCAGCCTAGGTTTAAATTTAAATCTCAATCGCACGTTCTCGTTTCGATCCCCGCTGATGTGGGAACTTTCGGCGCAGTACCGAAAGGTGATCGACAGTGAGGACCGCGGTTTAAATTTTGACGGCGAACAGTACGCCTTAGGATTGGAGTTAGCCCTATGAAAATCAAAGCCCGCCATATTTTGGTTGAGCAAGAATTCGAAGCCCAAGATCTAATTAAGAAAATGGGCGAAGGCTCGACTTTTGAGGAGCTGGCGCAGAAGTTTTCTAAGTGCCCCTCGCGCGCCCGCGGCGGCGACCTCGGTGAGTTCGGAAAAGGGAGAATGGTACCGTCTTTTGAAGAGGCCGCGTTTGCGCTGCAGGTGAATGAGGTCTCAGGTCCAGTCCGGACGCAGTTTGGCTATCATTTGATTCAGCGCTACGCCTAAGTGACCGATAAGTCAGGTGATGCGGAATTTCGCTCGCCTGTTGGCTCTCTTTACATTCTTAACCCTCGCCGCCTGCACCACGGCGCCGAAGGAGCCGGTCGCGGAATCCGACCGTCCGCCTCTAGTTTTAGAGGAGCCGCGTCCGCGCCAAGCGGTTCCCGTCTTTCAAATTCAAAACGAAATCGGAATGAACCGCCAGGCTACGGATCTTGGCTTCGCCGAGAAGCTATTCAACGCCTGTAACTTCGGTATCCCCGGTGAAAACTGCGATCGCATGTTCAATGTCGTGCACTTTCAGCTGATGTGCCGCGATTCCGAAGGCACGGTCAGTGAGGTGCCGGTGGCGCTGCGCCCGATCATCGCACCCTACATCACTTGGAGCGTGGCCGGCCAATCGGGTTCGACCCGCACGGACCGCAATGGTTTTGGCCAGATCGCATTTATCTCGGGTCGCACGATCAAAGAAAAGCGTTTGATCTTACGCAAAGGCGCGCACTATGTGGGACTCACAGTCTCCGAAATCACAAAACTCGTTTTGCCAAAAAACTGGTGCGCGCGAAGCTGATTCAATCGGTAAAAATATTGACCCAAAAGCCATTGTACTCGGCCATCCCTTGGCGGCGAAAGTTTTGCGCCGCTGGCGTTTCCGCCAAGATGTTTTGCCGATGGCCGGGAGACTCTAACCAACCTCTGACTGCGCCTGAGGCTGTGCGGTGACCGCGGGCAATGTTTTCTCCCACGGCACTCCACCTCACTCCTGAGGACTGTAGCCGCCGTCCTAGGTCCCCCGCCTGATCATGCGAGATCTCGATGCCGCGACTGTAGTAATTGTCGTGAAGGATTTTAGCGTACTCGAGAGCCGCTCGATTCAAGCTTTCGTCTAAGCGCAGATCTGGAAGTCCGTAGCGACGGCGCTCATTGTTCACAAGCTGAGCGGCCTGATGAGGCAGGCCGAGCACTGGCGAAGGTCGAACGATCGCGCGCTCGGGTTGCAGCGGTGGCAGCCGATCCATTTGAATGCGCATCAAACCCGGTCGGCGCGGGCGAATGGAGGCCGGAAGCGCGGCTTCGGTTAGGCTATCGTCATCCTCTTCAATCTCGGGGTAAACAAGAGGAATCGTTTGCGCGCCATAGGGACTGCGGATCGAATCGCATAGGGAACAGAAATCCGCGCGCGCCGAGAGGGCGCCTAAGATCAGGCTGATCAGAAGAGCGGATTTCATATTGAGATAGTCTTAAGCAAGCCAAAGGCCTCCCGGGTTCGCATATATTGGAGCCTAGGGCCCAAGGCCGTCTAAAACGCTGACCGCCGTTTATCGCATGGCCGTCTGCGCTTCCGCAGGAACGCCGGCGATGGCCCGATCGGGGAAGCGGCCCGCGACCTGGGTGCGAAACAGGTTCGAGGCCTCAGAGCGAATCCCGTTGGCCTTGGCGGCCCGGTGTTCGCCCGGGTTACGCAGCACGGACCAATAGGCACCAGCACCAGCTCGCCCGGCGATGCGGCCCCGTGAACCCACCAGTCGGGCCAGGATGCGGATCCCGCAACGGAGATTGAGTTCGGGGTTCTTCAAATCCCTTTCGGAGCGCGCGCCTTCAGGTGTGCATTCGCGGGCGCGCGAGTTGTGCGAGAGTTGCAGCAGGCCGACGCTGTTGTAAAACAGAGGTGCGCCTTCAGGATAAGTCGTTCCCGGTTTAAAATTCGATTCGCGCTTGACCAGAGCACCGACAATCAACAGCCAGCAGTTTTCCTTTTCACTGCGACTTGAGCGCGAGTAGCCGGGACAGAAACTTTCGACGTCGCGGCCGTTTTGTAGCTTCGACCAGTTCGCGCGGATGGCGGCCAAAGCGGCAGCCGTCCAGCGTTGGCGCTCAGCGGAGGTACCCCATTGAACTTTGGCCGATGCGGCCGTGAGGGCGCCTCCGCTATTGGCTGGAGTATTGGATGGAGGCAGCCGCAAATTCGAGCCGCCGGTGATGGGACTCGCGAAACTAGGTCCGATATTTGACGAGGGTCCGGAGGTCCGCGGGGGCGAAATGTATTTGGAGTAAACATAGCCGGTTCGCCCGTTGACCATCACTTTCGAGTATCCGCCGGGTTTGTAACTGATCACTTGCACCGTGGAACTCGAACGCAGACAATTTTGCACCGAACTGCGGAAGCTGGCCTTGGAGCGAACATTCAAACAGCTTGATCCGACCCGCACGCTGGATTCCCGCGAAGATCCATCGCTCGACGCGCGTCCAAATGCGGGAACCGCTAAAAATAATGTGAAGAGACAACCTACAAACCTCATACGCACCTCTCTTTGTGCGGGGCTATAAGGCAACATCGAGGCCTCGCGAGAGCGGCCGTATTTCCGCTGAGAGTCTAAGAACTTGGCAGAGAGTGTCTCATTTTGACACAATTAGGAGGGGTTATATTCGTTATTAGGTCTCTTGGAACGTTCGTGTCACTGCTCAACCTTGCCCGGGCCGAGTGAATCGGCCCGGAGATCCTCACCGCGCTTGCACCAGTTCCACCTTCGGGACGAAGTACACTAGGCGGGCTTTGCGGCGCATGACGGCGGCCATTTGTTTGGCGATGGAGCCGCGACCCGCGAAAAGATCGATGCGGCCGGGGCCGCGGATGGCGCCGCCGGTGTCTTGGTCGAGTACGAAGCGGCCGGCTGGCGTCCATGCCTGGGGCTCGATGTCTTTTTCGCTCGCGAATTGTGGTTTTTCAAACTGCAGATGGGCGAGCACGCCTTTTGGAAAATACATTTGGTCCGACGCGATCGTGCGTCCATCCACCACTTCCGTCCCCATAAAAGTAATTCCGCGGGCACTGGTGAGCGGCCGAAAAAAAACATAGCTGGGATTCAGCTGCATCAGTTTTCGCGCCTCTTCGGTCGGCAGCGATTTTAAATGGCTCTCGATCGTGAACAAACTCATTTTCTCCTTCGGGATCACATCAAACATGTGCTTTCCGATCGGAACATAGGGATGACCATTCTGCGCGGCATATCCGACTTTGATTTCTTTTCCGTTCGGCAACTTCACGACACCCGAGCCTTGAATCTCTAATACGAAAGCATCGATGGGGCTCACGTAGGCCAGCACTTGCGCCTGCTCTTTGATTTCTCCACTGTCGATATCGGCCCGGCTCGGGTACACCACCACTCTTGGGCCCGACTCTTTGTCTTTGGGTGGAATCAAGCGCCCGCGCAGAGTGTTGCTCTTACTCCGTTGCTCGAGCGGCGCTTTTTCTAAAAAGCTTAAAGCCTGCCGAGTCGGAATAAAGGAATCGAGATCAACGTCGACTAAATCCTTTGGCCGCGCATAGAGCGGCTGAAAATGATCTTTCGTCGGTTTAAGAGAGCCTTCGATCATAGGCTCGAAATAGGACGTCATAAACACTTCGCCCCAGTTGTCTTGACCATAAACTTCAAACGCTTCGAAGCGCTCTTTTAAAACGTGACGAAAACGCTCACCACTCGGATCGGCCTTCGCCTCCGTCAACAGATACTCCAGCGCCACCAAGTACTCTTCGCGCGGAATCGCCCGCGGCCCGAAACCTAAAACGCCACCGCTTGGTCGTTCCCGCAGAAATTTGATATTCGCCTCAAGACCCGCCACGAGAGAATGAAATTCCAAATCGTCCTGGAGCTCGGGCATGGTGGCCGGCCGCATCGCCTGCGACGTACTTTTGATGGGAGACCGAGCACATGAGACCGCGACAATCGAACACATAATCAGCCATAAAATTCGCATAGATACATAATGTATCCGGTACATTGGGCCTGTCCACCGGATCTAGCCTAAAGTACGGCTTATTTTGAGCCGATAGATCTCTATCTATATTAAAGAGGGAGTGGCCCCCATGCGAATGACTCGGATCCTTCTCGCGCTCATGTTCGCCGTCTCATCCACCCATAGCCTACAAGCCTGGGCTCTCGCACAAGATCAAGCCACGGAAAAAATCCTTCTCGATACGGCCGGTTTTTTAAACTCGCTTAAGTCGGTTGGCCAAATGGTCACTTATATGAAGGCCACGGCGAGCGCCGAGGATAAAGAGTACTTCGACTCTCTTGATGGTCATGTGCTGACACAGAAGATTCCCCGCGCCGATGTGGATGTGAAAAAGAAGATCCTGTACTTCAAAGGGCTAAAGCCGCTTAAGGTGCTCGATGTTGCGGCAGGGAAGTACTCCTACGACGAGCGCGAATTCACCTTCGATCCGAAACAAGGGGCGGAGAAAGTATTCGAGAGTCTGGAGCGCGTGATTTTTCCCAAAGCGAAAAATGCTTTCTTTCAGCTTCTCATTCCCTCTGCTCAGGCCATGGGTCAGCAACAAAAAGGCATGTTAATGGGCGTGTTCGACGCCATGGGGATTATGGGTATGCTCGCCTGCTTCTCTGGCCAGCAGGGACAAAAGCCCGCCAATCAACAAAATGAAGGTAGCCAACAGCCGGCCGGCCAGGGTGCAAATCCCGCCTGTATGATGGGCTTTGCCGGCCTTCTTGGAATGTTTATCGCCATGGGCATTAAAACGGACGACGCCAAGGAAGTGAAGTGCACCGTCACCTCAGCCGGCGTCCGCACGGCACAGGTCATCGGCCCAAACGGCCGCGTTCTCAGCAGCACCCAGGGTTTACCCGGACAATATGTCACGGCTCCCGCTATCGCCGGCCCCGTGAATTACGGTCCGCAACTGATGCAGATCTGTGGCAATCAGACCGCTCTCGGCAGCATCAACCAGGCCCTGGCCGCGCCGCCGATTCTGCCTCCTGCCCCGGCCATGCAGAAATTCGTCAACCAAGCGCCACCCGGCTCGAAACCGGTAGTAAAAACCCAGTCGCTAAAACCACAGGACCGTAAACCCGCGGAAAGCGGCGACGCCCGCTTTCTTGATCCCGGAGCGGGAGCTCGTTAATGCGCTGGTTTTTTGTTCTTTGGAGTTCCGTCTGTTTCGCCGGCGATTTTTCGCTGATCGCGATCCCCCCTGCGGAGACCATGGGTTATCCCGGCTCCCCGCTTCTGATCTCCGTCACAGGTCGCTCGGAGTCGGGTGCCGAGATTTCCTATCAATGGAAGAAGAATGGCAAAGCCATCCCGGGCGCGACTTCTCATGTTCTCCTAATCCAAAAGGCCGCGGCGAAAGATGCCGGAGTGTATTCGGTCGATGTGAAATCGGGCGCAGAAACCAAGTCGGCTGAAACGAAAGTCGTCATGAGCAAAACCAAACTCAAGCCCCAAGCCCGGGTCCCGGCCAGCACCATGCCGTCTGCGCCGAGCTGCCATGACACCGGCAAACCCGCAGCCAAAGCGGAGAAAAAACCATTGGCTCAGGATCATCACGAGCACCATGGTCATCACGGCCACCACGGCCACTGAAGTAACAAATCTCGTCACCGCTGTGCGCGTAAAATGGTGAAACCGCCCTTCAGTGGGTACCGGCACCTAAACAAATCAACAGCTTAGAATGGTGTAATTCATGCAATGGCCTCCCGCTGACATTGGGAAAGGGTCATTGAAATGGGAATGGTTGTACGTATATTGCTCGCCTTTTTATCGGTCGTGTCTTTCGCGGCTCAAGCCGACAGTGAAAGCACGAAGGTGATCGCGCAAATTCATGAAGGTCCGAGAGACTATCATCCGACCTACGCTTCGATCTTTAATACGGTCGTCGTGATTCAAGGATTTGAACTTCGCACCAACGACCGCCGAGTTATTAAAGTTCCATCACCGCGAATGAACGTGGATCTACAAGATCTGAAAGACTTCCGCCGTGGCATGGTCGTCGATCTGCGCAAGGTCATCCCGCAAGGAGAGTTTGTCGAGGTGGTCGAAATTCAGGCCAAGGTAGTCGACTGCTCCAATCACTATATCAACTTTCGCGATCCCGGCCCCCAGTTCGGCAGCCAGTGTAAACTGCGCGCACCGAAAACGATCAACTTCTACACCACTAGCACGCCAGTTCCGATGGGCGCTTTCGAGTACCTGGTGAAATCTGATTTCAGTCCGCTGAACTCGATTCAACTCGACCTCGTGCAGCAGATTTCCCGCAAGACCGTTTGCTGGAATGCCTTCGGCGACAACTCTCCCGACATCTGCAAGCCGAAAGGCGAGAAGGTAATCAAGTACAAAAGCTGCGAGCTTGTAAACCGTCGTCAGCCGATCTTAGGCATTGTTCGCAAAATCGACGAAGCTTAATCCGCTCAAAAACTGTTCGACAAAAAATCGAGTCTCGATCTGGACCATGATCGAGATTCCCTAGTCCTTTCGCGAGTCTAATTTAGAAATTAACGCGCCACAGACGGCACCCCCCTTGCGATAAGCAGTGTCAAAGGTTTTAGGGGGCTTTAATCTGTGGGCAAGGCATCGCAAATATTTAAAAACTGTCTGAGTATTGGGCGCTCGACGTTTTTAATCAGCACTGTTGTATTAGTCGGAACCGGCTGCAATCAGGTCGGGTTCCAAATTTCCCAAGGATCGAAACAGCAGATCGACGAACTCTGCGGAATAAACGACACGCCCTCGCCCACCGGACCGAAAATCACCGCTCCCCTGCGGGATAAATATGTTCAGCCCAATATTACTTTAGAAGGAAGCTGCGACGGAACGACCGATGTCAAAATCCAAGGTGGCGGTATCAACGCGCCCGTAACTACGGCTTGCGTGGCGGGTCAGTTCTCGCAAGCTCTGACTCTACTCTCTCCCGACGGCCTAAAAGACCTCAACGCCACGCAAGACGGCATTCAGGGCACCAGCCGTCATTGCATCAACCTCGACACCACCCCGCCTCGTATTCTGATTACGACTCCCATCACTCCTTATGTGAACACGATTTTTATCAGCGTGTTTGGAGAGTGTGAAGCCGGCCTGGATGTGAATCTTGAGCAAACGGGCGGCGGCCGCTTAACCGTAAAGTGCCCGAACGGACGCTTTCAAGCGCAGTTTCCTTCCGTTGGCGCCGAGGGCCCTAAAACGATGATCGCGTCGCAGACCGATGCCGCCGGAAACACCGGCACCGACGACGAACAATATATAGTCGACACCGTGGCCCCACTGGTGCGAATCACGACACCCGCGGCGAATGCGATTGTTCAGAATCGAGCGGACGTGACCGGCACCTGCGAAACGGGTCTGCCTGTCCGCTTAACCGGAACCGCTCCTCTTCCCGCCGTGACCACGACGTGTGACAACGGACAGTTCGCGGCCGCCATCACCATCAATCCGCGCGAAGCCGTACTTTATATTGTGGCCGAACAAACGGATGCGGCCGGCAACCGCGGCTGGGATCAGCGCAACGTTATTCGCGATACCACTCCGCCGATGATCACTTTGACTTCTCCCGCCGCCAATACCGTCGCCCGCACAGGCCTCACGATCGGTGGAGCTTGCACCGACGGCTTAGTGGTGAATATTTCGGGGACCGGAGTCGATGCACCCTCGACTGCGATTTGCACGAGCGGCGCGTACAGCACCGCCATTACGTTCTCGACCGGCGACGGTGTAAAGAACGTGATCGCCTCGCAGACCGATCTCGCCGGCAACGTCGGCTCGGCCAACCGCAACTTTCTTCGCGACAACACTCCTCCCGCGATCACCATCGCTTCGCCTGCCGCTGGCACTGCGACACGATCGACTTTGGCTTTGAACGGAACCTGTGAAACCGGACTGCAAGTTTCTCTAACCGGCGCGATCACAGCCGCGACCGCAGCTTGCGCCAACGGCCAGTTCAACGCCACTGTCACGTTAACTGCACCGGATGGCGTAAAGAACGTGATCGCCTCTCAAACCGACGGCGCGGGCAATACCGGTTCGGCCAATCGGGATTTCGAATTGAGAACAGCGGCGCCCGTCATTACCATCACGGGCCCTGCGGCCGGTACTGTTGCGCAAACCGGAGTGACCGTGGTCGGAACCTGCACAACCGGTCTCGCGATCAACGTGTCGGGCGGCATCACATCACCGTCGACCGCCGTCTGTAACAGTGGTCAGTTCTCTTTTCCCGCCGTTTTCTCAAATGGTGAGGGCACCAAGAATATCGTGGTCGCGCAAACCGATGCCGTAGGCAATACCGGCAGCGCCAACCGCGACTTTGTTAAAGACACGACTCCGCCGATGATCACCATCACCGCACCGGCCGCACTGACCGTGGCGCAGACCGGAGTGACACTTCAGGGAGCCTGCACCGACGGCTTGGCCGTTCAAATTAGTGGCACCGGCGTGGCTGCCACCAGCACCGCCACGTGCACGAATGGACTGTACTCGACACCGGTCAGCTTCTCCGCCGGTGAAGGCACTAAAAATGTGGTGGCTTCGCAGACCGACGCCGCCGGCAACACCGGTTCTGCCAATCGCGATTTTGTTCGCAACAACACTCCGCCCGACGTCAAGATCACCGCGCCCCAACCCGACACCGCCACCAAGGGACAGCTCGTTCTTCTTGGTACCTGTAAAGCCGGGCTGCCCGTTGAAATTTCGGGCGCGATCACAAGCCCGCTCACGGTTCAGTGCAATATCGGCACATTTTCCGGCACGATCACTCTCACGGGTTCCGACGGCAGCAAAAACGTCGTGGCCACACAGACCGATACAGCGGGCAACGTCGGCTCCGACAACCGAAACTTTCTTCTCGATACGACCGCGCCTCTGATTGCCATCACCGGGCCCGCTGTCGGCACGGTGGCGCAAAACGGCGTAACCGTAACCGGCACATGCGAAACGGGTTTACAAGTGTCGCTCACAGGGGCCATCACACCCATCAGCATCGCTTGTGCAAATGGCCAGTTCTCGTCGGCCGTGACTTTTACAAACGGAGACGGAGCAAAGACTGTCGTGGCGTCGCAAACCGATGCCGCCGGCAATATCGGCTCCGCCAATCGAGAATTTGTTAAGGACACTCAAGGTCCAGATATCCGCATCACCGCGCCCGCGCCGATGACAGCGGCCCAGACGGGCGTGACTCTCGCCGGCACTTGTACCAATGGTCTTCCCGTGCAAATCAGCGGCACGGGCGTGAACGCGCCCTCGACCACGGCCTGCGCAAATGGACTGTTCTCGACTCCAATTGCATTTTCGGCTGGAGACGGAACCAAGAATGTGATCGCATCGCAGACCGACAGCGCCGGTAACGTCGGCACGGACAATCGCAACTTTGAAAGAGACACGACCGCACCGGCCATATTAATTACGGGTCCGCCGGCCGGAACCGCCACGCGCTCGACGATCAACGTGGTTGGCACCTGCGCCACGGGCTTGCCCGTGAACTTGACCGGCGCAATCGTGGCTCCGGTTAACACAGCCTGCGCCAACGGCCAGTTTGGCGCCACGGTGACACTCGCCACTCCCGATGGCAGCAAAACCGTAACCGCTTCACAGACCGATGCGGTCGGCAACGTCGGCTCGGATAACCGCGCTTTCGTACTGAGCACCGCTGCACCCTTGATCACCATTACCGCACCCGCCGCCAACACAGTGACTCGTTCGGCGATTGCGCTTCAAGGTGCGTGCACCAACGGTCTGGTGGTTAATATCGCCGGCGCCGTCAGCGCACCTTCAACCGCGACTTGCACCAACAGTCAGTATTCAGCCACGGTTAACTTGAGCAGTGGCGACGGCGTGAAAAATGTGACCGTCGCGCAAACCGATGCGATCGGCAACAGCGGTTCGGACAATCGAAACTTCGTTTTAGATACGACGGCTCCGATCCTCACATACACCGCGCCCAATGCCGGCACGGTCGCGCAAACGGGTGTGACTGTGACTGGAACTTGCGAGACTGGCTTACAGGTTTCGCTCTCTGGCGGAATCACGGCCACGACAACCGGATGCAATAACGGTCAGTTCTCGTCGCCCGTCACATTCTCTGGTGGCGATGGCACCAAAAACGTAATCGCGTCGCAGACCGATGCCGCGGGCAATATGGGCTCCGTCAATCGCGATTTTATCCGCGACACCACCGCACCCAGCATTACTATTGTCTCACCGGCGGCCGGAACCGCCACTCGCTCCGCCATCGACGTGGCGGGCACATGTGAAACGGGCCTGACGGTCACTATGGGCGGAGCGATTGCAACTCCCGTCAGCGTGAACTGCGCCGGCGGCCAGTTCGCGGCGACCGTGACACTCGCCTCTCCGGACGGCAGCAAGATCGTGAGCGCTTCGCAAACCGATGGCATCGGCAACACCGGCACCGCGAGCCGCAGCTTTATGCTTACGACCGCGGCACCCAACATTACAATCACAGCACCCGCTGCGAACACTGTGACCCGCTCGACCATCGCGCTCCAAGGAGCGTGCACCAATGGCCTTGTGGTGCAAATCGGTGGCGCCGTCAGCGCACCGTCGACCGCCACCTGCACGAACAGTCAATATTCGGCCACGATTACTCTGAGCAGCGGTGACGGTGTGAAGAACGTGGCTGTGGCACAGACCGACGCCGTTGGAAACAGCGGTTCCGCTAATCGAAATTTTGTCCTGGATACAATCGCTCCGACTCTCACATTCACCGCGCCCAATGCCGGCACCGTCGCGCAAACGGGTGTGACTGTGACTGGAACTTGCGAGACTGGCCTACAGGTTTCGCTCTCTGGCGGAATCACGGCTACGACAACTGGATGCAATAACGGTCAGTTCTCATCGCCCGTCACATTCTCGAATGGCGATGGCACCAAGAACGTGCTTGCGTCGCAAACGGATGCCGCGGGCAACACCGGTACCGTGAACCGCGATTTCATTAAAGATACTACTGGTCCGAACATCCAAATCACCGGTCCCGTCGCCGGGACCGCCACTCGTTCCACTATCGACGTAGTGGGAACATGTGAAACCGGCCTAACGGTCACCATGGGCGGAGCGATCGCGACTCCCGTCAGCGTCAACTGCGCGGGAGGCCAATTCGCTGCAACTGTGACACTGGCTTCACCAGACGGCAGCAAGATCGTCAGCGCTTCGCAAACGGATGGGATCGGCAACACCGGTAACGCCAGCCGCAGCTTTGTGCTGACGACCGCGGCACCCAACATTACAATCACGGCACCCGCAGCCAACACAGTCACTCGCTCGACCATCGCGCTTCAGGGCGCGTGCACAAATGGTCTGGTCGTCAACATCGGCGGCGCTATCAGTGCACCCTCGACCGCCACCTGCACGAACAGTCAATACTCCGCTATCATCACATTGAACTCAGGCGACGGCGTTAAAAACGTGACCGTGGCGCAAACCGATGCCCTCGGCAACAGTGGCTCAGCCAATCGTAATTTTGTTCTGGACGCAACGGCTCCCGTTTTGACCTTCACCGCGCCCAATGCCGGCACAGTCGCGCAATCAGGTGTGACCGTAACTGGCACTTGCGAGACCGGCTTACAGGTTTCGCTCTCCGGCGGAATCACAGCGACCACCACCGGATGCAATAACGGGCAGTTCTCCTCGCCCGTCACATTCTCGAGCGGCGATGGCACCAAAAACGTGATCGCATCGCAGACCGATGCCGCTGGCAACACCGGTCGTGCGAGTCGCGATTTTATCCGCGACACCACTGCCCCTGCGATCACGATCGCGAGTCCTGCCGCCGGCACCGCCACTCGCTCGACGATCTCGCTCACCGGATCCTGCACGGACGGTCTCGGCATCAACCTCAGCGGCGACATCTCTCCGAGCATGGCCGTGTGCCTGGGCGGCTCGTGGAGCGCGCAAGTGACTCTGCTGCCACCTGATGGCGCGAAAAACGTGATCGCTTCGCAAACCGACGCCGCTGGCAACACCGGTAGCGCGAGCCGCAGCTTTAACTTGATCACCACTGCCCCAAGCATCCGAATCACAGCTCCGGCGGCGAACACGGCCACGCGCACCAATCTTACAGTCAGCGGAACTTGCGTGAGCGGCCTCCAGGTCTCGCTCACCGGTGCGATTACAGCGACCACCACTGGCTGTAACAATGGGCAGTTCGCCTCCCCCGTCACCTTCAGCACGGGCGACGGCACGAAGAATGTGATCGCCGCCCAAACAGATACCGCCGGTAACGTCGGCAGCGACAACCGCAACTTTATCCTCGACACGACCGCACCACTCGTTCGCTTCTCCACACCCGCTGCAGGCACGCCTGTCGGTGCGCAAGTGGCCGTGACTGGAACATGCGAAACGGGTCTCCCCGTGCAACTCTCGGGCACAGGCCTCGGCACCGCAGGACCCGTATCTTGTACCGGCGGCCAGTTCAACGCCAACATCACTCTGAGCGCGGGCGACGGGTCGAAGAATATCGTGGCCTCGCAAACCGACGCCGCTGGCAATAGCGGCAGCGACAACCGCAGCTTCAACAAAGACACGACTGCACCGGTGATCCGCATTGCGACTCCGGCCGCAAACGCCATTACGACCGGTGGCCTGACCCTGACTGGCTCCTGCGAAACCGGCCTTACAATTACTATCGCCGGCACAGGTTTAAGCGGTGGCCCCCGCACGGCCAATTGCCAGAACAGTCAGTTTTCTCAAGTCCTCGAGCTCGCGTCGCCTGATGGCAGCAAAAACATTACCGTCGCGCAGACCGACGCCGCCGGCAACACCGGCAGCGACAATCGAAATTTCATTCTCGACACCTCCGGCCCGCGCGTGACCATCACCAGCCCGACCAATGGAACTCAGGTCAGCGGCTCCGTCGTCATTCAAGGTCAGTGTGAGGGCGGGTTGGCTCTCGTATTAAGCGGCGATATCACCGCCACCAGCACGACCACCTGCCCGACCGGTGGAAACTATTCCGTGTCCGTCACGGTTACTAATGGCAACGGCAGCAAACAAGTGACCGCGAGCCAAACCGATCTCGCCGGCAACACTGGTCGCGCGCGTGTGAACTTAGTCGTGACCCCGAAGCCGAATGCGACTGAGACATTCCTAGCGGACGCCGGCGAAGGCAAAGTCGATATTCTCTTCGTAGATGACAACTCAGTCTCGATGGAAACCGAACAGGCCGCGCTCGGCAGCAAGTTCCCCTCCTTCGTCGCCGAACTCACGGGCCTAGATTGGCAAGCGGGTATCACGACTACCGACTGCAGCACAGGTCCGTGGGGAATTTGCGGCTCGCTTCTCAATATGACGGGAACTCCGAGCTACATCCTTTCACCCAATGTGACCGGTTTCGATCAGGTGTTCAATATGACGATTCAGCGACCTGAAACTCCGGGTTGCGCGGCTCAAGGGCAATGCCCATCCGGTCTAGAAGAAGCGATGAAGGCGGCGTCCACGGCCATCGACAAACGCAACACAAATAACGCCGGCTTCTTCCGTAATGATGCTGCACTCGCAATCGTGGTTCTGACCGACGAAGACGAACAGTCGGATGGGACACTGCCGACCGCGACCAAGCCGCAAGCGGTGGTCAACAAAGTGGTGGCGGCATTCGGTCCGAATAAAAAGTTCAAGAGTTACGCCATTACCATTCTGCCCGGCGACGCCGCCTGCTTAAAGCAGCAACAAGACCAGCAAAATGGCATCGGCTTCTATGGCACCTACGCCGTTGAACTGGCGCGCCTCACCGGCGGCCAAGCGGTGAGCATCTGTGCTCCCGACTACAGCGTGACCCTGCGCCAGATCGGCCAAGACTTACGCAAGCTGACACAAGCTGTGTCGCTGTCGCGCACTCCGATTCCATCGACCGTGCAGGTCACCTTCACACCGGCGCAGAACATCACCTGGACTGTGAGCGGCAATACGATTCTGTTTAGCCGCGCGGTTTCGGCTGGAACTAAAATAGATGTGTATTACGAATACTAGTGCTTGAAGGGCGATTGCCCTTCAAGGTCATAGGTCAGGTCGTCGACGACATCGAGTGCGAACTCGAAAAACTCAAGACTCGGAATCCCTTCACCTAAGCGCGCGACAATGCGGCGAAACTCATTCTCCACCACATCTAGAGCCTGCTCTTTCGAAGTCAGGCTTCCTGCGTACATAAACAAACTTGAGCCAGGACCATTGAAGGGACCATGGATCCACACATGATCCGTGCCCTGCTCTCGGCAGAGGTAAAATATCGCGCCGGAGCGAAACATCTTATAGGAACGCGTCTTCAAGTTCGGGAAGATCGCCTGAATATCCGCGAGATTATATAGTTCACCGGGTGAGAATAGGGGTCTTTGCGTCATGCTTTAGGTCCTTGCAAATTCGAAGATACGTTTAATTGCAGGCGGCCGTCTCATTTTGGTTAAACTTTGAACAGCTGACGCCTAGGGTTTACGCTGGTCACATTCCAGCTTGATATCAATGACATAGCCGAGCGATTGATCGCAATGGGCTTCCGGGCGACCGTCGGCGATATCGTTGTAGACCGAGTAATGCAGGGTCAGGTGTTGTTCTTTCTCATCCCGGCTATAGCCCCGGTATTCACAGACTTTCTTCGTAAACTTACGGGTGATTTCCTTAGGCTTGGCGTCGCACTTTAGATCCAGCGTTAGAATAAAGGGTTGGTTATCGATTTGTGGTTCGACGCCGATTGAAAATGTACCCCACTTGTCAAAGCGGACCGTACGGTGCTGACCCGAGAGAATATTGGCCGCGGCACCCGAGGCGAGGGCCAGAGAGGCGATCAAGAATGTGGATCGAATCCAACGTTTCATATTCATCCTTAGTACCCGCTGTGGCATCCCACGCTAAAGTGCGCGTGGTCGTGATGCCCCCCGGTTTTATCGGAACCATTTTTCCATAGCGTCAGCATTTTTTGTTCGTAACGCATGCAATTCACCATCTTTTCAAAGCGGGAATTGCGATACGCCTGAACCGCACCTTCGCGTTTGCAGCGCATACCATCGATGTCAATCGCAGCTCCGACACCATGACAGCGCGGGTCTCCCGGTCTAAGCAGATTGTTTACACGCGGTTCGCAATCCGGCTCGCAGCGCTTAAACTTTTGATAAAACTCATCCCAAACTGGAAAACGCTCGTACTTCTTAAATTCCGGAGGAGTTTCAACTCGTCCCGGGCGAGCCGGCGGCTGTTTTTGAGGAGTCTTCGGCACCGTATCCCGATTGGGTTGCAGCGGCGGCAAGCGCACCGGTGGATTAACCGGCACTTGCGGCTTGATCGGTGGCTCTCTAAACTCCGTGCCCCCGGGCAAAGGCTTAGGCGTGGGCAAGCGTGACAAATCTATCAGAGGACCGGCGTAGATCGTAATTGGCACAGGCGTAGCCAGCTGTTCGGCCTCAGCGGTCGACAGCACCATACAGATCCACGTTAGAACCAGGCCCACCTTTTTCATTCGCCTTTGAGAAGTGCAATCCTGATCGCCGGTTGAGATCGCATATCTTTGAACTCAGTGGATAAGCTCGACTGGGCACTAGCCAGCTGTCTCATACCGAGACGGTTTCAGGACTCGAAGAGCAAAAAACGTCACTCTGCTGTGGCGGCGTTAATTTTAATCCGCTATGGCAAGGGCCCGAATCTCGCATATGGCCTCTCAATAGGGAGGTCCCAATGTCTGTTCGTATCCTGCTCTGCACCGCTGTTATGCTGGCCACGGCCTGCGAGATCGGAAGAGCG
>JALHOQ010000028.1 GCA_022842925.1 Bdellovibrionales bacterium
GCAAGATTGACCGAGGTCGTGGTTTTGCCTACTCCACCCTTTTGATTAGCCACACAGATCACTCGTGCCATTGACTATCCTCGATGCTGAGCCCTTAAAGGCCACCTATATATCAGTTTGACTAAATATTGCCCCTAACTCTGCCGATTGTTCCATGAGGAACTGGGGAGAGTCCAGAAGAATGCGTCGTTTTTTCATTGTATGCAGCATTGCTTTCATGATCGTGATCACCCTCTCGGGATGTGAGAAGGAAGATCCAAACCCCGAACTGCGCGATCCGATCTGGAAGGATCTCTCTGAGCGGGCAGTCCATTATGAAAAGCAGAGGGATGAGAATAAGGCCAAGCTCAAAACACTGCGCGAAAGCCTTGAAAAGACCGAGCCCAATACCATGGACATGAAAGATGTCCGTCGTGGCATCGCAAAAACTGAAAAGGCACTGCTAGGGGCGGAGCAACTTTCGCGCTACTACAGGATTCGAGCGGAACGGCGAAGGGTGGAAGATAAGATTTCCGCTCGCGAAGCCCGATCCCAAGGTAAGGAGTGGCCTGATAAGGCTGAGTACTCTGAGTATCTAGTGAATAGGCGGGTGCACGAAATCAACTTAAATTGGAATTCGCGAATACCCAAACTGCAAGATCGACTAGTCAGAAAGCCCGCTAAGGCCGAAAAAGCTGAGGGAGAAGGTTCTTCGGGACACTAACAAGGTGTTCCACGTGGAACTTCTATGAAATCTTAGTTGTACACACGACAGCACGGCGACTTTGGCTCACGGGTAGTGAATATTCGCCAACCAACTCTGGATTCCACGCTGCAATCAGCTGTGAGGGGATGTCCGCAATCTCTCTTGACCAGCTGGGACCTTTGAGATGATAGAACTTCCCACCTTTTCTGAAAATTTTGTTACAGGCCAGTATGGTTTTAGCAATTGTGGCAAATCCGCGCGAGATTCCCACTCCTAAATTCGTGTCTTTAAGTGATTCCAGCCGCACATTCATGACCTGTACATTGGAAAGCTTCAACACATGGACCGCATGCTTTAGAAACTCACACTTCCGCGAATCACTCTCAACCAGCTGAACTGCCAGTTGGGGGTTCAATATTCCGAGTACAATTCCTGGTAGGCCATTCCCGGAGCCCACATCATAGACGGGTCCCGTCAAACCAGTCGCACCGATCAGTTGAGCGGACGAAAGGCAGTCCGCAAAGTGTACTTCGTCAGCCTCTCGCTCAGTTGTGCGGGAAATCAAATTCAGACGCAGATTGAACTTAATCAACTCGCCGTGAAACGTCTGAAGCGCCTCATGGATCTGGGGATCTAAATCAGGAAACCACTCTCGCATTCGCCACAGAGCGTTATTTGGATCCGCATTGGCGGTCGTTGATGTTGGGGCTCTCGGTGTAGGAAAACGGGCACTCAAGTCTGCAGCTCCTTAGATGTGTTTTTAGCTCGCCCTTTTAGGTGAACCAAAATGGCCTGGATCGCCGAGGGATTTACCCCACTGATTCGTTGCGCCTGGCCCAACGAGCGAGGTTGCACCTTCGTCAGCTTCTCGATTTCTTCCCGAGAAAGTCCGCGAACCGAAGCATACTCTAGATCGGCAGGTATCCGCAATTCCTCGAGTTTACGGGCCTGCTCCACCATCTCATTCTGCCGCTTGATGTATCCCGAGTATTTTACGTGTATCTCTACGGGACCATAAACATCTTCGTCCTCAGGCACGTCCACTCCAAAACGTTTCAAATCTACACAGTGAATCTCTTCGCGCCTCAGCAAGTCTGCAGCTTTAAAAGGTTTACTTAGAACTGCAGACCCAATTTCACGAAGTGTGTTTTGTGTCGCCTCTGTAGGCAGGACATTGATCGACTCGATGCTCGTCAAAAGCTCAGAACGCTGATGCAAAATGCGCTCAAGAACTGAGAAGTGCTCCGGTGAAAGTAAACCTGCTGAATAGCCAAGGCGCGCTAAGCGCTCGATTGTATTGTCTTCTCTCAAAACAAGCCGGAACTCAGCACGGGAGGTCATCATTCGATACGGTTCACGGGTCCCCTTCGAAACAAGATCATCTATCATTACGCCGATGTAGGCCTGGTCCCGTCCCAGTATAAATTCAGGCTGACTCGAAATTTTGAGAGCGGCATTTGTACCCGCCATCAATCCCTGAGCGGCTGCTTCCTCATAACCGCTGGTACCGTTGATCTGACCCGCCAGGTAAAGTCCCGACACAGTTTTTGTCTCTAGGGTGTGCCGAATCTGAGTCGGTTCAATGAAATCATATTCGACCGCATAACCCGGACGAAGCATTCGGACATTTTCCAAGCCCGGAATTGTCCGCAGAAACTCGTACTGAGTCTCCTCCGGCAAAGAAGTCGAAATGCCCTGTAGATAGATAGAATTAGTACTAAGACCTTCCGGCTCGAGAAAGGTCTGGTGGCGGTCTTTGTCGGCAAACCGAGTGACCTTGTCTTCGATACTTGGGCAATAACGTGGGCCAATTCCCTCGATAATTCCTAAAAACATGGGAGACTTATCGAGATTCCGCCGGATGATCTCGTGAGTTTGCTCATTTGTATAACTAAGGTAGCAGGCGATTTGTGGCAGAGATGGCGTTTTGGGACTGCGAAACGAGAATGGGACAAACTTCTCATCTCCATATTGGGGTGTGGTCTTGGCCCAGTCGATCGAATCGCGATCTAAGCGGGCAGGCGTGCCTGTCTTTAGCCGTGTCACATGAAAACCAAATTCACGTAGCTGATCAGAAATCCCGCGAGTGGCTTTATCGCCGACGCGGCCGCCCGCGATCTGTTTGAGGCCTAAGTGCATGACTCCGTTCATAAACGTTCCGGTGGTAATCACAACGGCTTGAGCGTGGAAACGGATTCCTTCCTCGGTCACCACTCCCCGGCAGGAATGATTCTCAATCAGGAGCGACTTGGCCTCGGATTGATGGATCGTAACATGAGGAGCTTCAGCCAGAATCTGGCCCATCTGTTCACAATAAAGATCTTTGTCGCATTGGGAGCGCGAACCCCGGACAGCGGGACCTTTACGCGCGTTCAAGCGTTTGAACTGAATGCAAGTGGCGTCGGCTACCGCACCCATGGCTCCGCCAAGGATGTCGATTTCGCGAACCATGTGGCCCTTACCGAGTCCACCGATTGAGGGGTTGCAGCTCATATACCCGATTCGATCTAGATTTGTGGTGATCACAAGCGTCTTCTGGCCTAAGCGCGACGAAGCCAGCGCCGCTTCGATTCCGGCGTGTCCTGCTCCCACAACTATGACGTCAAACTGATTCATGATCATTTACCCAAGCAGAACTCGCCGAAGACGCGATCCATAACCTGATCGTCGTATGTTAGGCCCAAAATTTCATAAACGGATTGCAGTCCGGATTGCAGTTCCAACGCAATCAAGTCGGGACTTTCCCCTTCCTCAATCATCGGCAGAGCTGTCGCTAAACTTTTTCTCAGCACCTCTAGCCCTTGAAAATGCCGGACATGGCTGACCAGAGTTGAATCTTCAGAAATCTCGCCGCGCACTTTCTCGGCCAGAATTTCTTTCAACTGTGGCAACCCTTCTCCCGAGAGCGCGCTTACTGCTACGTTCGTTACCGCGTTCTCCTGCCATACAAATGAGCGGTTCAAATCCGACTTATTCACAATTACCACAGACTTATCCCACGGAATTTTTTCAAAAAACGCTCGCTCCTCGTCCACTAAACCTTCTGACGCGTCGACAAGATAGAGAATCAAATCCACCGAACTCAAACGCTCCAGCGCTCGATTCACGCCGATTTTCTCCACCTGATCATCCGTGACTCTTAGGCCTGCGCTATCCACCAAAGTCACTCGCACACCCTCCACATCCAGCTCGGCCTCAACAAAATCGCGAGTGGTGCCGGCCATCGGCGTGACGATGGCTTTGTCGTCCTCAATCAATGCGTTTAGCAAACTCGACTTTCCGACATTAGGTCGACCTACGAGTAAAACTTGGAAACCGTTGCGGATCACTCGGCCCTTTTTATGAGTTTGGAGTAGGGCTTCTGTTTCGTTCAAAAGACTTTGAGCCCGTTGGCTTAACACTCCGCTCGACGCGATCTCAATGTCCTCGGCCGCGAAATCAATATTGGCTTCAAGATGCGCTAGGATCCAAGTGAGTTGGTCACAAAGCCCGCGCAATCGTTTCGACAGTTCACCCTTCAGCTGCCTAAGGGCCAATGAACTGGCTCGCTTAGACCGACTTTCGATCAGTGCCAGCACGCTTTCCGCCTGCACTAAATCCATGCGTCCGTTCATAAAGGCGCGATAGGTGAACTCCCCCCTCTCGGCGGGACGAGCTCCCGCCACGACTAAATTGCGCAAAATTTCATTCACCACGGCTTCTGAACCGTGGCAGGAAATTTCAAACGCATTTTCGCCAGTGAAACTGCGGCCGCCTAAAAAAGCCGACACCAGGACCTCATCCAAAGGCTCCTGGCTTTCTACGTCCTTTATGACGCCGTAATAAATTTTGTGAGACTCCAAATTTTCGGGGAGAAAGGCGGCGATTTTGCGAATGACTTCCGCCGCCTTGGGTCCGCTGATCCTGACTACCGAGATGGCTCCCAAACCGTGCGCTGTGGCCAGCGCACATATGGTGTCTTTATCTCTGGTCAAGGACCTCATCATTTCGATTGCCTATGCTTTCGTCATCTATCCCCGGCGCATTTTCATTTACCGGATAGATTTTGATTTTTTTGAAATGGCCTTCGCCGATCGAGCGGCTCTTTACACGGCCGTCTTCCGCCAAATACTGATGAATGACTTTGCGATCTTTTGGCGGCAAGGCGCGAAAGTAAACCGACTTCCCTTTTTCAAGAGCGATCCCTTTCAACTTCTCAGCCAATTGGATCAGAGCTTCGTTGGCCTCTTCACGAAAATTCGAGCAATCCAGATTCACATTTACCGTGGACTCCGGATTTTGATGTTGCACGGCCCGGCGGACATAGAGTTGCAAAGCATCCAGCAGCTGCCCTTCCTTGCCAGTCAGCATTTCCTCGTCTTCACCGAAAATATCCACATGGATGGTTCCATCGGCCAGAATTTTTGTTTCAAAGCCCAGTTCAAACTTACCCAGTTCGATGATCTGCGCCAGAACCTCTGCGACCAGAGCCTCCGGTCCATCATCTTTCTTTTCTTTCTTTCCGAACAGTTTTCCGAATAATCCCGTCATCTCTTACTCCTATTTTACCCGGCTCGGGAAAAGCGACCCCGAACCATCCCTCATAAAGTACAGTTGTTGAAGCACACTAAAAATAGCTCCCACCCACATATACAACGTCAAACCGCTGGGGAGCGGAAACATGAAAACTATGAAAATCAGCGGCATAAAAAGCATAACTTTCGCCTGCGCCGGATCCATTGTGGTCGGCGTTATTTTCTGCTGAATAAACATAGTGACACCCATCAGCACGGGCAAGATGTAAAACGGGTCCTTTAGGGAAAGATCGTGGATCCAGAGGCCAAAATCGGCCTGATAGAGCTCAATACTGTTCCCCAGCACCTGATATAATGCGAGCCAGATAGGAAACTGCAGTAAAACGGGCAAACAGCCACCTAAAGGATTGACCCGGTTTTCTTTCATTAGGGCCATGATTTCCTGCTGTTGCTTCGCCTGATCGTCCTTATAACGGTCCCGTAACGCCTGAATCTGCGGTTGAATGACCTGCATGGCCTTCATCGACTTATACGAATAGACGTTAAAAGGCAGAACCATAAATCGTACGCAGATGGTGAGAAGGATAACGGCCACGCCCCAATTGCCCACCAAACCGTGAAACCAATTCAACATGGCCAGAATCTGCCGGCCGATCCAGTTGAACCAACCAAAATCCACAACTTTGGCCAAATCTTCGTTGATGCTGACCAATAGCGAATGGGACTTGGGACCGACGAAGGCCATGTAATCGAGATCGAAGGCGGCGCCCTTGTTGAGGACACTATACTGAAGATTGAGCGCGGCCGACCTGGCTTTGTGATCCACGCTTCCCTTCGCCTCCGGCATGATGGCGGAACGATCGAGAATCGCTTGAGTAAAATATTGGGAGCCCAGGGTGGCCAGTTTCACCTTGCTCCAAGAGGACTGATTGTCTTCTTCATCGATAATGAGTCGCTCATCCGTTTCCGCAGTGTGCAGGTAAAATTCTTGCTTCTCAAAAAGCGGCATTATGAAGCTGGACTCCCCGAACGGATGCACTTCCTCTGTCAAAGAGGTCGTGAGCCCGACAAAACGATCATCGTCGCCCGTGACGTTCACTTTGTACTGGATCAAATATTTATCGGGATCGACTTCCATAGTCTTGGCGATCTGTAGCGAACCCACGCTCGCGCGCCCTACAAAATGCGTGTCGTTGATCTTTTCGATATTAAAATTGAGCGCTTCCGGGCGCCCGAGAAGTCGGGTTTCAAGAGACAAGGTTTGCGTATCCGGTTGGCCAAAATCGACCACATCCCCTTTGCGATCCTTGTATTTATTCAGCTTGATATTCTTTAGTCCCATTCCGCGGGACGAAATTTGGAAATCCAGAGTCTCACTCGTAAAAGTGACGAATTTTTCCGTTTGGGGAGCTTCGAGCTGAGTCGGATCCGCGGGCACGGATTGGGCGA
Organism: Bdellovibrionales bacterium; assembly: GCA_022842925.1. Lineage (GTDB taxonomy): Bacteria > Bdellovibrionota > Bdellovibrionia > Bdellovibrionales > UBA1609 > JALHOQ01. The sequence goes on from JALHOQ010000028.1 coordinate 6,649, forward strand.
CCTGATTGAGACCGGGTGCCTTCACTTGAGGCTGCGCCTGACCGCCATCCGCCGCGACCGGGTTTTCAGCCGTGACGGGAGCTGGTTTTTTGCCGCTCATCGCTTCGGGATACTTGCGGGTCATGTAGGTTTGCCATCCCACAAACGTCACCATTACGATAAGGATCGCGGTGATCGTGCGGGAGTCGAAGAAATTCTGCGGCTCATTGTTGTTCAAGGGACTTCCTTTCCGGCACCGGATCATATCCAAAGGGGCCGAGGGGGTGACACTTCAGCAGGCGTTTTAAGCTGAGCCAGAAAGCCTGCACGGGCGGATGCGTGTGAAAGGCCTGTTCGGCATAGTGGGAACACGTCGGCTGAAATCGACAAATGCCCCCGAATAACCCGCGAAAAGTGGCGCGGTAAACGAGGATCAGAAATAACGCCGTCGAGCGAAACAGCTTAACGTAGCTGTCGGCTAAGTTTGGCGACCATCTTCTCCATCGCGACATTAAAATCCTTATACTCGAGACCCTTATAAAATCCAGGTTCCTTACGTTTGAGAATCACATTCAAGTCGACATCCGAGCTGTGCCCGTCCGACCACCTTCGCATGAATTCCCGGCCCCATCGCTTGATTCGATTTCGGGTCACGGCCGTTCCTATATGACCTGGTATCGTCCACCCACATCGAACACCTCGGTCCTCACCCGGCCGCCAATTGACTAGCAGCCAGGAATTCAGATGAAATGTATTTCCACTTTTTTTGAGGGCGAGGAAATCCGCACGGCGGGTCAGGGAACCAAATCGTGACTTACTTGCCACCTGTCTTCACAACTAGGCTCTTGCGGCCCTTGGCGCGGCGACGAGACAAGACTTTACGGCCGTTTTTAGACGACATGCGGGAACGAAATCCGTGTGTTTTTTTACGCCGACGACGGCTCGGCTGGTACGTACGCTTTGGCATTACATTGACTCCGAATTAGTTAACTAGACGCGCAATAAAGCACACCGGCGTTTTTTGAGTCAAAGTAAAAAGGGACTAAGGATTTCCAGCTGTTGACCGCTATGCATAAATCTTGGGCATGGACTTCGAAAAAGGGTAACGGCGCCTAGATCTCTCAAATCATTGAAAGTTTTTTTCACTAGTGCTACCTACCATATCCTCTTATCCACAGACAATTTAGGTGGGGGCATCTTGAGCGATTTCGCAAGCCAAGACTTCTGGCATCAGATCAAGTCGAGCTTAAAGGCAAAGAATCAGAATAACAAACCGCTGCAGATGTGGTTTGAGCCGACCAATCTCGTCGGCATAGAGGACCGTAGCTCGGGCCGGTGCTTCGTTTTAGGCGTGCCGACGGAACTGCACAAATTTTGGATATCGCAAAACCTACTCGAGCGGATCTGCTCCGAAATCTCCGCCCTCTATCAAAATCCGTTTCAGATCGAACTTACCGTAACTGGGAAGAGTTCCCAGTCCCAACATCAGTCTTCTCTGGATCTTGAGGGTACCGTCGCGCCGGAACCGGTGATCGGTACAACAGAAGACTCCGGGGTCTCGGGCTCCACTTTTGGGTCCCATCGCGACATGCTCAACGCAGACTATACCTTTTCGACCTTTGTGGTCGGTCGCAACAACGAATTTGCACATGCGGCCTCCTTCTCCATCGCCGAGAATCCCGGCCGGGGCGGCTACAATCCTCTCTTTATATGTGGACCAACCGGTATGGGTAAAACACACCTACTCAACGCCGTCGGCAACCACATCCGGCACAAGTTCCCGCACTTGCGAATTCTTTACGTCTCGGCGGAGCGCTTTTTAAATGAGTGTATCTCGAGTATCCGACGCAGCGAAATGGATCGCTTTCGCCTTCGATATCGCGATCAGTGTGATGTGATGCTGATGGACGACATTCAAATCCTGGGTCGAGGCGAAGCCGTGCAAGAAGAGTTCTTCCACACCCTAAATGATTTTTTTGATAAAGATCAGCAGGTCATAGTGGCCTCCGACCGCATGCCAAAGGATATTAAAGGGCTCGAGGACCGAATCCGAACCCGCTTGGAATGGGGCCTGATTGCCGACATCCAAATGCCGGACATTGAAACCCGGGTCGCAATTTTAAAATATAAAGCGGAACGGAAAAACATAGTGTTGAGCAATGAGGTCACCGGGCATGTGGCCCGACTATCCAAGCGTTCGATTCGCGAACTCGAAGGGAACTTAAATAAAATCAAAATGTTCTCTGAGCTTCAGGGTTTGCCGATCGATATGGAGTTGGCTAAGCGCGTCTTATCCACGCACGATGATACCGCCACGATTACGATCGACGATATCCAGAAACTCGCCGCCGACCATTACAAGGTTCGCCTTCCCGATCTGAAGTCCAAAACTCGAACAAAACCTCTTGTAACGGCCCGTCAGGTGGCCATGTACCTGGTCAAAAAACATCTCGACAAATCACTCGTGGACATCGGCCGATCGTTCGGTGGGCGCGATCACACCACGGTAATGAACGCCTTGCGTCGCATAGAAGATCAACTGAACAAAGATTCTGAAATAAAGAGAGATATCGAAGAGTTAGAGAGCAGAATCCACAATATCACAGGGGTGTGAATGGGGACAGTGTATAAGTATGTGGATAAGTGTCGGGGTAAGTTTGGGGATTCGACTTACCCACTATTTTGGCCAGGTTGCTTGGTAGTTATCCAGGGTCTTAATCCACAGCATTTCTTCAGAGCTTTCAGTGGTTTGAATGAAAAAGTGGGAAATCTACAGACCTACGACTATTACTAGATATTTATTAATAAAAAGAAGATAGCTTAGGACCTCAAAATTGGGAGGAAATGGATGAAGCTCTCGGTCGAAAAAAAAGATCTCTTAAATGTGATCGCCCGAGCCCAAAACATAGTTGAAAAACGGAACACCATGCCAATCTTGGTGAATGTTTTGCTGGAGGCCAAAGGGGAAGGTCTAAGGGCCTTCGCGACGGACTTGGAGGTGAGCCTCACCGACGAAATCAAAGCGACCGTCAAAGACGGGGGCAAGGTCGCGGTCAATGCCAAAAGTCTTTTTGAGATAATCAAAGAATTGCCTGAAGGAAAAATCGAACTCGAAAGAAAAGAAAACAACTGGCTGAAGATTACGCAAAATCGCGCGGTCTTCAACATGGTGGGTATTTCTCCAGAGGAATACCCAGTGTTTCCCACATTCACCACCCAGGAGTTCGTTCGAATGGACGGACCGGTGTTTGCTGAGATGATCGAGAAAACCATCTATGCCGTTTCCACTGACGAAACCCGTTACCATTTGAACGGTGTTTACCTCGAAGTGCGCCCCGATCGCGATGCCGCCATCTACCGAATGGTCGCAACCGATGGGCATCGCTTGTCCATGATCGATCGAAAGATCACCGGTGCCGCGCCGAAGTCTACTCAAGGCGTAATCGTTCCGCGCAAGGGACTGCATGAAATCCGAAAACTGCTCGAGTCTGTGGAAGACTCTGTGGAAGTCGCGATTGAAGGAGCACAACTCGTCGTTCGCAATGGCACGACTTTGCTGATGGTGCGACTGATTGAAGGTAAATATCCCAACTATCAACAGCTTATTCCACAGAACCTCAAAGAACATTTTCTCGTGCAGCGAGAATCTCTTCTCTCCTCCCTTAAGCGCGTATCACTTTTGTCGAACAGCAAATCCAAGGGCGTCACTTTTTCACTAAGCGGCGGAAGAATGGAGATCACCTCCAATAACCCCGAGCTGGGCGATGCCAAAGAAGAGATCGAAGTTGAGTACAAGGGCAAAGAAATTAAAATCGGTTTCAACGCCCGCTACGTCCTCGATGTTCTTTCCAGCATGCAAGACGATATCGTCCGAGTGGAACTCAATGATCAGCTTTCACCCGGGTTGTTGAGGCCGCATGAGGACGGTAGCTACACCTGTGTTGTGATGCCGATGAGGATTTAGTCCGCCTGAGATTTCTGAACCTAAAGCTTCATCGCTTTCGCAATTACCGGAAGCTGGATTTGGAGTTTCCCCCGGGCGTTATTGTTTTTCACGGCGCCAACGGACAAGGCAAAACCAATCTTGTCGAAGCTTTGCACTTTTTGGTGCGGGGGGAGAGTTTTCGTCCCGCCACCTTCGAAACTTTAGCTGCTCACGACGGCGCCGGCGACGAGGCCCGAGTCCGCATCGATGGTCGCATTCTGGAGCGTGAACTACAGCACGAAATCAAACTTGAGTTTGCAGAGGGCAAAAAGTCGGTCACCTGTAACGGACATCGGGTGGCTAGCGCCAATCTGGCTCGTCAATTTCCAGTGGTTCTGTTTTCTCCAGAAAGTTTATCCGCGATAAAAAGTGGCCCCGAGCAGCGGCGGGCACTCCTTGATGACGTAATTATGACCCACTCGGCGGGTAGCGTTAAAATACTCCGAGATTTCCGCAGAGCGCTTAAGGCAAGAAACCGACTCCTCCGGGATGTACGGGATGGGGTGACGCCTAAAACACAGGCAATTCGCATTCTGGAGAGTTTAGACCCGAGTTACCTACCTATCGCCAGCGAACTCACGTTCAATCGCCTGGAAGCGCTGCGTGATATTCATTTCGACTTTCAGCGCGCCGCCCGGAGCGTCTTGCAGAACCCGGATGTGGAGATCTCCGTGGAGTACATGATCTCCTCGCAGAAAGCCGAAGCGTGGAGCCGCTCCGACATACTTTCTGCATTGCACAAACGAGCGTTGGAGCTGCGCGAGAGCGAGATTCAGTCGGGAACCTCATTGGTGGGCCCACACAAGCACGATGTCCGCTTTCTATTTACTGGAAAAGATTCACGCTTTTTTTGTTCGCAGGGGCAGCAAAGAGCCCTAATTTTATCTTTCAAAATGGCGCAAATATTATATCATTACAAAGCTCATCAAGTTCACCCGTTACTCTTGCTCGACGATGTTTTGTCCGAGCTCGATCCGATTCGGCGTACAAACCTGGTGAGTTTTTTGAAAGACATTCCGGCGCAGATTTTTCTCACGACTACGGATTTGTCTTTCTCCATGGACTTCGGCGATCGCCGGCTCAGCTTGTTCCGTATTGAAAACGGAACCGTTCAGCCTGAGTGAGCGCTGGATTTTTAACCTAAGGAACTTCGGTGCAGGAAAATCAAAAGGCCTATGATGCTTCGTCGATTCAAGTCCTAGAGGGACTCGAGGCCGTTCGCAAACGTCCGGGTATGTACATCGGCGATACGACTTCGCGCGGATACCATCATCTCGTTTACGAAATCGTCGACAACTCGGTCGACGAGGCCTTGGCCGGATATTGTAAGAATATAAACATAACGATTCACGCCGATGGTTCATTAACCGTCGAAGATGATGGCCGGGGCATTCCCGTTGGAACTCACAAAGATGGAAAATCCGCTCTTGAAGTCGTGATGACCGTGCTTCACGCGGGCGGAAAGTTCGGCGGTGGCGGCTATAAGGTCTCCGGCGGTTTGCACGGGGTCGGCGCCTCCGTGGTCAATGCGCTTTCGAGTAAGTGCTTGGTCGTCGTACGTCGCGAAGGCTTTGTTTGGACGATGACATTCGAGAAGGGAATTCCCCAGGGTTCAATTAAGAAAGAGGGAGCAACCGATAAGACCGGAACAACGGTCACCTTCAAACCGGACCGCGAAATTTTTAAAGACGAAACGATCAAATTCGATTTCACCATTCTCGCCAATCGTTTTCGCGAACTCGCGTTCCTTAATGCCGGCCTCAAGATTTGTATCAACGACGAACGTACGGGACAGAAGCAGGAATTTGAATTTTCCGACGGTCTAATGCAGTTCGTTTCGCATATGAACGAGACCAAAAAAGCCGTGCATGCGGATGTGATCTTTTTTCGCGGCACCAAGGACGACGTAGAGGTCGAAGTCGCGATGCAGTGGAACGATTCATATACAGAATCGATTTACACTTATTGCAATAATATCAACACACCAGAGGGTGGCACTCACCTTGTCGGATTTCGAACGGCGCTCACTCGCACGGCCAATAGCTATGCTGCGAATAAAAACTTAGTCAAAGATCTCGAGGCCAATCTCGAAGGCGAAGACATTCGCGAAGGCTTGGCCGCGGTGATCAGCGTGAAAGTTCATGAGCCACAGTTCGAAGGGCAGACCAAATCCAAACTCGGTAACGCCGAAGTCAAGGGCATCGTCGAAACGCTGGTGAACGAGAAAATGGCCGATTGGTTTGACCGCAATCCCGGTCACGCTAAGACAATCATCTCGAAGTGCGTGGAGGCGGCCCGTGCGCGATTGGCCGCTCGTAAGGCTCGCGATCTCGCCCGCCGAAAGACCGCTCTCGATAGCGGCTCCCTGCCGGGAAAGATGGCCGACTGTCAAGAGCGCGACCCGGCCAAGTGCGAACTTTACCTGGTGGAGGGAGATAGCGCCGGTGGCTCGGCCAAACAGGCGCGCGATCGCCGCACCCAGGCTGTACTGCCCCTGCGCGGTAAGATTCTAAACGTCGAAAAAGCCCGCTTCGACAAAATGCTCGGCAACGAGGAAATCAAAATGATGGTGGCCGCCCTAGGTACGGGCATCGGCCGCGAGAATGTGAATACTGAAAAAATCCGTTACCACAAGATTATCATCATGACGGACGCCGATGTGGACGGATCCCACATTCGAACGCTGCTCCTGACGTTCTTCTACCGGCAGTTACCGGAAGTGGTGGAAAAAGGTTACGTCTACATCGCCCAGCCGCCGCTTTACCGCGTTAAAAAAGGCAGCTCAGAAAAATATCTCAAAGACGAAAAAATGCTGACTCAGCACTTGCTGGACATGAGTTTGTCGAAGGTTAAGATCAGCAGCCTTAAGGCGGGAACCGCCGAAGCCGACTTAAAAAAATTCATTCTCAATATTCACAAATACGATCAGCTTTTGAAGACCTTGGCTCATCGTTATGACCGCGACGTCCTCATTCATCTTCTCAAAGAGGTTCAGGACTTGGCGGACCTTCTCAAGTCTAAGTCGGCTGTGGAAAAGTCGTTTGATAACTTTAAAAAGTGGGTCGCTTCCAATCCATTATCCGGGATTACCGATACGCTGTTGCAGGTGGAGGCCGATAAGGAATTCGCCGGCGATTTCTCATTCACAGTCCAAACTACAAAATTTGGCTACCTTCAGTATTCGACCTTCAATCGGCAGATGGCCGATTCGAACGAGTGGGAGGAGTTACGCGAGTTATGGACAAGTTTCTCCACAATCGCGCCGCTTCCCATTGTAGCGAAATCCGAAAATGATGATCCGCTCGAATTCATGGACTACACCGAATTCTACAATTTCGTAATGGAGCTGGGTAAGAAGGGAATTTATGTCCAGCGCTATAAGGGATTGGGGGAAATGAATCCTGAGCAGCTGTGGGAGACCACGCTGAATCCCGAGAACCGCAACCTCTTGCGCGTCACGATTAACGATGCCATGGCCGCTGACGAGACATTCAGCATTCTCATGGGCGAACAAGTGGAGCCACGCCGCAAGTTTATTCACGACAACGCTCTGTTAGCTAAAGAGCTGGATGTGTAACGATGGATGAAGTTTCAAGAGTATCCGACGTCGATATCAACAAGGAAATGCGCGAGGCGTACCTTCAGTACTCGATGAGTGTGATCGTGGGCCGCGCACTGCCCGACGTCCGTGACGGCCTTAAGCCCGTGCACCGTCGCGTGTTGTTTGCCATGAACGATCTCGGCAACACCCATGACAAACCTTATAAAAAATCAGCCCGTATCGTCGGTGACGTGATTGGTAAGTATCATCCGCACGGTGATATGGCCGTGTACGACACTATGGTTCGGATGGCCCAGGATTTTTCGCTCCGCTATCCGTTGATCGACGGTCAGGGCAACTTCGGTTCGATTGACGGAGATTCTCCTGCGGCCCCCCGATACACCGAAGTGCGAATGACGAGTTTGGCCGAGGAACTCCTTGTCGACATCGACAAAGACACGGTTCCGTTCGGTTGGAATTACGACGATTCGCTTTTGATTCCGCAAGTGCTCCCGGCGAAATTCCCTAATCTTTTGGTGAATGGGAGTGCTGGTATTGCGGTGGGGATGGCGACGAATATTCCGCCGCACAACATGGGTGAAGTTATCGACGGCTGTATCGCCCTGATTAAAAACCCAAAAATCGCGATTGAAGAATTGATCCGCATGATCCCGGGCCCGGACTTTCCGACGGCCGGTGTGATTGCCGGCGCGGGTGGTATTGTTCAGGCCTATAAAACTGGGCGTGGAATTATCACTCTCAAAGCCGTCGCTGAAATCGTCCCAAAGAAAGACCGCGAAGAAATTATCGTCACTGAGATCCCCTACCAGGTGAACAAGGCGAAGCTGATCGAGAGCATGGCCGATCTAGTGCGCGACAAAAGAATCGAAGGCATTTCCGATATCCGCGACGAATCCTCCCGCGAGGGTATGCGGATTGTGATTCTGCTCAAGCGCGGCGAGAACGCCCAAGTGGTTCTCAACCGTTTGTACAAGTTTACCCAACTGCAAGTGAGCTTCGGCATTATCATGTTGGCTCTCGACAATCGCAATCAGCCAATCGTTTTCGATCTTAAGAAAATGCTCGAGGCGTTCGTCGCGCATCGCAAAGACGTAGTCACCCGCCGGTGTATTTTTGACTTGAAGAAAGCTGAAGCGCGCGCCCATATTCTTGAGGGCTTAAAGAAGGCGCTTGATCAAATCGATGCTGTGATCGCCACCATTCGCGCCGCTAAAGAGGCCGAAGGTGCTCGTACGGGGCTTATGACCCAATTCGGGTTTTCTGAGAAGCAGGCCCAGGCGATTCTAGATATGCGCCTTCAGCGCCTGACCGGACTTGAGCGCCAGAAAATCATGGATGAATTGGCCGAAGTTCAGAAGATGATTTCTTGGTTGAAACAGGTTCTAGGCAGCGTCGAGGAGATTTATAAAATCATCGTCGGCGAGTTAGAAGAAATCAAAAAAGCCTACGGCGATGTCCGCCGCACCAAGATCGAGCGCTCCAGCGAAGAGCTGCAGATCGAAGATCTAATTGCCAAAGAGGATATGGTCATCTCCATGACCTACTCGGGATATATCAAGCGTATTCCGACCGTCGAATATCGATTGCAAAAACGTGGTGGAAAGGGTCTGAAGGGCTCCGAGCAGCGGGAAGAAGATTACGTTAGCCGGCTGTTTTCCGCCAACACGCACACCATGCTCCTTTCCTTTTCGGATCGCGGTAAAATGTATTGGACTAAGGTACACGAGCTTCCGCTCGGATCCCGCACGAGCAAAGGGAAGGCGATCAATAACGTTGTACAGTTGGCTTCCGGTGAAAGCGTTCGCGCTTTATTGCCGGTCGAGGAATTCAAGCCCGATTGCTACATCGTCATGCTTACGGAAAAGGGAATTATCAAAAAAACTTCTCTCGACGCATTCTCTCGTCCGCGCCCGAGCGGTTTGATCGCTTTGACGATCGAACTCGAAGATAACCTGATCGAAGCCAAGATCTCAGCCGGCAAAGATGACATTTTCATCGTCACTCGCGAAGGCATGTCAATCCGCTTCGACGAAGGGGATGTGCGCTCGATGGGTCGCGCGGCCCGGGGAGTAAAAGGCGTAACCTTGGCCAAAGACGACAAAGTCGTCGGCATGGAAGTGATCTCGAAAGACAGCAAAGAGACGATCCTTATCGTGACTTCGAATGGATTTGGCAAACGCACCAGCATGGAAGAATACCGTTTGCAAAATCGCGGAGGCATGGGCTTGATCACCCAAAAAACCACGGACAAAGTCGGTCTCGTCGTATCCGCCCGTTTGGTCACCGACAATAATCAGATTCTTTTAACTACGAACACCGGTCAGGCGATCCGCATGCGCTGCTCGGACATTTCGGTAATCAGCCGCAACACGCAAGGCGTGAAACTGATGAATCTGAAAGACGGAGAATTTGTGACGAGCGTCGCGCTGCTCGAAGACGAAGGCGATGAAACCGATACACCGGAGAGCACTGGCAACGGCACCACGTGATGCGCCTAATGTTTTGCGCCTTATCCGTGGTTTTGCTCGGCGGCTGCACACTGAGTTTTGATTGGTTTCATCGTATCCGCGCCCGTGAGTTAATCCGAGCAGGCGAATATCCTAAAGCGCTGGAGATCCTTCGCGACGTTCGAGACCGGAACCTCGATAACAGTAAATCTCTGGAGGTTTCGCGACTCGGGGGTCGGGTAGCGCAAATCGACGCAAAAAACTATTCCTTGGCCATCGACTTTTACCGCCACTTGGTCTTGCGCTCTGAGAACCCGAAGGAACGAGTCAACGCCCAACGCCTGATCGCCCAGCTCTACTTTGAGAATCTCCAAGATTATACGCAAGCCGTGTTCGAGTACGAAAAGCTACTCAAGCTCTCGTTGCCGCCCAACGAGTCGTTCCGTTATCGGCTAAATCTAGCTAAAGCCCATTTTCAGTTGAACAGTTTGGAACAGGCCAATCACGAAATTGAAGCTCTTTTGGCGATGAAAAAGCTGGAGCCAGATGAGATATTTGACGCCAAAATGTTGAAGGCAAATATCGAAGTGGCGAGTAAAAACTTACATGCGGCCGCTGAGAGCTGGAGCCAGGTTTTGACCGAATTCCCAGAGCGATCCAAACGTGAAAACGTCGCTCTCAATTTAGTCGTCTGCTATGAGGAGCAAAAGGAATTCGGCAAGGCGATTGAGGTGCTTGAAAAAATGAAGGCGGAAAACTATCCCAATCCCGAATTCCTAGATATCCGGATTGCGCGTTTAAAGGAGCGAAAAACCAATATGCCGGGCGCGCAAGGCTTAAGGAGATAGCGTGAACAAAGGAATGATGTTTCTAGGCATGGGTTTCGAGTTGGTCGGCTTATGCATGGGGGGATATTGGCTGGGCCAGTATGTGGACGCGTACATGGGCTGGGAGAAGTCCTCCGCCTATTTGATACTTATCCTATTGATCGGCTGGTTTTTTCACTTCTTCATTCTCATCAAAAAGTTCATGGGCGACGATGACGACACCAAAGCCTCCGGCAATCCAACTTAAGCTAAAGTCCGTCCTATTGGTGCAAAGCACGGTGGCCGTTGTTTTAACTGGGGCGGTGGCCCTGATCTGGAATGTTCAACTATCTGCATCATTTGGGCTTGGCATCGTTATAATCGCGGCCAACCTGTTGCTCATGGTATGGGCATGGAGCCGAATCCTTGATAAAAAACCGTTTGCTCTGACAAGCGGGATCATTGTAGTTAAGTACACGGTTTTGCTTGGCGCTATTTTTTATCTTTCCCGCGAGGCGTGGTTTGATGCCATGGGAGCGGGCCTTGGGATGGCAGCCTTTATCATGTCGGCTTTGGTTCAAGCGGGACTTGCGAAATGGGAGTAAATCGAATTGGCACAGGCTCACTTTAATTGGATGCAACTCGTCCCGGGTGTAACCCATGACAATGTCCATGTGGCCACCGCGGCCGCCGTTGGAACTGTATTGGTGGTTGGGGCGGTCGCAGGTCGAATAGCTTTGGGTAGCGGACCAGAAGCGGTGCTACCCGCGTCGAAGTTTTCGCTCAAAGGGCTTTATGAGATGGTGGTCGAATTCATCGTCAGTATCGCCGATATGGTGATCGGGGAAGAGCAAGGCCGAAAATTCGTTCCCATGTTCGCTTCGATCTTCTTTTTCGTATGGTTCAACAATCTGATCGGCCTTATACCGGGGATGACACCCGCTACTGACAACCTCAATACTACGTTCGCGCTCGGCCTGTTTTGTTTCTTTATGTACAATTACTATGGGATCAAGGAGCACGGTCTACACTACGTGAAACAGTTTATGGGCCCTGTTTTGCTCCTTATGCCGTTGATGTTTGTAATCGAAATGATTTCGCATCTCGTGCGGCCGCTGACTCTGGGGCTGCGTCTTTACGGCAATATTATGGCCGACCACACCGTGATTAGCGTTTTCGTGGGCATGTTCGAGAGCATGTGGTTTATTCCAGTTCCGGTTATTTTTTATGGTATGGGAATCTTCGTGGCATCAATGCAGGCATTCGTATTCACGATGCTCTCGATGATTTACATATCGTTGGCCATATCTCACGATCACTAAGGGAGAAAAAGTATATGAGAAAAGCAGTAGTTCTGTTCGTAGCATTGTTCGCTTCGCTTCCGGCACTTGCCCAGGAAGCCACACAAGCCGCCGCCGCCAGCGGAGTGAGCGGTCTAGGAGCGTTGGCTTTGGGCTTGATGGTAGGTCTAGGTGCCTTTGGTGCCGCCATGGGCCAAGGTCGAGTCGGTGCTTCGGCGATGGAAGGCATTGCACGCAATCCGCAAGCCAGCAAAAGCATGTTTGTTCCAATGATGATTGGTCTAGCTTTGATCGAGTCGTTGTTCATTTTGACCTGGCTGATTGTCGCGGCCGGCATGATCAAAATTTAGTAAAACACCGCAAATTTATTCATTCATAAGCAGCATAACCCGATAAGAACTCTGAGGAAATTGGAGTTCTTTTCGGATGTCAGAAGATTCAGGCAAAGCAGCGCCGGCACCTCAGGAAATCGACCTTGATAATATAGAGGTCGAAGTTCTAATCATTTGTAAAAATCCGAATCAGCTAAACCAAGCGGGGTCATTTCTCACGCGTCGCGGTTGGCCCACCACCGTAATCAGCGACTTAACAAAAGCTATTGAGCACCTAGCAGATAAAAAGCCGGACTTCGTCCTGATCAGCTTCAGTCATCCCAGCCCTCGAATCGCAAAGCTCCCCGACCTTATCTCTCAGACCTTCAACTTGACCTGTTTAGGTTTTACCGAGAGCGGAGATGCCCAGTCGGGTGCTAAGCTAAACAACAGCAAGTTGCGACACAAGATTAACGGCCAAGCTAGTGGGCCCAGCATTCATCGCTCCATTCGCAAAATTCTCGCAGAGCGATTCAACATCAAGACCGAAGATAGATCCGCCGGCGAGCGGGAGGCTCGGGAGAGGGACAGCGGCAGCAATATCGTGAAAGTTAAAGGGGGCGGTGGAACCGCCGCTAATGGTCCCGGCGTGATTATGCAAAAGAGTTCTGCCAATGCTACACGCGATAAAGGCGCACAGATGGTGAAGGGACAGGGTACGGCGCCCAGCGACTCGCAGACCCAAAGCGGTGGCGATATGACCGCCCTTTCGGGCACTTCAGGCGTTGCCGGCGGCCCCGAGAACGGTTTTGGCTCCGGATCTGAACCAAACTCCGAGGCCAACCTCGGCGACCAAGATTCCGATTCAGGTGGAGATTCTGCAAACCCAACGTCTTCGCTGAAATCGCGAGGACCAAGAAAGAGCTTAAAAGATTTGTCTGGGGGAGAGCCCTCGAACACACCCGGAAACATGCTTGCCGGAAAATCGCTCGATGTAGGCGCACTCAAAAAATCATTACTGGGGGAAGATGGCTCGGAAGTCGAACCGGTGACCGAGTCTCCAAACGAGTCTGTGCCTCAGATGTCAGCTTCGACTGGGGGAGAGGGGCCGAGCTCACTCGGGCCGAGCTTCGAAGGTAGGGCGAACAAGAATAAGGGACAAGCGGGGCAATCGCTCGAAGAGGTAGCGGCTGCACATAAGGCGGCTCAGGAAGCGGCCGATGGGACGAGGTCCACGTCCAGTAGCGGTGATAAGGTTCCTCTGATGGAATACGACACCCTTCCACCCGCTCAACAGGGCAAGAGCACCACACTTGAGAGTGCCGATGCTCGTGCGGCCGGACGCCTTCAATCAATCGACGAAGAAAAAAAGCGTCAGGAAAAGCTGACTAAAGAAAAAGAAGCGGCCGAACGAGCCGCCAAAGATCCAGCGTTTGCGGCGCAGAGTTTGATGCAAAAGGCAGTTGAAGCGGCGATGGCCCGCTACTGCAAAACCCCACAAGGGACTCCGCCTCTTCCCTTGGAAGAAATCACCTATGTCGGTGTGTTCCCCATCGAGTCCGAGGCCATGCCAGGATACCTCGTAGTGGTTTGGCAGGCTCCCGACCTTAGCGCGCGTGAAGCTTTTCTGCGGGATTGTGAGGTGGAAATTCGAACCGCTTTCAATTCAATGAACGTGGCCGGAAAAGTGACCACGGGCTTTTGGACGCAACTCCCTGCCGTGGAGTTTGTGGCCTGGGCGGACAACAAGGCCGGCTTCCACTTTATGACCGCCCATCAAAAACGTGAGGTAGGGGTGGCCTTCTTCCGGAGTGCAGGTCCCCTACCCCAGCCGAAAGCTGCGCCCGGAGGCATGTACGCTCTTAATGTCATCGATATGTCGAGCGCCGTCGCGGTAAATTTTAAGGCCTATATTTACCTAAAAGAGAATAACAAACACTTTATGTATCTGCGCAATGGAAGGAAGATTCAGCCCGAACAGAAAAAGCGTCTTCTCGCCAATCAGGTGAACGAAGTCCTGATGAAGGCGGTCGATCTTGAGAACCTGCGGCAGTATTTAGCCGCGGGCTACTTGAGTGGTTTGATTATTGAATTTAACCTATCTATAACATCGGCTTCACAACCGACTCGAAAGAGTTCCTGATCCTCTCCAAGCCCTCCTCGGAAGTCGATTCGAAACGAAGAACAAGAACCGGTTGAGTATTCGACGCCCGCGCCAACGCCCAGCCATCGGCGAAACTCACGCGAATACCGTCGATCAAATTGACCGCGTATTCACTCGACGGGCGCGCGAAGCGGTCCTTCAATTTGGCGACGATGGCATGCTTCTTCTCTTCGGTCGTATCGATGCGGATTTCGGGCGTGCAATAAGAAGGAGGCAGTTTTTCAAGTAGTTCTCCGATTGTCTTTTTATTCTTAGCGAGAATCTCAACCACCCGGAGGCCGGCGTATAGAGCGTCGTCATATCCATAGTTGCGGTCAGCAAAAAAGATATGACCGCTAAGCTCGCCGCCGAAGGGGGCCTTCTCGAGTTTGACCTTCTCTTTGATCAGAGAGTGTCCGGTTTTCCACATAATAGGTTTGCCGCCATTTTGTTTTACGAAATCGAACATCCGGTCCGAGCACTTTACGTCGCCGATAATTTTAGCGCCCTTGTGCTCCTGTAAAATATCCTGAGCGATCAACGCCATCATTTCGTCACCGAGAACGAAACGGCCGTCGCCCGCGATCAGTCCGATCCGATCCGCGTCTCCGTCAAACCCAATCCCGACAGCCGCTTTCGAACTCAACACCTCTTCCTTCAGGGCGACCAAGTTGCTCTCGACTGTGGGGTCTGGATGGTGATTGGGAAAATTTCCATCAGGTTGTTCAAAAAGAATCTTAGGTTTCAACCCGACCGCTTCGTACAGGCGCCTGGCAACGCATCCGGCGGCTCCGTTTCCGCAGTCGAGCACGATCGGAGTCGGGGCCATCACGCCAAATTCCTTTTTATATCGCTCCACGTAGGGGGTGAGGATGTCGATTTTTTCTTCGCTCCCCGGCCCGCTGACAAAGTCTCCGGCGAGGATGATTTTTTCCAGCTGCTTGATTTCATCGCCAAAAATCGTCGATCGTCCGAAAGAGATTTTAAAACCGTTGTAGTCGGGTGGATTATGACTGCCCGTCACCATTATCCCACCTTGAACGTTTTCAACGGTAAACGTTGAAAAGTAACTGATGGGGGAGGTCACCAGTCCAAGATGAATGACATGGGCTCCCGAGGTTTTAAAGCCTTCCGCTAGGCTGGCGGTAACCTCGGGCGAAGACAGACGGGCGTCATGACCCAATGTCAGGCGGGGGTTTTTGATTCCGGTTTTTCCGCGCACATAGGAGACAAAAGCCTTCCCCAGCTCAAGCGCGAAGCCGCGATCGAAGTCGGAATTGTAAACGCCCCGAATATCGTACTCGCGAAATATAACAGGATTCATCTTCATTGCGGCATCTCCTTATGTAGTCGTATGGCCGTTACAATTGCATCGCGCATGGAACCGAATTCGGCTTTGTTCTTGCCGAACAAATCTTTAGCGGTGCCGTGGTCGACGCTGGTACGCACGAACGGAAGTCCCAGGGTCAGGTGCACCCCGTTTGAAAATCCGTGGACCATCTTGAATGGAATTAACCCCTGATCATGATAGAGGCAAATATAGGTCGAAAACAAAGGCCAATTTCGCGGTAAAAAGGCGGCATCGGGAACAAGTGGACCGGCAATCCGCAGTCCGCGCGATCGCTGATCTTCAATAAGACCACGGATCCAGCCCTCTTCACGTCCGATGAGTCCGCTCTCTCCCGCATGGGGATTTACCCCGACTAGAGCCGCTGGTAGGCGTCTTCGCTTGGCGGGAAGTGCTTTTATAAAAAGCCGAGTCGCTTGAAAGACTTTGGCCAAATGATGTAAATTCAAGCTCTGAATCGCCTCCACAAGAGGCTTATGGCCGGTTCCCAGAAGCACGTTAAACTTATTGCCGATAAAGCCCATAAACAAATCTGGTCGGCCGCTGATCCGCTGCAAAATTTCCGTGTGACCGATATCTTTAAGGCCCGCTTCGATTATCGAAGTTTTGGATAGCGGAGCCGTGACAAGAGCTTGAAGGTCACCTGTCATGCAGGCCTGAGCGGCGCCTTCCACCCATAGGGGCGGCGGGAGGGGGCTTAAGATCTCTATTACCTTTTTTGGATCGAACGGTTGGGCCAGTCCCGCCTTCAAGTCGGCCACTTGAATGCTTTTGAAGTGGCGGATCTTTGGGGCTGAGGGCAGGCGACCCGGAGAGCGGTAAACCAAAAACTGGACACCGGATTTGGCTTTCAAGTTGTTGAGCGCCTTGACGGTGACTTCCCAGCCGATTCCGGTGACATCACCTGTGGTGATGGCGATTCGTATCTTTTTAGAAGCCGTTGATCTTGATAAAGGACTCATCGCGCCTCTGATTCAGCCATAAGCGGAATTGCCGCTTAAAGGCGTCGGCATAAAGGGTGCGCCGGATGTCTTCTCGCTGCTCCTCGAGCTGAGGGTCTGAAACGAGAGTGCGTTTGGTAACTTTGATCAAATGGTAGCCAGCAGGAGTTTTGGTGACAGGCGTAACTTCACCTGGCCCGAGTTTTCGAACCGCCGCATCGATTTCTTTGCTCATCTCCCCGGCTTTAAACACTCCGAGCAAACCTCCCTTAGTGAAATTGGGATCTTCGCTGAATTGCTCGGCCAGCTTTTCAAAAGCCTGACCGCCACGGATCTTGTCCTCAACGGATTTGGCGCGCGCGAGAGCTCCGTTTTCTCCACCCGTCTTAGACGAGAAGAGAATATGGGCCAGCGTATACTCATAGATCTGTGCGCCCGAGGGGCCTTTTTTGGAAAGGTAGTAGGAGCTGATATCCTCGTCGCTGATCCGAATCTTGTTCGTGACCTCGCGCTCGATCAGCGACTGTCTTTCGAGACTCGTCTTAATAAAGTCTTGGTATTGGGCCATGCCAACGCCTTTGACTTTCAGCGCATCGGTCAGTTGCTGACGGGAAATGTTATTAGTCTTTGCGATATTACGAATCTCTTGCTCGACCCGTTCAATCGTCACTTCGAGGTTCTTTCTTTTCACTTCCGAATCCAGTAGCTTTTCGTCGACGAGGTGGTTGAGAAGAGCGTTCCGGTCGCGGAGTAGAGATGGAGCATCGGTCAACTTGAGCAGAGCATCGTCGACCAGGCCGCCCCCATCGATTCGTTTTTTAAATTTCTCCAGGTCGGAGAGCGTGATGATCTGTTCATTCACAATGGCCACAATCTTATCCACAGGTTTGGCGCCGGCCATGAACGGAAAAAAGACAAAAAATGCGATCCAAATTCTCACTGCGGTTTCGTCTCCACTTTTAGGGCGTCGATAAAAGCCTGGTCTTTAAAAACTCTAGACTTGCGCACACGCTCTTCCAACCAGGCAAGATAGAGCGATTGTTTGTTTTTTTCCATTAAAATACGTTTAATCTGGTCTTTCACTTCGTTGAAACCTTGGCTGCGCGCGGGCTTGCGGCCTACCACCTCAAAAATATGGTAGCCGAACGAGCTTTTGACCACGGGGCTTCTTTGCCCCTGCTTCATGCGGAAGGCCGATTCAAAGACGTCCGTCAGTCCTTTTTCGACCCATCCGACCATTCCTCCTTGGGGTCCCTCGGGCGAAATCGAATACTTTTTGGCCAGATCGGTTAGTTTTTTTCCAGATCTCAATTCACCTTCGATGGATTTCGCATCGCTTTCCGTGCCCACAAGGATCTGCCGGATTTGCGCGGTCTCACGGACGGCAAAATCCTTATCGTGTTCCCTATAGTAGGCCTGCATATCGACGTCGGTGGGAGCGGGTGCTTCCGCGATCACTTTCTGTGACACCAGCTTTTGCAGCAATGTGGATTGCAGGCGGGCCTTCCAATCGCGAAAGGTAATTCCCTGCTCGGCTAAGGCTTGTTGAAAAGCAAGGTCGTCCGGGTAACTGACCTGAACCTGGCGAATTTCGTTATCCAGATCTTCGGCTTTGACGATCACATCATTCTCTTTGGCCCACTCTTCGCTAATCGTCTGGACTATAAACTCCTCGACTATCTTGGCCTTAACGATGCCCAGATACTTTGGATCTTTAGCCGACAGTGCATCCTGATCGCGCAAGCGATACGCAAGCTCGTGCGCGAAGGCTTCGGCCGTCAACTGACGGCCATCGATATCGACCACGACCTTTTTCTTCAACGATGTGGGTGAAAAAGTGCATGCGGAGAGGAGAGCAAGACTGAGCGCGGTCAAGTACCGCGGGACTACTTGGTAACGGATTTCAGAGCCTCTTTATTCACATCGACCTTGTAGGACTTTTTCACTTTGGCGAAATACTCGTCAAAAATCCGCGCACGCTTATCGTCAAAGAGCGCGGCTCGAATCTGGTGTTTATCAGCCATGTCGAAGGTCCGGCGCTCGAGCAGTTTAATAATATGGAAGCCAAATTTGGTTTCGATAAGCCCCTTCACTTCATTTGGCTTCAATTTCATAGCGGCATCGTAGATCATCGGCGCAAGGGTCACTCGCGATTGAAAGCCAATATCGCCGCCGGTTTCTTTGGTCGCCATGTCGTCGCTGTAAAGCTTAACGAAGTCCTCGAACGGCCGCTTGGCTTTGCGAATCTCAGCCAAAAATTCACTTGCGCGCTGGCGGGTCGTATCGCGTTCCTGGGCTGTCGCATTTTCTTTGAGCTCGATCAGAATGTGGGAGAGCCGCAGCTCGGGATTTTTTTGGTAGAATTCGCGCATCTCTTTCTCAGAGATCTTGATATCGCCGACCTTACCGCCGATCTGTTTTTCGAGCAGGGCGTTGTAAAGAACCTGTTTAAAACGGTCTTTAACCAATGGATCCTCGTGCAACTTGAGCCTTTCGGCCTCCTGCGCTCCGATTTCGAAGCGGATCATATCCTCCAAGAAGAGCTCAGGCGTGGGCGGATTCATGGCTTGACGACGAATGTCGTCCAGGCGGCGTTTGAAATCCTGGGTCGTAACTTTGTTCTTACCGACTGTGACCAACGTACTATCCGTATTGGCCATCGCGATTGGAACCTGAAATGCAAAAA
>JALHOQ010000029.1 GCA_022842925.1 Bdellovibrionales bacterium
GCACTCAAAGTCCTCAGGAGCGACATAAAGGCGGTCGATACTGCGCGTGTTCTCGTATCGGGCAAAGATCTCCGTTGCCTCTTCGATCGGAAACGGCCGTGCCTTGAAGTCATACTGATCGACGACGTAAATCATAAGCGCCTTATCCATCTCGCTGCCGCCGTGATACTTACTCAGCCGGGCCTGGGAGTTGGCGTGGATGACCGGAATACCCGCCTGTTCAAGGGCGGTCTTGACAGCCTGCGGGCGCCCGCCCTCGTCAGTGAGGTTGCTATGCAATTCAAAAAGCATTTTATAGGGACGCCGCTCGGTCATACGCCGGGCCCACTCGTTGTCGACTTGAGCCAGATGTTGGAACAGGGCCCAATCCGTGCATTCGACATATTTTTCGATATCCGCCGGCACCTGGAAGGAACAATCCTTGGACGTCAGGTAGCGGTACAAAAGCTCTTCGAAAATGATGCTTTTATGATGGAAATACACCATCAGGTGCATATGGTGGCGGGACAGCAGAAAGTCGTCAAAGGTATACAAAGCCCGGCGATTCAAAGCCAAGTGCAACCGCCCCTCCACGGTGTGATAGGTTAAATTCTTTATCAGCCAATCCATCTCGACTTTGCCGTAGTTGGTCCCGCAAAAGTAGGCGTCTCGCTCCAAGTAATCCATTCGATCCACATCCATCTCTGAACTTACGATTTGCGAGAGAATGGTGCGAAAATCGAGTCCGCCCTCTTTAAAGAAGTCATCTTTGTCGGTGAGAGATTTATCGATCAGACAGGCGATATGATAGGGCTCAATGTCGGGAAACCCAGACTTCAAAACCTCGGTTAGGGAGGAATCCGTCACGAACTTAATCGTATAATCCTCATGGTCGGCCTGCCGCAATGGATCCACTGGCCGCAACCGCCGCGAATAGGCCCCGACCGCCAATTCGCCCACCTTCGGCATCACTTCTTCTGAGGCGTGGGAGAGAGGGCCATGGCCGATATCGTGCAGAAGAGCGGCCAAGCGCACAGTTTGCCGCAGGCGACGGCGAACCTCGTCGCGCGAGAATTTAAAATTTACGAAAATGCTGTCGAACGCCAGCCCTGCGAGATGGCAGACGCCGAGCGAGTGTAAATATCTGTTATGTGTGGCCCCAGGGAAGCTGAACTCCGAAAAACCGAGTTGTTTTATGGCCCGCAGACGCTGGTAGGGACGGGAATCCAAGACTAAAACTTCGGCGTCGGCCAGAGCGATATGACCGTGTACAGGGTCACGTACATCCATCAAATAATCCTTGTTTGAATCACGACCTGTTCAAAATGATGCGAACAGTGTCTCATCTTGAACCTAAAGGCTTATCCTGGCTTTAGGTCTAGCTAATTCAAACCGAAAAGATAGCATAACAAGAGTTCTTGACGTGGTACGTTAACGGAGGACCCCATGAACGCAGTCGTAGCAAAACCGCAGATCTTAGTCATCGACGACGATGAATCGATGCGCTTTATGCTTCAATCGAAATTGTTCCAATCGGGCTACAATGTCACTCTGGCCGCAAGCGGTTCGCATGCGATTCAGATTTTTCAAAGCGGCAAAGAGTTTGATTTGATTCTGTGCGATCTTAAGATGCCCCTCAAAACTGGAATCGATGTCGTGCGCTTCCTCCGGGATCAGGGCATTCAAACGCCGATGATTATCGTCACCGGCTTCCCGGAGAGGGATAAAATTATCTCTGCCGCGCAAATGGGCGTGCAGGATGTGCTCGTCAAACCGGTACGGCATCAGGAACTCATGAAGATGGTTCGCAACAAGCTAGGAATTGACGATGCCGGCGAAAAACAAGCGGCCTAAGATATCCGTCTTGCATGAAGAAATACCCGAGCATGTGCAAGAACTCATGCACCTGACTCGGCTTGCCGAAATGGGTCGGCTTTCGGCGTCCGTGGCCCACGAGATCAACAACCCCCTGATGGTGGCGCAAGGCTTTGCCGAGAACATCGAGCTGATGCTCGATAAAGAGCACTTTCCCCGGGAAGAAATCCGCGTACAGGTTTTGGAGATCATCAAAGCCTGCCAGCGCATGAGCCGGATCATTAACAAGATGAATCGGATGTCGCGAAACCAGAAGTTGCGTCTTCATATCGTGGACGTAGCCGAGGTCGCGCTGAATGCCGTGGATTTTTTAAAGGTTCAACTGGCCGAAATCGACGTTCAACTCGAATTCGAATTCGACCGGCCGGTGCCGATCAAATGCGACGCCGTTCAAATCGAGCAAATCATACTGAACATCATGAGCAATGCCATTTACGCGCTCGAACAAAATGCCCACGATCGGCGCATCAAGATTTCGTTCCGTGAAGCCGGAGACTGGGAGCAGCTCGTGATCTGGAATAACGGCCCAGTTATACCCAAACCGATTCAAAAAAACCTGATGACACCGTTTTTTACCACCAAAAACGAGGGCCAGGGCACCGGCCTCGGTCTCGCGGTGAGCAAGGCCATTATGCAGGTGCACGAAGGCGACCTAAGCTTCAACTCCAATGAAGAAAAGGGTACCGAATTTGTACTCTCCTTTCCGCGCCCGGCCCATAATCCTTGGGAGGCCGTGGAACGGCAAAATGCCAGCCCGATCGTATTGATCGATCGGCAACCGAACTATCGCATGACTCTACAAGAAAAATTTCGCCTCCTCGGCTTCAACGTGAGTTCGTTTTCCGATTACACAGAGGGCGTGGCGTGGGCCATTCAAAACGGCGTCAAAAGCATTTTTATCGATGTCATCCCGGGCCATTCCGAAAGCGTAAAATTTGTGCGCCAGTTGCGGCACGAATTGGGTCCCACCGCGTTGATTTTTACCATGTCGAATTATCCCTCGGCACGCGACATGAAAAACGATTTAAAGGGCGCTGGCGCGACGGACTGTTTTGAAAAGCCCGTTCACGCCGATAATTTCGTTTATATTTTAAAGCTCTTAGACTCGGCGACCGAGGACTTCAACGACGCGCTTAAGAAACTCGCGGCCTAGACTTTCCCAAAATTCGATTTTCAGGCTAATGTGTGGGCCATGAAGCAATATCTGGATCTCATGCAGCATGTTCTCGATCACGGAGTGAGCAAGGAAGACCGAACCGGCACCGGCACGATCTCCGTTTTTGGCCATCAAATGCGCTTCGATCTGCAGCAGGGCTTTCCCCTGGTGACGACCAAAAAGGCCCATCTCCGGTCGATCATTCATGAGCTGCTCTGGTTTCTTCGCGGAGAGACCAATGTTCAGTATTTGAAAGAAAACAAAGTCAGCATTTGGGACGAGTGGGCTTCGCCCGAGGGTGAACTCGGCCGGGTTTACGGAGCCCAGTGGCGGCATTGGCAGCGGCCCGATGGCACCGAACTCGATCAAATCGCCACTCTGGTGAAAGGTCTTAAAGAAAATCCGGATTCTCGACGCCACTTGGTCGTAGCCTTCAATCCCGGTGAAATTGATCAGATGGCGCTGCCACCATGCCATGCATTTTTTCAATTTTATGTGGCGAAGGGCACCCTCTCATGCCAGCTTTATCAGCGCAGCGCCGACATCTTTCTCGGCGTGCCGTTTAATATCGCGAGCTACGCCCTTCTTACACTTATGATGGCTCAGGTCTGCGGCTACAAGGCCGGAGAGTTTGTGCATACGCTCGGCGACGCGCATCTTTACAGCAACCATCTTGATCAGGCCCGTTTGCAGCTGACACGTCAGCCGCGGCCCCTTCCACAGATGAAAATCAATCCCGAGGTGAAAGACATTTTTGCCTTTAAGTATGAAGATTTTGAATTGCTAAACTACGATCCGCATCCGGCTATTAAAGCCCCGGTTTCCGTATGATCCTGTCGCATATTGTGGCGGTGGCCAAAAATGATGTGATCGGTGGCAACAATACGCTGCCCTGGGATATTCCCGAAGATATGAAGTTCTTCCGCGAGAAGACCAAGGGCAAAGCCATTATCATGGGCCGAAAAACTTTCGATTCCGTCGGCCATCCACTACCTCAGCGTCTGAATATCGTCGTGACCCGGCAGGCGGACTTTAAACCGGCGGCGCCCAACGTCGTGGTGCGACCCAATATCGAGGCCGCTGTTGAGTACGCCAAATCGCAAACTTCAAAATATGGCGAGGAGATTTTTATTATTGGTGGAGGCGAGATTTATAAACAGTCGCTGCCAATGGTGGATGTGATTTATCTGACCCGGATTCACAAAGAATTTCCGGGAACCGTTCTTTATCCCAAAGTGTCGCCGACCGAGTTTGAACTGGTCGAGCAGCGCGATCGTACGGAGCCCGTACCGTTTTCGTTTCTGACTTATATGCGGAGGCGTTAAAAAGGGGGTGCCCGCCGGCTTGTGGGGGACAAACCGGCGAGCGCGTATGGGGCAAATCAAAAAATCTTAAGAACCTTGTTTTTCCCAGACGAGACTTTCTTCTAACTCTTCCTCGATGATGGTTAGGTTCTGAATTGTATCCGCTGACTTGGGCGAGAAGAACGAAGCTTCGTGGCTGACTTCATAGCTGGGGAGAGGCTGGAGGGGGATTGCCTGCTCGTGTTCTGAAGCTGCGGCGTAGGGGGCGATGATGAAGGTCAGTGCTGCGGCGGCGTTGATCAGGCTTCGGCGGTTCATTGTTCGTTTCCTCGCTCAGGGTTAGTCGGACGCCTTATGAACAGAGCAACGGTTTGACCAGCGCGCGAGGCACCTGGGTGGAGGCGTTGTATGCACAGCTTTTACACACTCAAGTCAAGGTTCGCACGTGACAGTTTTTTAGACGGCGAGCTTTTCTCAAGTTGAGATATCTGCCATGCTGTTGAGAACAACAAATGGCCCGTCTCATTTTGCTACTCGCACTCTCTGCTGCCGTCTTCTTCCCCGGATTTTCGGGCAAATTCCTATATTGGGACGATTCCACTCACATCATCAATAATCCGGCGCTCGTTAGCGGCGAGTGGCTGAAGTTCTGGAGTGAGTCTTACTACGCTCTATATATACCGGTGATCTACAGTCTCTGGACTTTGGTCTATGCCATTAGCTCCACGCCGCTCGCTTTCCACATATTCAACGTAGTTCTCCACAGCCTGAATGGTTGGATGATTTACCGACTCCTTAAGCTGTCTCTTCCTGAGACGCCCGCTGGCGTTGGCCGTGGCAAAGGTATTTTGTGGTTGGGCACGCTCGCTTACATGTTTCATCCGTTGCAGACCGAATCGGTGGTTTGGATTTCAGGCGGGCGCGATTTGGTGTCGACCGCATTTGGTCTCGCCGCAGCTTTGATTCTTTGGGAGCGCGAGAGCCGCAGGGCCTATATCTTCGCCACGGTTCTCTTCGTTTTGGGTTTGCTGGCCAAGGCGACTTTGGCGCCGCTGCCGGTGGCATTGTTGGTGCTAAAGGAGTTTCGCGGTCGACTGAGCCCGGCCCGCTGGATCACGCTGTCCGTTTGGTTAGTTTCGGCCATCGGCGTGCTGATCGTGAACAAGATGGTTCAACAAGAGAATTTAGAAGCCATGGTCAAAGTGCCGGCGCTTTTTCCCGATCGTTTTATCATCATGGCCGATATCCTCGGCTTCTATATCCAAAAAATCTTGGTGCCGTTTCCGCTGGCCGCCGACTACGGCCGGATTCCCGAGATTGTTTTGGCGAAGAAATGGTTTTTGCTGCCCGCCGCTCTGTTTGTGGCCGCTCTCGCCACCGCCATTCTGGCCCGCATCTTCAAGAAGCCGAAATATTTTGAAGGTTGGATATTTTTCGGCCTGATTTTGGGGCCGGTTTTGGGAATTATTCCGTTTATGGCGCAAGCGCAGTCGTCGGTGGCCGACCGCTACGTTTATTTGGCCTGGTTCGGACCGGTGATGGGAATCTGCGCGCTGGCGACGCAGTTTCCGAAGCTGAAAGTTCTGTTGGCCGTTATGATTTCAGTGTGGATGGGAATGAGTTTCTCACACGCCCATACCTGGAAGGACAGTGATACGTTTTTTACCGCCATGCTCGACTACAATCCCAATAGCTTCGTTGGGCACACGACCATCGGCGTAGTGAAGTTTCAAGCTGGACGTCTGGATCTCGCGGAGAAACATTTTCGCGAAGCCCACCGGATAGAGCCGATGCTCGTGAGCCCAGTCGGCAACCTGGCCGTTTTATATTGGGAGCTGAAGCGCTTCGACCGCATCGTAAGCGAGATCGAAGTCCTGTTTACCAATCCCGATTTTATCAAAGCCAATCTCACAACCAAGCCCTCTCTCAGTCGCATGGGTCGAATCGTCGCTCGTGTGCAAAAGATGCAGAGCCGCCTCGGGGACGCCAACCGCAGCTGGTGCCAAGCCTTCGCCTTGGACCCCGCCAATCAGGATGGCGTACAGGAGTTTCTCGCCGTTCAGCAGACGACGGGAATGAAGTGCGAGGAGCCGCGAACCGGCCTCTAGACCGGCTTACGCTCGACTCCGGTCCAGAAATGCACTCACTCCCTTTAGCCTCAAAATGAGACACCCGATCCATTGGGTAGAAGAAATCCCCCGCGGGCAATGAGGTCTGCGGCGGTCATCAAGGACGATGGCCAGATCTTCAAGGAGGAGGAAATATGGGGTTACGTATTAATACCAATACGGCTTCGCTCAATGCCCAGAAGAATTTGATGGGTACGAAGCTCGGGTTGGATAAGAGTCTTGAGCGCTTAAGCTCAGGATATCGAATCAACCGAGCGGGTGACGATGCCGCAGGTCTCGCGATCAGCGAGAACTTAAGAGCCCAAATACGAGGTTTAAAACAAGCCTCGAGAAACGCACAGGATGGCGTTTCGCTCGTACAAGTTGCAGAGGGCAGCTTGAACGAAATCAGCTCCATCCTGATCCGCTTACGCGAACTCGCCGTACAAGCCGCATCAGACACGATCGGCCCGGTTGAGCGTCAGTTCCTAAACGTGGAATACGATCAGCTCGTTTCAGAGATTGACCGTATTGCCGACGGAACCGAGTTCAACGGAACGCAGCTCTTAAGCGGAACCGGATCCATTCTGGACTTCCAAGTCGGAACCCGGAACGATCCGAATATCGACAGATTGTCTTTTGACGCATCGAAAGCCGACGCGAACAGCGCGGCCCTAGGCGTGAACTTGACCTCGGTCGCCGATAAAGCGAGTGCGCAAAACACTCTCTCGGCCATCGACCAAGCGATCGTCTCGGTCAGCGCCATGCGCGCGGATTTTGGTGCGATTCAAAACCGATTGCAATCCACGATCTCGAACCTTTCGGTCAGCGTGGAGAACATGTCCGCAGCCAACTCACGGATTCGTGATGTGGATGTGGCAGAAGAAACCGCCGAACTCACCCGAAACAACATTTTGTTGAACGCGGGTACAAGCGTGCTGGCACAGGCGAATCAAACCGCCCAGACGGCATTAAGCCTCTTGAATCGTACGTTCCAAGGCTAATGAGTTAATCGCTCGTTAGTCCTGGTTCGACTGGTTCATGGTCTTTAACTCACTATGGGCTATTCATGGATGAATAGGCCCAACCCGGTAACTCCGGTCGCTCTGATTCGTTAGTTTAAGTTTCCTGCGATTAGGGGGAGGTCTCCTCCCCTTATTTAAATGCCCAGTCCGTGTACAACTCACGGCTGACTTTACTGCTGTCCAATTTCTAGACAGCAACCTCGCTCCTATTGGCCCCTAAGCTGAAATCAGGGGTATTGGCCTTGCAAATTCATTCCCACATGATCACCCCTATCTCGAAATCCTTAAGCCTGATGCTGAGCCTTTCACTCTTTGCCATTGTGAATTGCTCGAACCAGAAACTCTCGGCCGGGGGCGCAGGCTCAAATGGGACCGGCGGCGGAGGCGACGACGCCGACGGGACGCTCAACCAGCCCTGCCAAGACACTCTGCAATCGATCACTGTGCCGGTGAAGTTCCTCTTTATCGTGGATGTGTCAGGCTCCAATACAAGTAATTACACTGGCTATGTTGGAACCGACACCGGCAAGGTCAAGCGCGCGGGCGCATTGCAGAACTTGAAAAATCAATACACGGCAAAAACGAACTTCCACTACGGCTTCACCTATTTCTCGGGTTCGACTAGCTCGGCCTTAATCGGGTACAATTTAACGACTCCCGCCTTCGCCAACAGCTCGACCGTGTTTCAACAGGCGATCGATACCTTTAAAACCATCCCCGATTCAGGCGAAACACCCTACGTCGCGGCCTTGGACCTCGGAGCCACGGCTCTCGAACTCGACACCGCCCGCACCGCCCAAACCAAGTGGGTCGTGGTGTTTATCTCGGATGGAATGCCCAATCCCCATGTCGACGACGCGACCCTGGCCGCAAAGGTGCAGACCATCGTGAACAAAGTCCCTGGCCAAGTGACCTTTAATGCCATTTACTACGGAAACGCCGATCCGAACGCGGCCACTCGCCTCACCAAGATGACCCAAGCCGGTGGCGGTAAGTTCCTCGACGCCAATACGTCGACCGGTATCAACTTTCAAATCACCGATGTGGTCACGATTCCGGGTACCGGCTGTAAATAATTTTTGAATATTACTTTGCTGGCCTTTGAATGGCCAAAAGCTCGCGCACCATCGCGATGCCGCCCGGTTTTGCGGGCTTTCGTTCATAATAAATGTTGGCGCCGATTGATGGAGCATAGAGGTAACGAGCCGTATAGCTCATCCCCTGACCTGCAGCCGTGCATTTCACTTCCACAACATCGAGTTCCCCGACTCTAGACTTCGCCTTGAAAAATCCCGTCACGAAACAGCGGTAGTCGTAGCTGCTCCCCTGTTGAGCCGCATTGCGCCCTGAGATTGTGACGCGAAAAGATTTGCCGGGCGCCAGCGGGAAAATGGTCATCGGGTCGCCGCTCATGGTTCGACTAATGTCCTCCCGGCCCGCCAGCTTTCCCGTTTCGAGCATGGGAACAAACGGATTGAGAGTACTCTCACTTGTTTGCTCCCCATTGACCACCCACTTCATTCGGTCCGACGTGACCTCTGCCACGACCCACGTTTCGTTCGTCAGCTGGTTGCCGGTTCGCGCGGACTGCATATGAATGCGATAGTCGAGTCGAGTGCCGGCAATGTGAGGCGGGAGCGGATATTCCTTTGGGGGAGTGGGCGTTGGCGTAGGTATGGAGGTCGATGACGGGGGCGAGGAAGCTGGGCTCACCGCGGGCGCCGGCGCGGGCGATGACGATTGCGCCGAGGACGGCGGTGTGACGGATGCGGACCTTCCCACCGCCGCTGAGGCATCCGCTTTTGAAAGTGGATCTTTGCGCCATAGCACCTTATATCCCGCAAAAGCGGCCACCGAGAATCCGGCGATTCCCACGACGATGAGTTGCCACAGCGGTGGCGCGGCGGGCGGGCGTGAAGTGTTCATCCAGATTCTTATCGGATCACGACTTTGGTATCCGAGCGCGCAACACCGAACTGGTCCAATGTCGCAGTCAACTCTTAGGCAAATTATGCCGATCTCATTCTAAGACGGTGAAAGAAGGATCTGGAACCGTTACATATTAACCGGGCGTAGAATGCGCTCGTTTGCCAATTGGATGGCACTTATCAAGGAGGATAAGGGATGCAAGGAGGATAATAATGGGACTCAGGATCTCCACGAACGTGGCGTCCTTGAACGCGCAGAAGAATTTGCGTTCAACCCACATGGGCCTGGAAAAATCTCTGGCGCGCCTCAGCTCTGGTTATAGAATTAACCAAGCTGCTGACGACGCCGCGGGTTTGGCCATCAGTGAAAACCTCCGCGGACTTATCCGCGGATATAAGCAAGCTTCGCGAAACGCAGAAGACGGCGTATCGCTCGTGCAAGTGGCCGAAGGCGGCCTCCAAGAAATGTCGAATATGCTGATACGCCTGCGAGAGCTGGGCGTGCAAGCGGCTTCCGACACGATTGGCGAAACCGAGAGGAAGTTCCTCGACGTTGAATACCAGCAGCTCAAGTCTGAGATGCAGCGGGTGTCGGAAGTCACCCAGTTCAACGGCCGCGACCTCTTGAACGGAACCGGCGGCATTATCGATATTCAAGTCGATGTGCACAACGATCCGTTCAAAGACCGCATCAGTTTCAACGCCTCGGCGGCAAACTCATCCCTGGAAGCCCTCGGCATGGTAGCTGAGAGTTTGGCAACCAAGGAACAGGCTCAGCAGAGCTTGAGTGTGGTCGACACTGCAATGATCTCCGTAAATGCCATGCGCGCGAACTTCGGAGCCATGCAGAACCGACTGAACTCCACGATCTCCAATTTGGCGGTCGCGCACGAGAATCTGTCAGCTGCCAATTCACGCATCCGCGACACGGATGTCGCTGAAGAAACAGCCGAACTGACCCGCAACTCGATTTTGTTGCAGGCAGGCGTTTCAGTCGCCGGCCAGGCCAACCAGGCCCAGCAAGTCGCACTGAAGCTGCTCGGTTAATTATTCGTTGCCTCTTGAACCCCGGTTGTTCGACCGGGGTTTTGTTTTTCCCGCGAGCTCATCGCCCACTAGCTTAGAGCGACCGGCAATCGGCCGCACTTCCGGATTCCGAACCTGTACTGGCGTAAACTCGCCACTCACCCTGGCCTCCCACTTGCAAATAAAAAAGCCGTGAAACCTCAGATCGGTTTTTCATATCCCAATGATCCATTTGCTTACTACTTCGAGTTCACCTATTCGTTTGTTCACTTAATCTCTTATGCACCCATCTCCTCAAGGTCTCCGACTTTCACGATCAAGCGTCGCCTCCGCTCACCTTCCGGGAAAGTTTCCATTTCTGGAAACTTTAGACTCGGAGAGTCTGGGCAACCTGCGGCCCAACCGGTGTTTCGCCCCTCGCGTCGAAAGTTTCCATTTCTGGAAACTTTCCCGGAAGGAGAGAGAAGGCCAGTGTCAGGCATCAAAGAACATGTAAGCCCCTACAAGAACTTTGAGACTCAAAGGTTTACTTACGGATATTTGTGCAGTTCGCGAACCGTGATCGGTCGGGAGAAAGAAAATGAGCATTCAAGATTTCAAAAACGCTAAAACTTATTGGAAGAACATTAACGCCATTTTGAAATGGAAGCGTGTGTTCCCAGCACCTTCTGATTGCAAGGCCGACATATCAGAAAAAGAAATCTCAGATGCCTACCACAAGTGGCGATGTGCTCGCTATCGCCATTCCAAAACTGATAATGTGGCCATAGCGACGATCGATATTGAGCGGAGTGGCTTTGCTGGAGCGGCGAGGAAAGCTCTTTTCCTAAAAGCGGAGACCGTTGCGAAAAAAATGGGCGCTAGTAAATCGAAGTACTCCAAATTGGAAACGGCCGAACAATCCGGCGATTGTACGACCAATCAGATTCGAGATATGGCGAAGGCGATGGACTGCGAACTTATATATGTCGTGAGACCCCGGGGGCAGGAACTCTTCTCAGAAAGGATTTGGCGACGACTGCTACCCGAAGCTTTGCACAGGTTTCAGTTTCGAAAATGCAATCCGCTCAATAAGTCCGGTGCGCTCGCCGCCATCGCCGAGGATCTAGCCCGCGATCCCGCTTTTAGGCGGAGTCAGAACTGGTCGCGCAATGAATATTAGCGAAGGCCGCCTAAGGCCGAAAAGGTTTGGCCGTGTTTTTCCCAGGCGGAGTTCAAACGGTCCTTCAGTGTCGCGACGTCGAACGGTTTGATCATAAAGTGGCTGACACCCAGTTTGGCGGCGTGAATGACTTCGGACTTTTCTTGCGACGAAGTCAGTATGATCACGGGCAAACCCTTTGTTTGTTCCCGCGAACGAATCCAGCGCAAAAGCTCGATGCCCGTCATCTCCGGCATATGCACATCGCATATAATTAGCTGTACCGGTTGCTCGGACTTCTCCTCGCTCAACACCGTCTCCTGCGCCACTTTTGCGTTTTCGGCTTCGTACAGCTTCCAATATTGCAGCTCTTTGAGGCCATTCTTCACGATGTTGCGGGAAAAGCTGGAATCATCCACGATCAAGATTTTGGCGTCGGACGGGAACATAGGTCACCTCAGCTTGAGCCTCTAGACTAAATTTCAAACCAGATTTAGCGCAGAAACAAGCCCAAGATCACTGCCGAGACGACAAGTCCGCCGAAAATAACCCAAGAGCCTCGATCGATGGATTTTTCGAGACGTCTAAAGTCCTTTGAACGGATCTGGATTGAGAAGTCCGGATCGTTCACCCGACGCAAGCCCTGCTTAATTTGCCGCGGAAGGAAGGCCAGCAGAGAATTCAGATCGCGAGCGGCAACGGAGGCGTCTGAAAACATTCGACGCGGCTCCATCCTCACCTGCACGAGCTCCTTCGCGAACTCGAGTGAGTATGTTAAGAAATCAAAATCCGGCAGAAGCATCCGACCCATTCCCTCAAGCGCCACAACAGATTTGAAGAACAGGACCAGCTCGGAAGGCAGGACCAGTCCGTGCTTTGAGGCGACCGCCGTCGAGGCCATCAGCAACCGGCCGATGTTAACGTTCTTCATTGTCAGGCCAAAATAGGGCGCAATCAAATCGCGCGTATCACGGGCGAACTGGTCGACGTCGATCTGTTCGGTAAACGGCGCGAGATCGACATATACATAGGCCATGCGATCGTAATCTTCTTCGGCCAAGGCGAGAAACATATTGGCAATCGCATTCTGAGTCTTACGGTTGATGCGGCCAACAATTCCGAAGTCGATCAAACCAATTTTATTATTTGGTAGTAAAAGCACATTCCCGGCATGAAGATCGCCATGAAACAGCCCGTCCGTATAGATCATTTTCATATAAGCGCGAAGTCCGCGCTTCAGAATCTCTTCGGGCTCGACCCCATCCTGCTTCAAGGCTCCGCTCTGACTTAGCGGGATTCCCTCTAGCGCCTCCATTACCAGAACCCGGCGGCCGGTGAACTGGCCGTAGACGTTTGGTATCTTAACGTCGGGATCGTCGGCAAAGTTCGCAGCGAAGCGGCGAATATTGTTGGCTTCGATAATAAAGTTCGTCTCTTGCTCGAGCGAGCGGCCAAACTCCTGCACAATTCCCGCTGGATTAAACGCCCGCACTTCGGGAATGTAACGATGAGCGAGTTCGGCCAAGAGCTTTAATGTGTGAAGATCTTCGCCGATGATCTTATCGATTCCGGGCCGCTGAACCTTCACGACCACCGAAGTTCCATCTTTCAAGCGGGCGCGGTGGACCTGAGCGATGCTGGCCGCGGCCATCGGCGTGGGATCGAAAGTCGCAAAGACGTCGGGCAAAGGAGCGCCGAAATGGGAAGTCAGAATTTTTTCGATTTCCGCAAAGGGTACGCCCGCCACCTGATCGTGAAGCTTCTGAAATTCCTGACTGAATTCGAGCGGAATTAAATCCGGGCGTGTCGCCAGAAGCTGGCCCAGTTTGACGAAGGACGGCCCCAATTGCTCAAAGGCCATGCGCATACGTTCGGGCGCGGACAGATGCTCTAAATCTTTGGATATAAGACGATCTATTACAAAACGGCCGAGTTTAGCGCGCGCGACGAGGCTGTGAAAACCGTGAGCGGCGAACACCCCGAGAATCGTTTTTACCCGGGCCACGTTTCGAAAACGCCGGCTTGGCTTTGTCCACAGCACGATCAGGTCCTTTTCTCTTCGGGCGCTCCGCATCCGCTCTGGCGGTATAGGTATTGCCCGGCAAAACAAAGTCGATTTGACCCGCCTCGATGTCCGCCTTAGCGACGACAACTTGAATCGGGTCACCGATTTCGTAAGCCATACCAGACTTTCTTCCGACCAGCCGCAACTTTTCTTCGTCGAAGTCGAAGCGGTCGCCGCCGAGCTCTTCAACTCGGATCAAGCCATCCACATCGAACTGACGGAGTAAAACAAACAGACCAAAGCGAGTGACGGAACTGATAATTCCTTCAAACTCCTCGCCGATATGAGTCCCGAGAAAGCGGGCCTTCTTAATCGATTTGATCTGACGCTCCGCTTTCACAGAGCGCTGTTCGCAAGCGCTTAAAACCACGCCGGCCGAATCCAAGTCCCCCACCGGAATGCGCAGGCCCTTCAGCAGGCGATGAATAATCAGATCGGGATAGCGACGGATGGGCGACGTAAAGTGCACGTAATCGGCAAAGCCTAAGCCAAAGTGACCCACATTCTCCGGCGAGTACTTGGCCTGCGCCAGCGAACGAAGCGCAAGCATATTCAAAATATGCTCTTTCGGGTGCCCCTTAAAGAACTCGAGCGCCTTGGAGATCTTCTTTTGCAAATGGCCGCCGCTCATCTTCTGCTTGTAACCGAACGCGCGTAAAAACGCGTCGAAATTGCCAATGGCCTCAACTGCCGGTTCTTCATGAATCCGGTTGAGTGAGGGAATGTTGCGCTCGCGGAAAAAGCGCGCCACCGCCACATTCGCCATCAACATCAGTTCTTCGATCAGTCGATGAGCGAAGAGGCGTTCCGAGCGAAAAATGTCTACGGGCATGCCCGTCTCGTCGAGCTCGACTTCTGTTTCCGGCAAGTCGAGATCAAGCGACCCCTCGCGAAAGCGTTTGGCCATCAGAAGTTTGGCGAGATCGGCGCAGCAGAGAATATTTTTTTCGACATGGCGGATTTCATCGGGCGTGTTTTTATCGACCACTTCTTGAGCCTGGCCGTAGGTCACTCGCGCCGCACTCTGAATCACACCCTCATAAAACTCGCTCGCCACCAGTTCGCCTTGAAAATCGAGCTTCATATCGGCAACCAGGGCCAGGCGCGGAACCTTAGGCTTTAGCGAACAGAGTTCGTTGCTCAGTTTTTCGGGCAACATGGGCGCCACGAAATTCGGAAAATAAGTGGAGGTGCCACGCTCATAGGCGTCCTGGTCGAGGGCCGTGCCGGGCTTTACGTAATGGCTGACGTCGGCAATCGCGACAATCAGGTGAAAACCGTCGCGAGTTGCTTCCGCGTATACCGCGTCGTCAAAATCCTTGGCGGTCTTGCCGTCGATGGTGATGATCGGGAGCGTGCGCAGATCCCGGCGGCCTTTGAAATCCCTTTCGGTGACCTCATCGGGGAAGGATTCCATTTCGCGCATCGTCGCCTTGCTAAACTCCTGCGGAATCTGGTGCGCATGCAGCATGCGGATCGAATCGTTCATGGGATCGGCCGCATCGCCTATCACCGCGATCACCCGACCTGAAAATCCGCGTGGGGAATCGGGATAATGTTCGACTTGCACCACCACCAACTGACCGGTCTTCGCCCCGATATCGGGCGGACAGGAAACGTGTAAGTCCTCACCCCAGGCAAAGCTCTTGTCGAGCAACACGCCCTTGCCCGGCGAGGTTTCGTGATAGGCCCCCATGGCTCGCGTTACCGCTCGCTTAGTGACCTCAATCACCGCGCCTCGAAAACGGTCCCCGCCCTTTTCACGTTCCACCGTCACCCGAACCCGGTCATTGGACATCACACCCTTCATCTCGTGTCGGGGGATGTAAACGTCCGGATCCTCTATGGAGTCTGTGATTAGGAAGCCAAAACCGTCGGGATGTCTTTTAATTGTACCGCTAGCTTCGCGGTGAGATTTCTTCATTTAGAAGCCAGTCTTAGCGCATTCTCGCGGATCGGTCGACTATTTCCATTAACCCATAGGCTGAAAACAGCTCTTGGATGGTCTTTTCGTCCACTTTTTTGCCATTGATCCGATAGGTGATGGTGTTTTTTCCCGACCAGGCCACGCTGGCCGTGTACTTCATGTCCTTGGCTTGAAAGGTTAGATTGGCCGTTCCGCTGCCGAAAGCCTCTCCGCGAATCGAATGCTTGGTGCGAATGGTAACCCAAACCGGACCGAGCTTATCGACGCGAAAATTCTTGGAGTCAAACTTGCCGTTGACGGTGGTCAGAGTGTTTTCGGTCTTCGCATCCAAGCTACCCTGAATGAAGTACGAGTGGACCAGACTTTCCTTTTGAAAATCACCCCAAGCTTTGAAGTCTTCCACATGGGTCAAAGTGCGTTTGTTGGCATTGTAAGCGGTGTTGCGGTTCAGACCGACAACGCAGGTACCACCCTCTTGCACGCCACCCTCATTGATCCAGTCGACATTGTAACGGTCCTCACCGCTTGGCTCCTCGTCTTTAGCGGATCGGGCCTTGCAGTTGCTAGCGCGGATCAAGTCCGCCATCTTTCGCACTTTCTCTATCGACCCAGACGGTGCGATTTTACTGCCGAAGGCTAAGTCCACGGCAGCGGAGACGTCGCTGAGCGACTCGTTGATTGAGCGCAGTTTTTGGTAGTTTTCTTCGGTCAGCTCTTGAGCCTCTTTGTTCTGACAGGCGGTCAGTGTCATGAGAGCGGCGAAGATATATAAAAGCAATGTGGTCTGAGTACGCATCCGTGCACCTCTTACTGAATAGCTTTGTACTCACATGTTACGGACGATGGCGACTCTTGACAATCCCTAAGCTGCCTATAAAACCCACATTAAGTATCGGAGGGGGGGGTTTATGTCACAGGTTCCGGAGCTTTCGCTAAAAGCCTACACACACGGGTCGGAGAACGAAAAATTCCGCTTTATCGACCAGCTTTTCACGGGTTTAAAAGAATACGGTTTTATTGTTCTCCGCGACCATCCGGTCGACCTATCGCTGCTACGCAAGGCCTACGCTCTGAGCGAGGAGCTGTTTAAGCTGCCCGAAACGGTCAAGGACGGCTACAAGGGCCCCGCCGGCGCGGGCGAGCGTGGCTATACACCGTTTGGACGAGAACACGCCAAGGGCAATCCGTTTCCGGACCTAAAGGAATTCTGGCATGTCGGCCGCGATAATAATATTTGGCCACGCGAAATCGCCGACTTCCGCGATGTTTTTGAGTCCATTTTCCGGGCGCTCGATGATGCCGGGCGAATTATGTTGCAGGCCCTGACCATTCCGCTCGAGGTCGACCGGGATTATTTCACTGCTATGACCGACCAGGGCAGCTCCATCTTGAGGCTGCTGCACTACCCCCCGATCGCTCCCGGCGCCGACCCAAACTGCATCCGCGCCGCCGCCCACGAAGATATTAATTTAATTACCCTATTGGTCAGCGCCTCAAGCTCGGGTTTGGAGCTTTTGACTCGTGAGGGTCAGTGGCTCGCGATCGAGACGTCTCCAGACAACATTATCGTCGACGCCGGCGATATGCTGGCCCGGATTACCAATGACGTAATTCCCGCCACCACTCACCGCGTGGTCAATCCAAAGGGGCCCAACATGGCCCGCTACTCGATGCCGTTCTTTATGCACCCGAATCCCGACGCGTTGTTGACCTGCTTGCCCTCGTGTCGCGGGGACGGCGCCAAGTATCCCGACATTTTGGCGAACGATTTCCTGATGGAGCGTTTGCGCGACATTGGGTTGAAGGGTTAGCGGGCGGCGAACCTAGTTACACCTCTGCTCAGCGCAAAACCTCGGCCATAGCCTCCACCACTCGGCGAAAACCCGGGTTGCGTTCATACACCGGCATAAACTTGAAATTCAAAATTTCCAAAACGTCGCCCTTAAAACCTTCGAGCTTTAAAAAACCGCCGGTGGTGATCGTGCGGAATTGGGGATCCAATTTTTCGCCGACGCCGATCAGCGCCTGAGTATCTTTGGCCACTTTGGCGCCCATTGCGATTCCTGGGGCATAGTCCTCGGCCAATTCTGCAATGCGCGTCTTCGTTAAACCCTTCTGTAAAAAATTGGCGTGTAGATAGCTGAAGTAAGTCAGCATAAAGGTAAAACGGAAGCCCATCACCTCCGTCAGCCGCGACATGACGTCCATGATTTTTTTGCGCGGATGCATGTAGCAATTGTGTTCCAAAAAGAAGCGGTGAATATCGGTATCCGCCGGCACGCAAGCCAGAGCATCAACGGTGTTGGCGAAGCTTTCGCACATGAGGATCTTGAGTATTTTCTCCTGATCGTCTTTCACGACTACGTCAGCAAAAAGATGCTCCGCAATCACATGCGCCGCCTCGTGAAGGTGATAGCTCTCCGGCATACGCACGTCTTCTATCCCGAAGGTCTCCGGGCGCCGCTTTTCGACATCCGCGAGCATGCGCCCACTCGGAACATAGGGAATCTTTTTACTGCTGACGATGTTGGCCAACTCGTGGAAGGGCAAAAGCAAATACTGCGGGTAGGCCTCAACGTACTCCGCGCCAATCTTGAGCGCGTACAGCTTCACCTTTCGATAAACCGGATTCGACTTCATCAAAAAGCCATCGCCCAAAATATCGCGATGACGCGATTCAGCCGCGAAGGAGTTGTGAATTTCGAGAACGTCTTTGATTTGCACGTGTCACCCTAGATCCACTTGCTACGTCGCTAGTGAGCCCAGGTCAACCCCGGGGCGAAGTTCTAATTCTGACGTGAAGTCGAATTAAAGACTTCGCCCCATGAATGAGCGCGCAAAACCTGCGTTATCAACTCCTGTCTCAAATTAATACGCCCATCTGATGACCAGTCCCGAATAGTTCTTCAGTAGACCCTCTCTAACCTACTGAAAGGTCAACGGACTTGCGGGCATCCGGCTTGCTTTAACTAGATGGGCCAGGAGATCAAAATGAAGATGTTTTCAATGCTGACCGCGTTCGTATTACTGGGTGTTGGCCTACCTACGCAGGCAAGCCAACTCGTAACTCAGGATGCGCGCTCATTGGCCACCGCTAACTACGTCGTTTTAGGTCGAGTCACCTCCGTTTCTTATGACCAAAAAAAATTCTCTGGCTCGACGGAAGTCGCCGTCATTGAAATTATTAAGGGCAAAATACAAGCGAAGACTTTAAAGATTCCCGTGGATAAAAATCCTTTAGATGGTTTTGACGTACTTCTAAACAAGGGAGATGTCGCCGTCTTCTTCTTTCGAGAAGTAAAGGATGGCAAGGCTGATCTGGTCGCGCCGGGCGCACATGGGACTTTTTCGCCCGAATACTTTAAATAAACTAGGCCATGACTCTCATGCGGAGCGATGTTTTAGTTTGGATTTGAGATGGAGCGGCCAAGTGGGTTTTCGATCTAAAGTCACAATCGCGGTTCTGATTTCCGCTCTTTCGATCCCGCTTCTCTTCCAAAACTGTGATTTCGCGTCACGGAGATCGACGGTTCTCAATTCCGAACTGTTTGATTCCAAACCCGTTGTTTCGCCATCCACGCTCCTGGCGAATCAAGAGCGCACGCCTTTAGGGCGAGGTTACACCGACGGAGTCTTGGCTGTTCAAGCGGGTTCCCAGCTTTTTCGGTGGACGACCGCGGAAGGTTTTACCCCCATCTCCCCCACGGCGAATCAATACACTCAAGGCTCCACTCATATGACAGTGTCGATCGGAAACGGAGAAATGCTAGCCGTCGATATGCGAACTTCAGCTAGTGGGCAGTTTATAGAGTTCGATCTAGCGTCGAGTGTCTGGCGGGGTAAGTACCTCAAGTATGCCTCGCCGTTTGGCGATAGGACGGAAGTTGGCGAGTTTACGATCGACTCTCTTCCAGGGAATTCAACGGACCATTACGAACCGTACTCGATTTTTCGAACTGAAAAGTATACGTACGTTTCGCTCTATCGAATTCAGTACGTGAGTGAACCGTGGACCAAGAACGGCATCACGAGTGCCGTCACGGCTCAAGTCGCGGATTCGTGGATGGTCCGCAGTTCAAATGAGAGCCCTTATGAGTTTAAATTTATGGGTCGAATTGCCGACGCCGAAGACTATCGGCAAACCCTTGCCGCAAGTGGGCTCTCGTTCGAGCTCCCACTCGTCTATGCCGCGAGTCCACGCTGCGTCGGACTCAGTGATCTCGAAATCGTTTGCGCCACACGGGGAAGCGCGGACGACGACGACGGCAACCGTCCACTCGACGAGAGCGTGGTCTTTCATGACCCGTTGGCAGCTCAGCCTTTAGATCAAGACTTTTTCTTCGGCGCAAAAGTCGTGCGCGGAATCTACTCGAACGGTCTTCTCCCCAACTCTTATTACGTCCCAAAAAACAATGTTCGAATTCCACCCTTGTTGATCTCCACGTCAAAGGACGGTGGCGTAAGCTGGGAGCGCAAGCTTATTTCTAAGCAAGGTGGAATCGACGCCCATTTTTCTTTCGATTCAGCCTCGGGGCTTTTGGTTCTTGCCTACGGTGGGTGGACCTATCCAAGGCGGGGCATCACCGTTCAGTGGTCAAAAGATAGAGGGCAGACCTGGTCGGATCCCCTGACCGTATCGGATGCCTCCGACCGATATACGACGGGAACCGTCTATTTAGACCGTATCTCGCCGAAACGCTTTTTGTTGGTCTATGATTCTCTGGCTCGCTACATTGAGTATGATTATAATGTGAGTCCACCCGCACCCGATCCCAGTGGGTATCGGATTTTGTATAGGACTTTGGATTTTTGATTGCCTCTGGACCACTCTCCACGAGAACGTTACAATTCGACGATGAAGCCTCTGACAGAAGTTAGACCAGCTCAACAATCAGATGCTCGAATGCATTGGGAACACTGTAGTCGAATCGGTAAAGAATCCGGACGCGATGGCGACTTGATTTTTTCGCCGACCGAAGACTGGGATGTGCCGCTCGCAGATTATCTGAAGTCGTATGACGAAAAGTTTAAAAAATCCGTTCTTGAAGCCGATTGGGAACGGGCGTGGGTGATTGCCGACACCAATGGAATCTATGGGGACCTCTACTTAGTGCATCGACCTCCGCTCAAAAGCTGCCTTCATCGCGCGACACTTATGATGGGCATTGAAAGATCCCACCGAAATCAGGGATTCGGATCCAAGCTTATGCGCGAGGCGATCTCATGGGCTAAAGCGCAACCTTCGATCGAATGGCTGCAGCTCTATGTTTTTGAAGGCAACATTCCAGCCAAAAGGCTCTATGCTAAGTTCGGTTTTAAAGAGAATGGTACCACTGTGGATATGTTCCGGGTGCACGGCACTCAGGTCGCCGATACTTCGATGATTTTGAAATTGAAGTGAACAAAACCTCTAACCGGCCCGGCGCGGGCGCGCGAAGGCAAGAACCTTGGCCCAGCGGGATCGGCTTTGCACATCTGATTCCGCGCTCGATGGCGATCCATCTGCCGCCGCGCTTTCCGCTTTCTTCACAAACCCAGCCAACATCCGCTCCCAGTTCTCCTCAATCCGCCGAACCTCATCGTCGCGCATTTTGGCGATCTCGGCTTCGACTTGGGTGCGACGGTCGCGGGCGAATGCCTCGGCCGACGCGAGAAGCTCTTTGGCTTCCTTCTTCTGACCTTCGATTTCCTTTAAGGCCGCGGCCTTTAGGTCCTCGGCTTCACGTTGGGCCTGCTCGGTGAAAGCAACCACGAATGCGCGAGCCGTCTCCAGCATGCGCGCATTCTCCAGATCCAGCTCGGCGGTTAGACGCTCGCCTTTGGCTCGGGCTTCATTCAAAATAATCTCGCCGTCGGCCATGGCCTTGGCGCGAATCTCGTGTACCTGATCCAGAGCCTGCTTGATATAGCGATTCGACTCTTCTTGCGCGGACACTTTCATTTCGTGCGCCAACGTGCGGGCGCGCTCAACGATCGAATCGGCTTCGACTTCGCGCTCGTGAATGATGGCGTCGGCCCGTTCGGCAGCCTGATGATAGAGGTTCTTCAGTCCCTCTTGCGCCGCCCTATGCGCGTCTTCCTTCATCTTTGCGGCCTCGATGCTGGCCTCGGCCAAAATGCGAGACGCTTCCACGCCCCGCTCTTGGGCCGCGCGAACACTGGCCTCATGTTGAAGCTTCAGCGCCGACTCGCGGGCTTCGACGAGAATCTTTTCAGCCTCCTGATTAGCAGCTCTTACGATTTCTTGAACCTTGGCTTCGCGGACCTTTAACATTTCCAAACTCTGCTGTTCGGAGTCGAGCATGACTTTTTGAATGTTGTTGGCGGCTTGGAGTTCAGCCAAATGAAGAATTTCACGAGCCTTCTCTTGCGCTTCTTTTTCAATACCTTGGGCGTGCTGGCGCCCCTGTTCGAGAAGTTTCTCGCCTGCAATCCGCGCTTCCATTTGAATTCGCTCGGATTGAGCAATCTTGGTGGCGCTCTGTTTGGCCACGCGCACGATTTCGGAAGCCTCATTGCGAGCTTCGAAAAGAAGGCGTTCGGCCTCCATTTCGGCTTTCTCTGTGGGGGCCTGAGTTGGCGCCGGTACCGACGCGAGGCTGGCACTGACAGGCGTCGAAACTTTTCCCTCGTCGACCTGCTCAAAAAGGTGAATCTGTAACGTATACTCCACACGGCCCACGACGATGCGATCCCCTGGCGTATAGTGGACGGGTACGTTTCCGCGTATAGCGCGGCCATTCACTTTAGTTCCAGTCAGAGTGTTTTGATCGGTCAGAAAAATCTCACCGTTCACGGCGGATACGACTAGATGTCTTTTGGCGACCGATGAATCATTCAGGGCGACCGGCAACGACGGCAAAGAGCCGATCGTAAAACTCTCCAGTGGCACGAAGGCGATCTGCGTTCCTTCGTTCGTATTGACTCGAACACGAAATAGCTTGGCGGATGAAATCATCGCGGACCCCACTGCGCTGCGCATACTGTCTCCCTCATCCCCCACGTATCCGGAGCCTTAGAGAGCAAGGCATGTGCCTGGCCGGACGCCCGCGTGATAATCGCGGGCAGTTACATATCTGACGGTGGCTAAAGATTCTGCAGAGAGTCTCTAAATGAGACGCGACAAAGCGGCATCCAAAGTTTGAATCTGCGCCTTGGCCTCGGTGAGCTGGCGTTTGCCCTGCTCGACGATATCTTCAGGTGCGTTGGCCATGAAATTGGCGTCGGCCAAGCGAACCGTGAGCAGAGAAACATCTTTCTGCAATTTCTCGATGGCCTTACGAATCCGCTTCACTTCCTCTTCAATATCGACCAAGCCTTCGAGCGGCACGATCACGTCGACTTTCATATCCTTGACCTGCACAGGCTGCACGGCGCATTTGGCAAGATCGCCCGCCTCGCCAACCGAACACTCTTCGAGACGAGACAGGGTCATAATTGCCACCTTGTTCTCGCCCAGAACTTTCTGGGCTCGGGGATCTTGGGGAGCTAGGCGTACGTGAATTTTTACGCCGGGCTTAATTCGGTTCTCACCCCGGATATTGCGAATGGCCGCGATGGTTTCGCGCACGAGATCGAGATTGTGAGCGACTTCCTCTACGCCCAAAGCGAGAAGGTCTTTGTCCAGTTTCACGGTCGGAAAGGATTCCACGATCAGGGCTTCACCACGGATCGGGAGCTTTTGATAGATTTCCTCGGTGATAAACGGGGCGAAGGGATGCATCAAGCGCACGATTCTATTCAAAACTTGCGCTAACACCAGTTGAGTCGCCTTTTTCTGCTTGGGATCGAAACCTTCCAAAAACACCGGCTTGCTAAACTCCAGATACCAATCGCAGAAAATGTTCCAGACGAAGTGGTAAATGGCGTTGGTAGAGTCGCTGAAGCGATAGGTCCTGAGTCCCTCA
Source organism: Bdellovibrionales bacterium (assembly GCA_022842925.1). Lineage (GTDB taxonomy): Bacteria > Bdellovibrionota > Bdellovibrionia > Bdellovibrionales > UBA1609 > JALHOQ01. The sequence goes on from JALHOQ010000029.1 coordinate 23,442, forward strand.
TCGACCTCCTTCTCCAAAACCCCCAGCTTGTAAATGATCCACTGGTCGGCGTCGCTCATATCGCTCTTGTTCGGAAGAGCATTTAATCCCTCAGCCGGGACCGTGAAGTCCTTTAGATTATTCAGCGAAAAGCGTGTGGCGTTCCACAGCTTGTTCATAAAGTTGCGATAGCCTTCCAGACGCTGAGTCGAGAATTTAAGATCACGCCCGCCCGCGATCTGCGCGAGCAAGGTGTACCTTAAGGCGTCCGCGCCGAATTCCTCAATCAGCTTCACCGGATCTTCGGCATTGCCAAGGGACTTCGACATTTTCTTGCCCTGGGCATCGCGAATCACACCATGAATGTACACGGTTCGGAACGGCACATCCTGCTTGAACTCCAGGCCCATGATAATCATGCGCGCGACCCAGAAGAAAATAATGTCGAAGCCCGTTACCAGAACCGACGTCGGGTAAAACGTGTCTTGCAGTTCGGTTTTTTGCGGCCAACCCATGGTCGAAAACGGCCAGAGCGCCGAACTAAACCAAGTGTCGAGCACGTCCTCTTCCTGCTTAATCTTAGCGCTACCGCAATGCGAACACGCCGTGGGATCCGTTTCGCTGACGGTCCACTTTTGACAGTCGGCGCAGGTCCACGCGGGAATGCGGTGACCCCACCACAGTTGGCGCGAGATACACCAGTCTTCGATGATGCTCATCCAGTGCAGATAAGTTTTGGTCCACGATTCGGGCTCGAATACCACGGTTCCACTCTCGACCACGCGCTTGGCGGGGGCGGCGAGCGGAGCCATCTTTACAAACCACTGCTCAGACAAGTAGGGCTCCACCACCACGCCGGAGCGCGAGCAATGCCCAACCTGGTGGGTGTGCGGCTCGGTCTTAACCAGAAAACCCTGAGCTTCTAGATCGGCGAGTACAAGCTTTCGGGCGTCCGGAACCTTTTTGCCCTGATAGGCTCCGCCGTTTTCGTTGAGCGTGCCATCTTTGTTTAAAATATTGAGCATCGTCAGCTTATGGCGTTGGCCGACAGCGTAGTCGTTGAAGTCATGGGCGGGAGTGATTTTGACCACTCCCGAGCCGAAGGCGCGGTCAACATAAGTGTCGGCGATAATCGGGATTGTGCGCCCCGTGAGCGGAAGCTTCACTTGTTTGCCGATCCAAGCCTGGTAGCGCTCATCATCGGGGTGAACGGCCACCGCCGTATCGCCAAGCATGGTCTCGGGCCGCGTGGTCGCGACTTCGATATGGCCGCTGCCGTCGGCGAGCGGGTAACGAATGTGATAGATCGAGCCCTTAACTTCTTTGTGTTCAACTTCGAGATCGGAGATCGCCGACTCGAGCGCCGGACTCCAATTGATCAGCTTCAGCCCTTTGTAAATCAAACCCTTGTTGTAGAGATCGACAAAAACTTTGCGCACGGCCTTGGATACGCCGTCATCGAGCGTGAAGCAGAGCCGGTCCCAATCACAGGAGTCTCCCAGGTAGCGCATCTGTTCCGTGATGCGGCCGCCGTACTGCTCCTTCCATTCCCATACGCGCTCGACGAATTTTTCGCGGCCCATATCGCGGCGGTTTTTACTTTCCTTTTTTAATTCGCGTTCCACCACGCTCTGGGTGGCGATGCCGGCATGATCCGTACCGGGCATCCACAGCACGTTGAAACCTTGCATGCGCTTCCAACGGACGAGAACATCTTGAACGGTGTGATTGAGGGCGTGCCCAAGGTGCAGGGAGCCCGTCACATTCGGTGGCGGCAGGATGATGCTGAAAGGAATTTTGGTCGACTTGTCCTCGGCTTTGAAAAAACCGCCCTTCAGCCACCATTCATAAATTCTATTTTCTACATCTTTTGGGTTGTATCGATCTGGCAATTCCACAATCCGGCCAGCTTAGCAGTTACGCATCACGTTATCAATTGCTCAAGCTGAGGCCGGGTATACGTTTCCAAGAGGACTTTTCAGGAGGAAAGACATGAAGTGGACTCGAGCGAAAGATGGAGTATTTTTTGGGGTGTGTAAGGGCTTGGCTCGCACGTTGGAAATGCCGGTGGGAGTGTTTCGCCTGCTATGGCTGATGAGCATCTTGTTCTTCGGCGCCGGACTTATGCTCTATCTCATGCTGGCCATCAGCTTGCCCCGCGAAGATAAAACAGTCCAGGCCCTGGATTCATGGATTTTTGGTGTTTGTAGCCGAATCGCCATTCGCACCGACGTAGAAGTGGGAATCGTGCGCTTTGTCGCGATCTGTTTAGCTTTTCTGTCGCTTGGCGCAAGCCTAGTCGGTTATGTCGTGCTCTACTTTGTGCTCGATCAGAAATCCGAGCCCAAAAAAATTCAGAGTTCCGAACACAAAACCGTCACGCCCCCCGTGA
>JALHOQ010000030.1:0-23594 GCA_022842925.1 Bdellovibrionales bacterium
CGATATCCAAAGCGCGGATCACGTCGCCGTGTCGGGCCTCTACATCGGCGCTCAAAACCGCCTGCACGTCCGCGTTGCCTTTTCGCGCCTCCACGGCGCGCTCGCTGAGCTGCTCCGCCGTCAGCAATTGTCCATTCAACAGATATTGACCGGCTTTGGTGACTGCAATGGCCAGCGTGGAAAGGCTTTGATTCTCGGCGCTGGTGGTTTTGGGCAACTGCAGGCCCAGCACGTCCTTCATCATCATGGGTGCGGTGACCATAAAAATCACCAGCAGGACCAGAACCACGTCCACAAACGGCGTGATATTTATGTCATTGATGCCCGAGCTGAGATCGCCCGAATCAAACGAGCCGCCCGCCACTTAGAACTTCTCCGTAAAATGAGCAATCATCAAATCGCGAATGGCCTCACACTCCCGTTGCAGCGCTATTACAATACGGCCGAAATAGTTAAAGGCGACCACGGCAGGGATGGCGACCGCGAGGCCCACAGCGGTGAGAATCAGCGCCTCGGCGAGCGCATACATAATTTTTTGCGAGTCGAGCTGCCCGGAGGAGAGTGCGCCGAAGGCGACAATGATTCCGAGAATGGTGCCGAGAAGTCCCACGAAGGGTGTCGTTGAGCCCAGCGTGCCTAAGATCGGTAAGCCTCTCTCGAGCTCAATCCGCTGCCGGGCCCAAAATCCGGCGGCCGCCTTTTCCATCTGATGCGGGGCTGATCGGTCCAAGATGGCGCGCACGATCCCGGCGCGCACGCCCTTGGCCGATTTCGACCAGTTCATTAATTCGGTTTTGTTGCCGGACTCGATCCAGCGAAAAAGGTCCGGAGCCAGGTCTTGCGCGAGAAGGGCGCGGTAGAATTTGCGGCGCTCAATTATTATGGCAATGGACCAAATCGAAAGCCCCATTAAAAAAAGCAGGATAAACCTCGCCAACCACTCCACGGCAATCAGCCAAGTCGCCATAACGCCCCCTTTCCGTCCCCTAACACGTGAAAAGTATAAGAGTGCTTAAACCCGGCGGGCAACCCGAATCACTATCATCTATTAGTTAATCAAAGCCTTCGCTGATTCAGCGGGAGAAGGGGCTGCAAACTGCAACTTGTAGAGCTCGTGGTACACGCCTTGTTGCCGCAACAATTCCTCATGCCGACCCGCCTCCACGATTTCCCCGTGGCTCAACACCACGATCAGGTCGCTGTGCAGAATGGTGGAGAGGCGATGAGCAATAATTAATGAGGTGCGATCTTGGGTCACGATTTCGGTCGCGCGCTGAATCGCCCGCTCCGACACCGAGTCGATATTGGCGGTGGCTTCATCCAATATCAGAATATCCGGATTAAAAGCCAAAACCCGCGCGAAGGCCAAAAGCTGGCGTTCGCCGGCGCTTAAATTCGAACCGCGTTCCTGAACATGGCCGTCGAGCCCGCCGTGTTTTCGTAAGATCTCGTGGCACTGGGCCTGATCGGCCGCCCACAGCGCGCGCTCACGCGAAATCTTGGGGTCGAACAGCGAGATATTATTGTAGATCGACCCGCTGAACACGAAGCCATCCTGCTGCACGACGCCGATGCGTGGGCGCAGCGATCGCGGTGCCACTTCCTTGAGCGAAATACCGTCGATGGTGATATCGCCCTCTTCCACATCGTAAAACTTTTGCAGCAACGAAACAGTTGTGGTCTTACCGCTGCCGGTGCGGCCCACCAGCGCCACTGACATCCCCGGTTCGATCGTCAGATTAATATTCTTTAACACGTAGGGCGACTTCTCCGTGTACCGGAAATTTAAATTCTTAAATTCGATTCGCCCCTTCAGGCGGGCTTCATCAAAGCCTCGACCTTCGGTGTTCTCTGGCACTTCGTCGAACATCTGAAACACCCGGTCGGCGCTGGCCAAGCTATTCTGCAGCTGATTGTAACGCTCGAGAATGGTTTTAACGGGCTTAAAAAACCCCTGCAACAGAGTCAAATACGCGATCAGCTCGCCCATGGAGATCGCACCCTGATTTAAAAAATACGATCCGGCAAAAAGAGCCACGGCCAATGTAAAGAGATTGAAGGCCTCCACCACGGGCCAAAGCGTGGCGAACAGCTTCACCGTGGTCAGCTGCAGAGTGCGATACTCCTCCGAGAGCTGGTCGAAGAAGCTTTTTGTTTCCCCCACGCGATTGAACAACTGCAGAATCTTCATGCCGCTAAAGGACTCGGCCGAAAACGAGTTGATCATACTGAGCTTCCGTTTGGTGGCGCCAAACTGAATCCGAATCCGGCGGCTCAACCACACGCAGACCACGAACAGGGGCGGCAGAATCAGAAGCGTTATTCCGGTCATCTGCCAGCTGATCAAGGCAAGAGCCACGAAGATCGAGATCATTTCCAGCGCGTTTACAAAAATCGCGGCGATTCCTTGCGAAAACAATTCGCCCAAGGCGTAAACATCATTGGTCACGCGAGTGACGGTTCGGCCTGAGGGATTTTTTTCAAAGTAATTCACCGGCAGGCGCTGAACATGGCTGATCAAGCGCTCGCGCAGCTCAAACAGCACGAGGTTACCGAACTTCTGAATATAATTGCTCTGCCAAAAGGCCAGCACCGAACGCGCACTCTCGAGCACGAGATAGCCGATCGCGACTTTCCAGATAATGTCGGTGTTCTTATGGGTGATGCCCTCGTCAATTGCGTAACCGAACAAAAACGGCAGCATCCGGCCCACGGCCACAAACAGGCTGACTAATATCAGCGACCATATCACCTTGGACTTGTGGCGCCAGAGATAGGGCCACATCTTAAGGGCCAACTTCTTGAACGTGAGCTCCATCGCCACATTGTCTTCAGTAAAAAAGTGGTGCGCCATTTACGCCTCCGCTCCCGCCGCCTGCATCTCCTGCAGACAGCGATAGGTTTCGGAGGTGCGCACCAAGTCGGAGTGGCGGCCCTGGCTTTCGACCTTTCCATCCTTCAGTACCAAGATCAGATCGGCGCTGCGCACGCTCACCAGGCGGTGCGAAACGACGATGGAGGTCGTCCTTCTCAGTTCACCTTGCAGAGTATTTAGAATCCGCTCCTCGGTTTTCGCATCCACCGCGCTCAGAGCGTCGTCCAAAATCACCAGCGGATAGCCGCAGATCATCGCCCGCGCCAAAGTCATGCGCTGCTTTTGACCGCCGGATAGATTCACTCCGCGCTCTCCCACAAGGGCGTCGTAGGCCGCGGGCCAGCTCTCAATTTCTTTATCGATATGCACGCCCTGCGCAGCCGTGCGCACGTCATCTAAATCCCAGTCGTCCAACCCCAAAGCTACGTTTTCGCTGACTTTGCGCGAAAATAGAAAGGCATCCTGAGGCACGACGCCGATCAGCTTCCGTAAGGAGGAGATTTTGATTTTTTCAATCGAGATTCCGTTAACCAAAACCGTGCCGGGCGCCACCGCGTACTGTCGCGTAAGGATTTCGATCAAGGTCGACTTGCCCGAGCCGGTCATCCCGATCACACCCAGGCACTGGCCCTTTTCTAAACGAAACGAAACCCCATCGAGAGCCTTATGCGGCGAACCCGGATACTGAAAAATCAGATTCCGCACTTCCAACGATTCGATCTGCAAAACGTCTTCCTCACCCTTGTCGGGAACATCGGGCACAAAGCTTAAGACTTCAGCGATACGCTTAAACGAAGCGCGGCCTTCTTGAATATGTCCGAGCCCAATGCCGATCGCCGACATGGGCCAGATCATGCGCTGAATATACTGATAGAAGGCGATAAACTGACCCAGCGTGACCTCGCCACTCATCACATAGGGCGCCCCTAGTACGAGCAGAATCACGCTACCTAAAGCGACCGGGGTCTCAAGAGCCGGGCCGAAAAAAGCGTCCCACCACGCGACGCGGTCGCACGAGAGGCGAAACGCACCCGAATGTTTATTGAATTGCTGGGTTTGGTTGTGCTCCTGCGCGAAACTTTTGACCACGCGAACGCCCGATATAATCTCCTGCGCGGAACCGCTAAAATCGGCGAAGCGCTCCTGACGAGAGTGATAGGCCGAATGCAACCGGCTCAAAATAAAATTCACCAGAAACGGCACGAAGGGCATCAAGGCTAACGTTTGCCAGGTCCACGATGGAGAGATCCAGAGCATCAGGGGCAGAATCAGAACGGTTAGAAAAACTCCGTCCAACAGAACCAGAAATCCAGGTCCAATACCCATGCGAAAAGAGTTGGTGTCATTTGAAATCAGCGTGATCAACTGACCGATTTTGCGCGGGCGAAAAAAAGTCGGACCGAGTTCACCCATTCGCGCAAAGAGCCGGTTGCGAAGATCCTCGGCCACCGTGTGGGCGAAGCGAGCCCAAAAAATACGCCACAAAAAGCGGAAGAGCGACATGCCGACGATCACCGCCAGCATCCAGGCCACCATCTCGCCAATATCCTGAATCGGGCGGCCGTCTTTAATGCGATCAATGGTCAGGCCGGTGAGAAGCGGAACCAGTGAATCGAGCAGATTCGTAAAAAAGAGAGATACGGCGCCGGCGAGCACCAAACCCCAGTGGCGTTTGATATAGAACCGATACGGTCGGTTCAAAAGTTCCGAGTTGTCGGGCATTCACAGAAAGTAAAGCTTGCGCGCCGCACTCCGCAAGCCCGCCCGGCAAATAAAAAAGCCGGCATAAAGCCGGCTTCTGGAAGGCCAAGTTTTTCTTATAGCGAACTAGAAGCGCATTACGTTTTGAACGTCGAGCTGGCCGCCGGAGACGGTCTTACCCTGCAAAACATTCGAGCGCTTCACGCTCATTAGGATTGCGTTTTTTACGTCGACCCACGACTTACCAGGATTCGCGCTCCAGTAAAGAGCGGCGGCGCCCGCCACATGCGGAGTCGCCATCGAGGTTCCATCCCAAGTGGCGGTAATCAAACCGGGAATGTCGATCACAGTGTCGCTGTACTTAGTGGACTGGGTCACCGTGCTGAAAACCTTGACGCCAGGGGCGCCAAGATCCACCGAGTTGCGGCCCCAGTTCGAAAACGAGCCTAGATTGCCCGACTCATCGATCGCGGCCACGGAGATTATGTTGGCGTTGGTGTAAGAAGCCGGGTAGGCGGGCTTGGAGTCACTGTCGTTGTCGTAGCCCTTACCCTGGTGGCCATTGCCGGCCGCGGCAATAAATAATACGCCGGCGTTCTGAGCCATGGCGATGGCATCTTTAAGTGCGCCAGTGTCGGGATCGTTAGGATCTTCGCCCGTCGAACCCCAGGAGTTCGAAGTGATCTTAGCGCCGTTATCGACAGCGTACTTGATCGACTTTACAGCGTCCGCAGTCGTGCCCTGGCCTTTTTCGCTGATAAAGCGAAGAGCCATAATGCGCACATTCGGAGCCACGCCGGCGATCCCTTTGCCGTTGTCGCCGCGCGCAGCCACATTCCCGGCACAGTGAGTGCCGTGACCCGGATTGCCGCCACCCATTAGCATTTCGAACATGCTGGCGGTCAGATCGTAGGGCTTATTGTCATTGGCGGCGAAGTCCCAGCCGACGATATCGTCCACGTAACCGTTGCCGTCGTCGTCAATTCCGTTGCCGGGGATTTCCCGGGGGTTTCTCCACATATTGTCGACCAGATCTTCGTGGGTGTAATCGACGCCGGTGTCGATCACGGCCACGATCACTTCTGGGCTACCTTTGGTAAAGGCCCAGGCGCTTTGCACGCCGTTCTGGATCATGCCCCACTGCTTGTTGAACAGCGGATCTGCGCCCGAACCACCGCTGCCGTTCATCGGGATTTCGGGATTGTCGGCCGCGGGTGCGTCACCGCCGGGGAAGCCCGGGTTATTAATGACGTTCAGAGCGGCTTTGATTTTGTCCGCTGTGAGAGAAGGGTTCTCGAGCAGTTTGATTTTGTAGTTCGGCTGGACCTTTAGGACGCCGGGAAGAGAGTTGAGCCCACGAACACTGAAGGTCTTGAGTGATGAGGCGGGAAGTTTGACCCGTGTCCAACCTTCAACTCCAAGCTCTTCCATCTGGGTGCCGGTCGGCATGGCCGACATCAGCGAGAATACGTTTTGGGCTACCCCCGGTTGAAATTTCACCAGGTAGTCGCCAGGAGCGCTGGCAGCGATTGCACTGCTCGAAAATACGGCAGCAATAAAAACGGAAATGAGTTTCATGAACCCCTCCTTAGGTGTTGTCCGGCCGCCACGGGTGAATTACCCATAGCGTCAGCTTGGAATCTCCTGTCCCTTAAATTCCTTGGGACATTCGAGACGATTTTATTAGCGGGAAGACCAGTTTCAAATTGAAACCACGGCTGGACCAAAAACTAGACTTTTCGGAGCGCGGCGACATAGTTCATATATTTGATACGCCATCTCGAGTTTGCTAGTTTGCGATGAAAGCTGAATGACAAAAGGAGTTCCAGTTGGCTGAGGCACTCAGACAAGTGGATCGCGAACTCGTCGAAAATACTCGTACGTTTGCGTTCACCACAAAGTTAGAAAAAATCGTCGCCTGGGGTCGCAAGAATTCCCTGTGGCCACTTCCCTACGGTACCGCCTGTTGCGGAATTGAAATGATGTCGGTCATGGGCCCGCGCTATGACTTGGCCCGTTTCGGAGCCGAGGTCGTGCGCTTCTCTCCGCGCCAAGCCGACATGATGATCGTCGCCGGTACAATCACGGAGAAAATGGCCCCTGTGATTTTGCGCATCTACCAGCAAATGCTGGAGCCGAAGTATGTGATCTCGATGGGCGCCTGCGCCTCGAGCGGCGGCTTTTACCGCGCCTATCACGTTCTTCAAGGTGTCGATAAAGTCGTGCCGGTCGATGTTTACGTACCCGGTTGTCCTCCCACCCCCGAAGCCGTACTCGACGGCGTGATGCGGCTCCAGCGCATGATCGAAGACGGATCTCCGCGTCCGTGGAAGGAATCGTGGGAGCCGGGAGTTTACCGATGAAAGGCGACGCATTGGAATCCATTCGCAGCGATTTGAAGGCGCAGTTCCCCACTGTGAACTTCGATTACACCAAACAAAATGGCGCCGATATCGTGCATATTCCGAAGGAGTATGTCGTACTCGTGCTCAAACACCTCAAGCACAGTGGGAAGTTTGATTTCCTGATGAGTGTGGCGGGCGCCGATTACCCCGAGCGCGCCAAGCGCTTCGATGTGGTCTACGAGTTGTTCTCGACCCGCACCAGCGAACGCCTGCGGGTGAAAACGCAAGTGGCGGAGAATGAAGAAGTGCCAACGGTGATTCACCTTTGGCGGGGCGCCGACTGGCTCGAGCGCGAAACTTGGGACATGTACGGCATTAAATTCGCCGGTCACCCCAATCTGCGCCGCTTTCTAGTGCACCACCAGTTCAAAGGCTTCCCGCTCCGCAAAGACTATCCCGCTGATCAACAGCAGCATTGTACAGAATCACTTCCGGTCCACTTCGATGTCGATCCGACTTATGTGCAACCGGCCGACAAAGATCTGGTGCCGCTGAATATCGGCCCGTCTCATCCGGCCACCCACGGCACACTTCGAGTGATGGTGCAGCTCGACGGTGAACGCGTCCACCGCGCCACAGTAGAAATGGGTTACCTGCACCGCTGTTTCGAGAAAATGGCGGAGACACACCCCTATAACCAGGTCATTCCCTATACCGATCGCTTGAACTACTGCTCAGCCCCAATGAACAACGTCGGCTACTGCAAGGCCGTTGAGAAGCTTTTGGGCGTAGAGGTGCCGCCGAAAGCGCAAGCCATTCGCGTGGTCTTATGCGAACTCTCGCGAATCATCGACCACCTTGTCTGTATCGGCGCCAACGCCGTGGACTTGGGCGCTTTGACTGGATTTTTCCATCTCTTCACCTACCGCGAAAAAGTGTATTCGCTGTTCGAACAGCTGTGCGGCGCGCGTTTGACGGTTTCGCTCACCCGTGTGGGCGGCATGGCCAGCAATCCGCCGGACGACTGGTACAAGAATGTCATGCAGTTCGTTAAAGAAATGCGCGTCGGCGTGGACGAACTCGACATGCTTCTGACTGAAAACAAAATCTGGATCCAGCGCACGCGCGACGTGGGCAAAATCAGCGGCCAAGAGGCCATCGAGTGGGGTTACACCGGACCGTGCCTACGCGCGGCTGGAATCGGCCTCGACTTGCGCAAGTCGTCGCCCTATTACATGTACAATCAACTCGATTTTGACGTTCCTGTCGGAACGACCGGCGATGTTTACGACCGCTATCTCGTGCGCGTGGCCGAGATGCGCGAGTCGCTGAAAATCATCGAGCAGGTTTGCAAAAACATTCCCGAGGGCGATTTCACCATTCGCGATCGCAACATCGTCTTACCGGATAAGAAAGAAGTTTACGGCAACATCGAAGGCCTGATGAATCACTTTATGTTGGTGATCAAAGGTCTGCGCCCGCCGGTCGGAGAAATCTACGATTCCACCGAAGCGGCGAATGGCGAGCTCGGCTTCTACCTGGTCAGCGACAACAGCGCGCGGCCGTATCGCTTGAAGGCGCGGGCGCCGTGCTTCTCCATCTATCAATCCTTCTCCCATCAAATCACCGGTGGCTTGTTGGCCGACGTGATTTCGATTTTGGGCAGCATGAACGTCATCGCCGGCGAATTGGAGCGGTAAAAATGTTTACGTTATCGGCCGAGGGCCAAGAACTAGTTAAAAAAGAACTGACCCGCTACGAGACTCCGTACTCCGCCATTATCCCCGCGCTTTATCGCGTGCAGAAAGAAAACGGCTGGGTGCCCGAGGATGCGGTTCTGCACTTGAGTCAGCTAATGAATCTGCCGGCCTCGCACATCAATGAGGTTCTGCACTTCTATACGATGTTCAACAAGAAGCCCGTGGGAAAGCTGCACATTCAGGTGTGCACGAATGTGTCCTGCGCCATGAACGGCGGCCGCGAGTTGGCCGACGCGCTCTGCAAGCGTTTCAACGTGAAGTACGACGAAGTCAGCGCGGATAGGAAGATCACGATCTCACGCGTGGAATGTCTCGGCTCCTGCGATACGGCGCCCATGATGCAGGTCAACGACCGCTATCTCGAGAATCTGACGCCTGAGCTAGCCATCAAAAAAATCACCGAGATGGGAGGGTAGGCCGTGCAACAAACCAAATTGCTGTCCGAACACTACGATAAACCGGAATTTCAAAACCTCGACGGCTATAAAAAACACGGCGGTTACGCTGTTCTCGCCAAAGCCCTGAAGATGGACCCGAAGGCGATCATTGAAGAAGTGAAGGCCTCTGGCCTTCGCGGCCGCGGCGGCGCCGGTTTTCCCACCGGAACCAAGTGGAGCTTTCTGCCGGCCAACGGTGAGCCCCGTTATTTGCTGTGCAACGCCGACGAAGGCGAGCCCGGCACCTTTAAAGATCGATTGATGATGGAGCGGGCTCCGCACCAGCTGATTGAAGGCATGATCATCTCGGCCTTCGCCATCGGCTCGAAGAAATCCTATATCTACATTCGTGGGGAATATGACTATTCGATCGCCTGCGTGCGCAAGGCCATCGATGAGGCGTATAAAGCGGGCTTACTGGGCAAAAATATTCTTGGGTCTGGTTTCGATCACGACATGGATGTTTACGCCGGCGCTGGCGCCTATATCTGTGGCGAAGAGACCGGAATGATCTCGTCCATCGAAGGTCTGAAGGGCCAGCCCAAGCTGAAGCCGCCGTTTCCGGCGGTGCAGGGTTACTTGCGCAAACCCACCATTGTGAACAATGTCGAAACGCTCGCCGCTGTGAAATATATCATTCGCGATGGCGCGGCCGCGTATCGCAAGTACGGAACCGAAAAATCCCCAGGCACCAAGCTGTTCTCGGTGAGCGGCAATGTGACCAAACCGGGGAATATTGAAGTCCCTCTCGGCATTTCGCTCAAAGACATGATCGAAATGTGTGGCGGTCTTAAACCAGGCCGCAAATTGAAAGCCGTGATTCCCGGCGGATCGAGCGCCCCTGTGCTGACCGCGGACGAGGCCATGAAGGCGACCATGGATTACGAATGCCTGGCTCAGATGGGCTCCATGCTCGGTTCGGGGGCTGTGATTATTATCGACGACTCGAACAGCATGGTCGATCTTCTCGATGTAATCATGCACTTCTACCATCACGAAAGCTGCGGGCAGTGCACGCCCTGCCGTGAAGGCACCGGCTGGCTATCGAAAATCGTTCATCGCATTTTAAAAGGCGACGGCGAACCGAAGGATATCGATCTGATTAAGAAAGTGTCCGAGCAAATGATGGGTAAAACCATCTGCGCATTATCGGATGCGGCGGCGATGCCGGCGATTTCCTTTGTGACCAAGTTCCGCGGCGAGTTCGAACAACATTTGCAAAAAGCCCGCACCACGAGCGGGGGAGTGGCCCATGCCTAAGTTAAAGATCAATGGCAAAGACGTCGAAGTCCCGGCGGGAGCGACGATCATTCAAGCCTACAAGGCGAGCGGCCAGGACATTTGCCACTACTGCTGGCATCCAGGCTTAAGCGTGGCCGGCGTTTGCCGTCTATGCATGGTGCAAGTCGAAGGCATCCCGAAACTTCAGATCGCCTGCAACACCGAGGCGAAAGACGGCATGGTCGTAAACAACAATTCCGAGATGGTGAAAGAGACCGTAAAATGGGGTCTCGATTTCCATTTGATTAATCACCCTTTGGATTGCCCGATCTGCGATCAAGCCGGGGAGTGCGGACTGCAAGATCAATACATGCAGTTTGGCGCCTATGATCCCGAAATGGCCGAGCAGAAGGTGAAAAAGTCAAAGGTCGTAGACCTCGGGCCCACGGTCGTTTTGGACAGCGAACGCTGCATTTTGTGTTCGCGTTGCACGCGCTTCTGCGATGAAGTCACCAAGACTTCGGAGCTGGGGATTTTCAATCGCGGCGATCACTCCGAGATCGGCATAGTTGAAGGCAAACCTTTAAATAACAATTACACTTTGAACACCGTCGACATCTGTCCGGTGGGTGCGCTGACTTCGAAAGATTTCCGTTTCCGTCAGAGGGTTTGGTATCTCAAAGAGGCCGACTCGATCTGCCCCGGTTGTTCAACCGGCTGTAATGTGAAAGTTCACTACAACGAAGAGGGTCTGTGGCGAGTGAAGCCGCGGGTGAACCCCGATGTGAACGGCCACTGGATGTGTGACGTGGGCCGCAATACTTATAAGTATGTGAACATCAAGAACCGTTTGCTCGCGGGCAAAGTCGGACGTCGCGATTCGTGGATGGAAATGTCCCCGAACGACGCCACCCGAACGGCGGGGATGCGCTTAAAAGACGTGGTCGACAAACATGGCCCTGAGTCCGTGGCTTTGGTTTTAACCGGCCAGTACACGAATGAAGAGTATAAAGATCTGCTCGTTTACTTCGTCACCGGTTTGAAACTCAAAAATATTTTCCATTGGGTCAATAACCCGGAAAAGTTGAACGACTTCGACGGCCTTTTGTTTCGCGGCGACCGCAATCCCAACACCAAAGGTTTGGAAGCAGCATTGAAACTCGCCGGCAGCAAAGGCCGTTGGGAAGATCTTCAGGCCGGACTCAACGGCAAAAAGATCAAAGCCGTTGTCGTTGCCGGCCCCGAGGATCAGAGCGTTTATCCGGATATGAACGAGAAGGTCGCGCTCTTCGCGCAAGCCGACAATTTGGTTTGGTTCACCGCTTGTCCGTCGGATGCTTTGAACGGTTCGGGCGCCGAAACTTGGCAGATTCCGGTTAAAACCCATGCCGAGAAGGCGGGAACGTTCACGAACTTCCAAGGTAAAGAACAAAAATTCCCTCTGGCCACAACCATTGTTCCGCAAGCACTGACTTTGTCGGAAGCGGCCGAAGTTTTGGCCGGCAAAGAGCTCAATTGGGCGCTTCGGCCGAAGAGTTTAGGTGGCGCCAAGAACAACTATGCCACCACTGAGCGAGGTGCTCTATGAGTTTGGTTAAACGACCAAGTCCCGCGGCCCAATGGTACCTTCCGGGAATTTTGGCGGGAATGTGGTTCACGTTAAAAAAGATGATCTACAACATCTTCAATCAAAAGAAGATGGTCACGCTCAATTACCCCGAAGAAAAGTACGAATACTCGCCGCGCTTTAAGGGCAATCATGTTTTAACCGTAAAAAAGGACGGCAGCATCCGCTGCACGGCCTGTATGCTGTGCGCGACCAACTGTCCCGCTCAATGCATTAAAATCACGGCTGCTGAACACGACGACCCGACGGTAGAAAAATATCCGATCGCCTACGAGATCGACGTGTTGAGATGCGTGTACTGCGGCTTCTGCGAAGAAGCGTGCCCAGTGGATGCCATCCGCATGGGGCCCGAATGGCAAACCGCGGGTCTCGCCGGCTCTAAGTTCACTTACGATATTCAACAGCTGGCCTACCGCCCGCAGCTTAAAGGCGGAGTCCAAAGCGTGCTGGACGATCAGGAGCGCCACAAAAAGGGGATCTGAAGGTACGCCGTTCCTTTTCGCGATTCGCTAGTCGCAAAAACGGTTTCGGAACGTTGGTTGTATCGCGCTGCAGCTTCCGCATCGGTAGAGGTTGTGCGTTATAATGTTACGCAAACAGGGGAGAGCGAATTATGGATCTCAAGCTCAAAGCTCGCCAATGGTTAACAGATCACGCCCTACCGCTTTGGCTGGAAAACGGAATTCACGCGGACGGAAGTTTTGTCGAAAACCTTTCGCGCGAGGCTAAGCCCTTACCCGGCTCCCAACGTTGCATGGTCCAAGCTCGGCAGATTTATTCGTTCTGCGAAGCCGTGCGCATGGGTCTGTGGACAAAAGATAAAATCGCCCCGATCGTCACGCGTGCGACCGAATCCTTTATCCAGCGCTACTCCATGCCGAGCGGCGCCTTCACTCATTTGGTGGAAGAAGATGGCGAGCAAAGTCCACTGGTCGATTTGTATGCTCAGTCCTTCGCGCTCTTCGGTCTGGCCAATGCCTTTGAGCTGACGGGAGACGTGAAGTTCAAGGAGCGGGCGCTTCAGCATATAGACTATCTATATAAAGAGCGCCGCTTGCTTGGCGGTTCCGGGTTCTCCGAGTATGTCGGAGGCGAAGTGGCCTTCGAGGCCAATCCGCATATGCATCTCTTCGAAGCGTCATTAGCTTGGATGCGCGTGGATGCCGATGAGTTTCAGTGGCGAAATTTGGCCGATGAGATTTCCGGCCTCTGCGTGGGTCGGTTTGTCGATCGCGAAACGGGAGCTCTCTGCGAGCACTTCGACGTGAACTGGAAGCCCTTACGGCAGAATAACTTATTCGTGTTTGAGCCGGGCCATCATTACGAATGGGCCTGGCTGCTGCTTCAGTATGAAAAGTTAACGAGCGCATCGGCCGGAGCGATCCCTTTGCTGCTATTCGAAGTGGCCGAGAAGTACGGCGTGGACGCCAAAACCGGCCTCGCCGTGGATGAAGTGTGGAGCGATGGCCGAGTGAAGAAAGGCTCCTCCCGCTTTTGGCCGCAGACCGAACGGATCAAAGCCTCGGTGTGTTTGGCGGAAGAAGCGGAGACGGAAGAACTTAAGCAGGGGTTTCTTCGGGTGAGCGATCAGGCCGCGGCCGGTTTATTCAAATTCCTTGATCCGGTTAAGCCGGGGCTCTGGGAAGACATGCTTTTAGAAAACGGCAAGTTCACCGACCTTTATGTCAAAGCGAGCTCCCTTTATCACATTATTTGCGCGTGGTCTGAGTATATAAGGAAGAGGTGAGGGGCCTGCTATCGGCGCCCACGCCAACCCTTCCCCGCACTTCCGCGAAAGTTTCCGAATTTGGAAACTTTCGCGGTATCTCTTAAGTCTGCGGGAATGTGATCGGTCGTGGGTTGGATGAGCTTGGTTTTTGTTCGCTGTTATCATTTTACAGGAAGAACAAATTTTCGTAGGCTTCCACTGTGGAGGGGATATGCTCAAACTCAAACTCAAAGTCTTATTTTTATGGATACTCGCTTCTATAGTGCCAGCCTTGGCGAATGCGGACACTCTGGTCTTATGCGAAGCCAAAAATCTCATCGGACAGGAAGCCTCGATTTCTTATTTGATCGATGCAAAAACCATCTCGATTCAAGTGGAAGGTTCTCCAGATTGGAGGGTTGTCTTCGATGGCAGCACGGCTTGCGGACGCTCAAATGGCGTTGTGTGTGAACATAGTGCTTTTGATAACTTCAGTGACGGGTCGGCGCCAAATAAAAATGCTTACAATTCTATTGCTTGCTCAGGGACGACCGGCGGCGTGGTAAATGGCCAGCTCCGGGCGCGCTTCTTTGGCGATGGCGAGGGTATCTTTTGGTGCAGCATTCGAGGCACCAAATTTTACGACTACAAATTGAATAACTGCTCTTATCAAGAACAACCATAAACCACTGGATTGTTGAACAGAACTAGATCTTGAAAGCTCAGCAATATTGACCGCGATGTAACGAAACTTTGAATCTCAATTTGGCCGAAGTTGCTTGAAACGTCCGAGTTTCGGATTGGAAACCCCACGGGAAGAAAAGCAAAGGCCGCTCAGGGTGGCGGCCGATCTTGAATACAAACCCCTTCTGTCGAGCCCAGGTCGGAATCTCCAGAAGGGAGTACGTATGACTCAAAAGCTACATGAGTCTTATCGGCAACAATTGGGAATGTTTAAATTCCTCCTTTGGCTGAACCTCGTTCTTCTAAAGGTGCTCTTAATTTGGAGCCAACTGGTACTGATCAAACCGGGCTAAAGTGTGGGAACATAGTTTGTCTGTGATTTGACCCGACTTCCAATGTTCATCCGGGGATGAAGATCTGGGCTCGGCCCCCGAAAGGGGAGGGATCAAAATATATAAAGAAGCGGTAAGGGGCGTGCTATCGGCGCCCACGCCGACCCCTTCTGTTGACTGTGCAATTCCGCCAACCCATGATTGATTTATGGGTTGGCAAACTCCTTTGACAGTATTTGCCTCAATTTTTGTGTGTGCCAATGCGTTCTCGGAGAACTTAGCCAATCCTTTTGCTAATTTTACGGCTCTCTCGAATCAAGAGGAAGAATGTCGTGAACTTGCACCCGGAGAAGAGAGAACGGTAAAGGAGCCGCACTACAGTCAATCTCCAACTCAAGTCCCGCGAGCCTTTAAGGTGTCTCGCGACAGGGCTAACCCCAAGCAGTTCAACGTTCAACTCAAGTTGGTGCTGGTCCCCCATGAATCTTGGAGAAAGAAAATTGGCTTTGTAGTGGGCGAGCCGGGAAGCGAAGAAAAGTACAAGGCCTACCAAGCAAAATATGAAGCTACAATAAACTCTTGTTTTGCAAAATTAAAACCGTACCTGACGGATGAAAAAGGTCATCAACTGAACTTCCAGATCACGACAGACCCGTATGAGAGGTCCGTCCCGGCGTCTTTCGTAAGTATAGTCGACAAACATATTCGCGAAAATTCTGAAACCTGGAGCCCAACGACCGATTGCAATACCATGGTGCACGAGATTCTGCATTTAACCGGACTTGTCGATGGCTACCAAGAGAAGTGGCTAAGAATGGCAAACGGTGAAGTTCGGTTCAATTGCCGATCGATTGAAAACGGAAACTCAATGATGGCCGATTCACATCGGTTGAGGCCCGGAAAAGACAAACCCTCACCTTACCTGTCGATTCATCATATATTAGCGATTACTCGCCCGCGTTGTACGCGCGACAACGTTTATATGGAGTGCGCAAAAAATGCCTATCGATCAAGTTCTGATCCTGGTGGATGCTTGGACGTACCCGAGAAATGTAAGGACAAAAAATGGCCAAGATAGCTACCATCTTAATGTCTCTCTTTTGTGCGATGAACGCGTTGGCGGATGAAAAGCCGATTGTCGAGCTACTGGAAATCTACCGGTCAATTCCAGGTGCGCATGACCAGGCGTTTATTATTGAAAAAAATGGAGTGGAACTGCTCTATCGCAATTCAAACGTTTTTTTGCCAAGCAAGTTGGAGTTTGGCCGGTACCACCGAACCGGTAGTTCACTGCGATCTGAAATCGAGGCACTTGAACGCAGTCTGAAGGGTGGAGAAAGCCCTTCCAATTCAGATTCAACTTCCGAGATTCTTGGTTGGCATGTGCGATTAATGGGCAAAGAGCTGGACGCCGCGGATCCTCGGTTCGTTAAGGGTTATGACCTTATGCTAAAGTTTATTGCGGACAAGGGCTGGGCCCCAAAGTCGGTGTCGCAAATCATTCTCAACGGTGATGTCATAACTTACCAGGAAGGCGTATCGAACTCGCCGCAAAGAAAACCATCGCCCAAAAAATTATATTCGCGAGCCAAAGCCTGCAACAGATCTTTAACCAAGTGGGACATCTGCGAGGTGGGCAGTGGTTTTATTTTCCTAAGTAAACCCAATTAGAGGAACTTCCTAAGATGGACAAAGCAAACTTGATTCTACTATTCTCAGTTCTATGGGTTGTTGATCAGAGCTAGAAATTGACCGCAGTTTAAACGAAGGATTGAATCTCGACCTGTCCGAAGTTGCTAGAATCGTCCGAGATTCGGATTAAAAATCCGCGAAATGAAAAGCAAAGGCCGCTCAGGGTGGCGGCTGATCTTGCATACAAACCCCTTCTGTCGAGCCCAGGTCGGACTCTCCAGAAGGGAGTAAGTATGACTCAAAAAGGTTATGAGTCTTATCGGCAACAATTGGGAATGTTTAAATTCCTCCTTTGGCTGAACCTCGTTCTTCTAAAGGTGCTCTTGATTTGGAGCCAATTGGTACTGATCAAACCGGGCTAAAGTGTGGGAACATAGTTTGTCTGTGATTTGACCCGACTTCCAGTGTTCATCTGGGGATGAAGATCTGGGCTCGGCCCCCGAAAGGGGAGTTATTGTGGTTAACTCGGCCCGCGGGCCGAGTCGGTCCTGAATTTTTTTGTGCCGGACTTCTCGTTTGAAGTGCAATTATTGCGAGCCGTTATATTCTGATTCTCACCCTTGAGGCTTGTGGTAGAGCTTAAGTCTCAATTAGGGGGGATCAAATGAAAGTTTTAGTTCTGTTAGCTGCGGTTTCCGGTTTCGTGAACAGCGCGTATGCCGCGCCTGAAAGAATGGTTTGCCAGGAATATGAACGGGAAAGCGGCAAATTGCTCAATAAGACCATCGTTTTAACTGCCACCGGACCATCCAAAGATAAACATGATGAAAAGGGAGAGTACATTGCTGTGGAGACCCCTTATCTAATCAGTATTTATGAAGGCTCAAGCACCTACACGGAACAGGAATTCACCGGCCATGTTCTCAGTGAAGACGTGAATTTCGATTTCGAGTCTGATGACGGTAAGATCCACTTCTATACCTATCTCGACGAGCCGGCCGAATCGGGTCTCGTAATTCAAGATGGCAAGAAAGAAACGCGTTTAGATTTCGTTTGCCGCTAACTGGAGACAGGTCCTGACAGTTCGGGGTCGCCAGTTGCTAGTTCGGATTTAGACTGATAGCGTATCTGAAGAATTTTCCACGGGAGGAAGATTTGCGAGCTCAAAAGATTGCTGTCGCCATCATTCTTGTAACCACCCTGCAAGTGGCGGCCGACTCCGTAAGAGTGAGTCTGCCGTTTGAACCGGTTTATGCTTACCAACAAAAAAAAATCACCTTCGATTCGTTGAGCTGGGAAATTAGCCAGTTTCAAAGTCTCAGTCGGTGGCATCACGTACTCGGCGACGTGCAGACGCGCCGTCTGGAACTGGAAACGCAAAAGCGATCCTTTGAACGGGGTCAGAAGCTCTTTAAACAGGGTCGGATCTCCCGCACCGAGTTTCTACACCGCCAACATCGATTTCAAATGGCCGAGTACACATTGGCCGAACTCGAGGGCGAGGCCGAGATGGCCCGGATCTCTGCTGAGATCGCCCGATTTGGTTTACAAGAGAACGGCGATGATGATGCCGATTTCCGCCGCGAGATCGCGCTGAAAATGCGCGAGTCTCTGCGCCATCAGGCAAAGACGCTGGAGAGTGGTTTGGCGGCCGCGCGCCTAAGCGAGACTTTGCTGAAAGAGGAACTCGAGAGCGGTCGAGTCTTGCATGAAAAGGGCAATCTGACTCTAGCCGAACTCGAACATCGTGAGCTGTCGTATAGAAGAACCACAATCCGCGTCGAGACATTGCAGAGCCAATATCAAGTGGTCGGCCAAGCCATTCACGGGATAAACGCGAGCCTTGAAAAACTTTTTGGCCAAACCCCTAGGCTCTAGGCGGTACGCTAATTGAGTCAGCTGGTCGGCCTCTAATAGAAAATTTACAGAACTAAATCAGGTTTCAACATACGCCGCCGGCCTTTGTTGGCCTCAAACTCCGGGCTAGCGGCATAGGTTCTGCATAGCCAGTTCGTTTAATTTAGTTCAGTTCAGGGAGATTTGTATGCGACTCAGCGGCTTTGCAGTTCTGGTAGTCACGTCAATGGTCGGTTTGAGCAGTTTTGCTGGTAGCGACGACCTTTGCGGCCGGGCTCTCAAAAGGAAAGGCAAAATGACTTTTGGAGCCGCCGCCCGACAGGCTGGAATCCAGTATTTTATGATCAAAACCTCACCGGAGTTGTTTGCACAACTTCTTAAGAGTGCCGATGGCGGCGACCGGATTATGATCAATGCTGAGGGTTTTTTAGATCCCAAGACAAGTTTCGTTGTTGATCACTCTCTAATTCCCCTCTTTAGCAAAGACATCGGACGTTACGCCCATCAATTGATTCGAAACGGGAGTGATAGCATCGGCATGGGCGTCCGCTGGGTAACGGTAGACCAATGGCGAGTGGGTTTGCTGTTCCCGCCCGAAATCCTCGATACGATCGACTTCGAAATGATTGGATCTCGAAATGGGCGCGAATTTTACGGTTCCATCCGGCGTGACAAACCCCAGTATTCAAGCGCTCAAGACAATGCCAACGAATTCGCCAAAGCCATTCAAGAGGTTGCCGCCTCGTCACCCTATCCGGATAGTTACGATGTTCACACGACCGCCCTGATCCGGACTTCGCCGGGAAGCCAAGTCGCCTTAGACCTAGCCGAGCTGGTGTGGATTCCTGCTCCGCTGCTGAATACGATTTTTAAAGGTGAGCGCAACTTTCCTGGCAGGGGAAATCCACTGGTCCCCCCTCTGGGTGAGGCCTTTAGCGTCAGAATCTCAGCTCAAACTCGCAATACCGAGAAGGGGTGGACCGATATACCTCCGCCAAAGGATAAAGGTTTAATTTGGTTCGATCCGAAACTTCGCATAGGCACGTGGTTTAATGTGGTTCCCGATTGGGCCCTCGTTGCCGAACGGCTTGCCAAAGACGGTGGAGAAAAAGGACATCCGCTGCGAGCCCTGCGAGGAAATTGACCATGACTCTATCTAATTCCGGCAGACTCGGACTTCTGATCGCTATTTTATGTTGGTCGGGCCCGAGCTTGGCCAGTCTTCAAATTACGCCTGTAGTCGGTGCCATCGATTGTGAAGGCAGTTTGACTACAGGTGGTACGCTCAAAAAGAGTATTGAACAGTTGGTTGCCGGTTCGGGCCAGGTGACCGTCGCGTCGATGAAGGACTTGCTAAGTTCACCATCAATTCCTTCCGATGACCCATTCCTACATTTTGTTCGGGATACATTGCGCTCGGCCCCGTCCGACGCCCGAATTGATGGGGCCACCAGGTCGAGCGTTCGGCACCTTCTAGAAAAGATGAACACGGGTAAGATTCACGTCATTTTTTTGGGTAAAGGGGTCCGTGTAAAGGGTCAAGGGATGGCCTCCGCCTCGTACTCCGCGATCCAAAGATCGTATGTCGTGATTCCAGCCACAATTCCCATTGAGAGGGCTGTGATCCAGCGAGATGGTACGCTGAACGATGAGTTTTTTTTAGTTTTGGATAAGGCGCTTCTACAATCGGCCGCAGGCGGTGGCCTAATCGAACTCCTACACGAAATTGTCCACATGGCGGATGTGGATCGATTGAATGCGAAGCTGGGTCAAACTCGGGTTCTGCCCAAACTGCTCCGAGCAGTCGGCAAAGATGGAGACATCTTGATTCCGCAGGATAATTTTAGTTTCTTTTTGGAAGTCCGAGCCTATGCCAGCGAATTTCGAACATTGAAAAATTTAGGACTATATGACCAGCGATCATTTGAGACCACTATTCAACTCTTTCTTCAAGATGCGATCTCAATCAGCGGTGGTCGACTCGGTAGCGACCACCCCCTCGTCGCCTCCGGAATTTTTAACAAACAACAGTTTAGCACGTCGCGATTTTACGAAGTCGCCGATCTATTTGAAAAATGGCTGAATTCCGAGCCAGCACCGCGAGGGCCCGGAACCAAGTGAAATCAGAAAAAAATTCCATTCTGACACCATCCGAACAAATCGGTGCTGATCTGCCCGTACCGCTTTCGATAAAAAGTTAGTTCTTGTTTTACAAAAAATCCAGACCGGTGCCGAGATCGCACCAGTAAATTTGGCAAGCGGTTTGCTATTTCACTACATGTCGGACCAAGGTCCGTCTTTTGGGGACAGGAAATCTGAGGGGGGAATCTTATGCGCGCAACCGCGTTCGCGATCGTCTTTATATTGGGTCAAATCAATCCGGTCTACGCCCAGTCCAACGCCACTTCGGTGGAGGAGCTTAAACCATCTGACCCGCCAGCGGAAATAAAGGTTAAAGCGCCTGAGGAAGAAAGGAAAGTCGAGCGTGTGCAAGTCACTGGCTCGCATATCAAGCGCATCGATGTCGAGGGCGCATCTCCCGTTCAGACTATAAATAAGAAGGATCTTGAGAAAACCGGATACAACTCGGTCTCCGACGTGCTTCGCGATACAAGCGCCAATAGCTTCGGCTCTTTGCGCGAAGATTCCGGTAGCAACGCGGCCGGTGTCGCGCATGTTGACTTAAGAGGTCTCGGATCTTCGAACACGCTTGTTCTATTAAACGGTCGCCGACTTCCGACGGACGCCGTCACCGGCGCGGTTGATCTAAACCTGATCCCAATGGCGGCCATTGAGCGGGTGGAGGTTCTAAAAGACGGCGCCTCGGCGCTCTACGGGTCCGACGCTCTTGCCGGCGTCGTCAATATTATTACCCGCAAAGATTTTAAAGGGACCGAAGTCAGCATCACGCAAACTACTCCGCAGCTCGAAGGCGGATTGAAGCGCGATATTTCAATCACCAACGGAATCAACAAGGGTAAACTCAGCATGGTCAACGTCGTGCAAGTGCGCGACAACGGTTTAATCAACTCGCGCGATCGCGATTGGACCAATAAAGGCGAAAGCTCCATTGGCTCCCGCGCCGGTTACAAAAATGCCGGCGGCCAGTGGATGATTGACCCCAGCTGTCCGCCTTCCGCCATTCGCGACACTCCCAGTGGAAAGGTCTGTGCCTACAAATTTTCCGACTTCTCGACAGAGTTACCCGAACTGCAACAATACAGCTTTCTTAACGAAACCAGCTACGAGCTGAACTCGCGCGTGCGACTGCGCGGCAGTGCCAGCGGAACGCAGAAGCAGGTGAAGTGGTCGTTCGCTCCCGCGCCCGATACCTTTACCATTCCCGCCGCCGTGGCCGATAAACTCGGTCCCGGTGGAACGCCCCTTCCCGGCGCGACGCCCGGCCAAGATTTGCAAGTGCGCTATCGACTGGCCCCTCTCGGCACGCGAGACACCGAAGTCTCAACCAGCGCCTATTCGCTTGGCGCCGGCAGCGTGGTCGATATCGGAGACGGATGGGAAGCCGATATCAATGTCGGACACAATCGCGTGGAAAATAAAGACAACGGAGTCAATGGCTACGCCCTGGTCAGCAAGGTGCAGAGCCTGATTGCCGATGGTAGCTTCAATCCGTTCGACGAGTCGACCTACGGAACACTCAACACCGCCCGCTATAAGCCGCTCGAACAAACGACTTCCGAACTGTCGAGCCTCGATATGAAAGTCGCCGGTTCACTTGCCGAAATCAGCACGGGCAGCCTCGGACTTGCCGTAGGCGCGAACTTCACCTTCCAAAAGTACACCGACAAATTCGACGCAGAAAGCGTCGCCGGCAACGTCTACGGCAATGCCGGTAGTTCTGGTGGCGGTCAACGTGACACCAAAGCTGTCTTTTCGGAACTCTCCGTTCCGATTACGCAGAAACTCGAAATGCAGATCGCCGGTCGCTATGACAAGTACAGTGACTTCGGCGATACATTTAATCCGAAGGCGGGTCTCACTTACAAACCCTCCAAAAGCTTGCTCCTTCGAGCTTCGGCCGGCACGGGATTTAAGGCTCCGCTTATGCAGGATCTGTATGCGGCCAAGTCGCAGGGCTTTCCGACCTTTATCGACCGCTCGGCTTGTAATGCAGAGAAAGCCGCCGGTGGCGCCACTCCAAGCTGTTTGCCGCAACAGTATCCGGTCGAGAGCAGCGGCAATTCGGGGCTGAAAGAGCAGCGCTCAGAATCCTACACCGTCGGCGCGATTTTCGAGCCGAATCGCGACTTCAATATCGGCACCGATCTCTTTATGGCCAAGATGAAGAACGTGGTCGGCATCGACTACAACGACGCCATGGACGCCGAGGCGGCGGGGATCAATCTCGCCAACCAAGGCGTGATCGTAACTCGCGACCCGGTCACAGGGTATATCGAGAATATCGTAGCTCCGCTGCAGAATCTCTCCTCCCAGGAAATCGCGGGAATCGACGTGGCCATGAGCTACCGCATCTGGAAGATGCGCCTCGGTGTCGATCACTCACAGATGCTTTACTTTAAGGAGCAGGGATTTCCCGGAACTCCTTTCCGTAACAAGCTCGGTGAAAACGGCCGTCCGCCCTGGAGAAACGTGCTCTCTGCCGGTTACACGGCGAACGAGCGTCACAACCTTACCGCCAGTGCGCTGACCACGGCCGGACAGATGAAAGCGGTCAAGGAAGAGGGACGCCTGCCGAACTACACGACCTATGATTTGCAGTACTCCTACGACACCAAGAAAATTGGCACTTTTACGGCGGGTGTGAAGAACGTGTTCGGTTCGACTCCTCCGCTGGATGACACCAATCCAAACGGTCTTTTGAACAATGCGATCTACGACCAAATCGGACGGCAGTATTTTACCGGCTACAAGGCGACCTTTTAATAAATCGGCCTGGGTGAGGAGGCGCATATGACCAATATTCTATCTCCCAAGTCTGCGAGCGGATCCTTTGTTTACTCATTGGCCGCCCACTTTGTGGTCGCAGCGGCTGTGGTGACAGCGTTCAAAATCGACTTCAAGGCTCCGGAGCCCGCTCCCGACTTTGTCGATCTGGGCTACGAGACCTTCGAGGCTCCCCCAATGCAGGCGCCACCCAAGCCACCCGTCGAAGAAAAGATGGAAGAGCTGCAAGATAAAACTTCGGAAGTGGTCGGCACGCAAAAAGAGAATAAGACTGAAATGGGCGACGGTACGGCGGCCAAAAACGAGCCGCCGCCGAGCGTACCCTATTACAAAATCAAGCCCAAGTACCCGAAGGCCGCGCTCTTATCTGGAATGGAAGGCTGGGTTCTAATGGAAGTCGATATCACCGAGAGCGGCGAGGTGGAGAATATCCGCGTGATTGACGGCGAACAGAAGAACACCTTCCAAGGCGAAGCCAGGCGGGCGGTG
>JALHOQ010000030.1:23604-25610 GCA_022842925.1 Bdellovibrionales bacterium
ATGGAAGTACCGACCGTTTCTCGACGGCGAAGGCAAGCCGACCAAGAAACTGAATCATCAAGTGCGGGTGGATTTTAACCTAGTCGATGCCGGAAGCGACGAAGATTCTCGAGCGAGTTTGTAACTGATTTTTAAACTTTTACCTTAAGGAGAATGACAAATGGATACACTTTTTAAAATCGCAGAAGGTTCTGCCCATGCGATTCTTTATATTATGGCTCTGATGAGCGTCGTCAGTGTGGCGATTATGATCGAGCGCTATGTCGCCCTTAAGAGAATCGGCAGCCTGAGCCGCAAGGTGGCCACCGATTTCAAAAGTGTGATTGCGGCGCAGAATCTGGATGCCCTCGAAAAGGTCTCCGAGGACAGTCGCTCGCTCGAAGGTCGAGCGCTGAACTACGGGCTTAATTTCGTTAAAAAGAACGGCACCAACGGTCTAGACGAGTTATTCAACTCCTTCAAAACCACCGAACGGCCCGGACTAGAAAAAAACCTAAACCTGCTTGGCACCATTGCTTCGAACGCCCCCTATGTGGGTTTGCTCGGAACGGTGATGGGCATTATGAAAGCGTTTAACGATCTCGCGGTGGCGCCGGGACAGGGCAATGAGGTCGTAATGGCCGGTATCGCCCACGCTTTGGTGAGCACGGCGATCGGTTTGGCCGTGGCGATTCCCGCCGTAATGGCGTTTAACTTCTTTCAGAAAAAAGTCGGCCTCGTTCT
This sequence comes from Bdellovibrionales bacterium, assembly GCA_022842925.1. Lineage (GTDB taxonomy): Bacteria > Bdellovibrionota > Bdellovibrionia > Bdellovibrionales > UBA1609 > JALHOQ01. The sequence continues at coordinate 24,328 of JALHOQ010000030.1, forward strand.
CGACAATATCGACGCCGCTCGCGACCTGTGCTTGGCCTACACTAAGAGCCGAAAGGTCTAAGTCATGGCGGCCAAAACCTCAAACAGCGGCAATAATTCGATTGTCGAAATCAATGTGATCCCGCTCGTGGATATCATTCTCGTGGTGCTGATCATCTTTATGGTGGCGGCACCCCTCGTGATGCAGCCGAAGATTGATATCAATCTGCCCAAATCCACCAGTGCCAAGCAGGAGCGGGACAAAACTCCGCTGCGAGTCGTGCTCGGCAAGCAAGGGGAGCTGTTCTTAAACAACAATCCAGTCACCTTAGCGGAGTTACAGAATCAATCGCTGCAGATGGTGCAGGCGAATCCAGAGGTTAACGCACTTTTGGTGGCGGACAAGGATTCCACTTTAGAACTCGTGACGGAAGTCGTCGATGCCGTAAAGGGCGGCGGAGTGAAGACGGTCGCGTTTAGTATTCAGAAAAAGAAGTAAGGTGCTCGTCGAGCACCTTATTTACATTCAGGTCGCGGAGTGGCCTTAGGAATCACTTTGATTTGACCGATATTTACCGTCGCGCTCTTCACATGCTCTTTGACTTCAAATGATACGTTGATCGCGCCGTCGCTATCCTGACTCACGAGCAAGTAACACTGACCCACCTTTACATCGGCGCGGTCGTATTCATCACGGGTATCCTTTCGAACCTTTGTAGCGGCCAGGTGTAAGAGCTTTTCCACTTCACAAGGGTCGACTTTCGCACAGCCTTTCTCTCCACTCTTTAAAGTAAAGATAAAGCTATTGTCGTCCGTAACTGTATTGGCATTGAAGAAGTCTTTCTGAAAGTCGGCGCGAGCTTCAAAAATCATATCCCAGTTGTTGCGGGTCAAATTCACATCGTGGGTCATAAAGCGGAAGCTGTAAGTCGCCGTGGTCTCATAACTTCCCAGACCACCATAGCGCGAGATCATCAACACCTGATCCGGGACCTTCGGCGGGGCTATGGGAAGTTCAGCTTTCTTTTCGATTGGCGGCGCGGCCTTAGGCGGCTGTGTGCGAAACTTATCCGGGACATGGCAATGGGCCTTTAGAGTCAGATCTTTGTTTGTCTTGCGATGAGTGACTTTCAGTTCCAGCGTTTTGTCCTTTCGAATCAAATGGAGTTCCACATCACTGGCTTGTGAATCAACTTCAAGCGCCGCATCTTCGACTGAATTGACATCGTCGCTAGGCATAAGATCATGGGGCTTCAGCCCGCGGAAAAAGGCCGAAGATCGCATGATAGAATTTGCGGTCTTCA
>JALHOQ010000031.1 GCA_022842925.1 Bdellovibrionales bacterium
AACAGCATGCGCAGCGAAACCCAGAATAGCTCGCCACCGACAAACTCTCGTGAGACCGCGACGGTCGACAGAATCACAAGCAAAAGAACCGCCACCAAATCTTCCACGATCAACACACCCATCACAAGCTGGGCAAAGTGGCGCGCTTTTAGCATTCGCTCTTCGAAAACTTTAAAGATAATGGTCGTGCTGGCGATACAGAGCATGCCGCCCCAAAAAATGGCGTCTATTTGCTTCCAGCCCAAGGCCAGCGCCCCCAGCATACCGAATAGGAACACGAGCGAAGCCTGCACAATCGCCGTCATGGCCGGGGCTCCACCGACGCGCATGAGTTTTTGGAAGCTGAACTCTAGCCCTAATGAAAACAAAACGAATAGGACGCCGATTTCACCCCAGGTCTTTACGTTGTCCAGATCGGTGACCGTGGGAAGAAACGGAAGATGAGGGCCGACCAAAATTCCGGCCACCATGTAACCGAGGACGACAGGCTGCTTGAGCCAGCGAAAAATCAGGCTGGTCACGCCGGCCGTCATCAAAATAATGGCAAGATCATGAATAAAGAGTGGCAGATGATGTTGACTCACCGGCAAATTTTTTCCGTTAATCGCGCATTAGACAAGGGTTAATTGCGCTTGCTCCGACGCTGGGCGCGGTGTTACCTTTCTCACCCTAGGAGAACCCACCATGGACACGAAAAAAGTTACTGACGCGCTGAACGTGATTATGGAGAACGAGCTGGCCGGAGTCGTCCGCTACACGCACTACTCTTTAATGGTGTTTGGACACAATCGCATTCCCATCGTCAAATGGCTTCGCGATCAGGCCGCTGAATCCCTCACCCACGCGGACCGCGCGGGGGAGCACGTCACCACACTCGGTGGTCATCCCAGCCTGCGCATCAGCGCCCTCCTCGAAACACATAAGCACGCGATAAACGATATCCTGCAAGAAAGCCTTCACCACGAAAAAGGTCAGCTTGAGAACTACAAGACCCTTCTGGGCTTGGTTGAAGGTCAAAATGTTTTTCTTGAAGAGTACGCCCGGGAGATGATTTGTGATGAGGAAGCGCATATCGCCGAAGTGCAAAAAATGATGCGCGCCCCGGGAACCTAAACTGCCGGCTTTAAAATGTATCGACTGTAGGGGCCTTTGCGCTCAACAGTAACCAGGCCTGCCGAGTTCGCCTCGCGCAGCAGCCGTTTTACTTTTTCGCAACTAAACCCTAATACGTCGGCCCATTCACGCGAGGACATGGCGACCGGCCGACCTTCTCGATAGCGTTCGAAAAGAAACTCCACCTTGGTATAACGGATCTGGGCCTTACGCGCGAGAATGGCCAGGCTTTCTTCGCCGCGCAAACAGTAGCTGCCGGACACTTCTTCGAGCCTGGCCGGCACTTGATTTTCTTCAAGCCAAGCTCGGGCTCGCGAGGCGATTTGATGGATGCGATTGGGCGAAACCTCAATATCGAAATATTGATCCGGGAAAAGATGCGAGAAGATCTCCCCAATGCGGGCCGGGCGATAAAAATCGCGCAAAAGCAAAACTACGAAGCGATGCATGAGTTCGCCACCACCCCCGCCGCCGGGTGCGAACCAGGGGTCCCACTTTTCTGAGGGACTGGCATGGCGAGACACCCACGCCGTCTCAGAAAAAATTCGCGAATCCTCAAGCCGGCGGCGAAACCCAGAAAAAGGTGTCCCATAGTACACCCAATCCGCCCATCGGCTGGAAGGATCGAGTCGCGCCAGAGCGAAATCCAAATCTCGTAGAGTTTCCCAATGTTGAAGGGTGAGCGCCCGGCCGCGGAATTCATGAATTCGATCGGGGCGACCGCTCTCGATGGCGTCGGCTATGACACTCCACTTTTCCATGAGCATCCGGTAGATGTCGTCTGCTTCCGGCATCAGCTGCTGAGCTCGTGCTAAAAGTACGCGGGCTTCACCCACTCGCCGAGCCTCGAGCCGCTGTTGGGCCATAATCTCAAGAATATTTCCGTGTAGGAGCGAGGAGCCCGCGATCGGGATCCGACGCTCAAGATCTGTAAAAAGCGTTTCGGCGCGCTCATCCTTCAGCGCGACCAGACAGGCGAGCCGATTTACATCCGCGACCACGGCCTCATAAGGCGTGATCCGCGGCGAACCGAGTAACTGCTCTAAATGACCGAGAGCGCGAGCGTAATCCCATTCAAAAATGTGATGAAACGCGAGGGCCAAATGGGCTTTGTCATAGTCGGGGGCCAACGTCTCGAGAATGTGAAACGATTCCGTTTTCGCGCCCACCTTTTGCAGAGCATAGGCGTACTCCAAAAGCTCTTCGCGATCGGCCACCACGATTCCTTTGACCTTGGGTCGCACGATGGGCTGCAGGAGCTTGAGACTTAAAGACGGTCGCTGGGCGCGCCTGGCCAGATTGGCCAAACGGGCGCAGGAGCCACGCGGAACGCGCGAGATATCAGGCGCCATCAAGGCGTTACGAACGGCCTCGAACTCGCCGCCGCGCAAATGGCGTTCCAGCTGTTCGAGACGCAAATCCCATCGTGTTCTATTTTGAGACATAGACTCCTTCGCACTGGGATTGGAACCGACTTTGGGTAGAATTAGTATAGTGGATAAACCCCGCCGCACCAAATTTTTGCATTATTTTTTTCTGCTTTCGCTGACTCTGTTGCCGTTTCAAAACTGCGGTGTACGCCCTGCTGAAGACAGTAACCAGCTTCCGAGCAAGGGGCTCTACTATGGGGGAAATGGCGAAGGCTATACGGGAAAACTGAGTGGTATGTATGCCTCTCTCGACACTCTTAATCAGTGCGGCGGCAATATGGGCGGCATGTATAAGGTCAAAGACGAAATCAAGGTCGTGGATAACCAACTCTTCTTTATGGTGAAAAACTGTACGACCCTCGCCCAGCCTGAGCCGATTGCCCAGCCGCGCTTGGCCGCCGTCGAGAGTTCGGGCGGCAAATTTGTTTTAGGCCAACAGATGTTTCAAAAGGGTGGATTTACCGACACAGACGAGGCGTATCCGCATGAGTTCGCCGACTTCTTCTGCTCCGGCATCGACAATGACGATCCCGCCCCCGGCGTAAAACGGGTCACTGAACTCACCGTATTTATGGGCTGGCGTTCGTTGATAAATATCCCCGGCATATTCGACCAATCGATGCGCGCGGGCTATTTGCGAGTGATCGACTACAACCCGCTCGAAAGCCGAATCATCAGTAATAATGTTTATGCCTTTGAGCCGCTCATGCAGACTTTTGTGACCGATGCCGCAAGCGGAACCCGCGTGATATCTCTTTATAACACGGACGGCGGCCATGATATGAACATGACCTTCGTGGAAGTGGACGGCATGGCGCCATTTACGCCCTCCGTACTGAGCTACTCTATCGGTAGCGGTCCTATACGATCAGCACTACCTCTGACCTGCTACCGCACCTACTAAAAACTGGCCGACTTGCCTGTTGGCAAGCGGGCCAGTTTTCGATTTACTTTCTCTTGATCGACTTAAACTGAGTCTTGAGGATACGACCAGTCTCTTCGACATAGAGGTCGACGAGGTGATTCGGATTGAGTTTGATCAGGCGGGCGAGCTTCGGCACCGCGCGCATCGGCGGCATAGACTTACCCCGCTCCCAGTTGCTCACAAACTGCGCGGAGGAATAACCCAGTGTCCGAGCAATCTCCCCTTGAGAGATACCTGTATTAAGACGGCACTCCCGTAGGTACCTTGAAATCTTCGAATGGTTACGCATGTTAACCCTTTTGTTTGAGACCGCAAACTAACCCTGACACGACAGGGTTAGGCTCGCGTTTCAAGGGTGTTAGGAAAGCTTAATAATTCGAGAAAACTGGATGCCTTTCGCGGCCAGCAACGCTATGAAGCAAATATATGAGTCAAATTCGGATCGAACGAGTACTCCTATGGCTGGGAGTCCTTGGAGTTTATTTCCTCCTGGCCAGGTTTGGCCTAGAGTTCGCAACGGTGAAAAGCCACGTCTCGCCGATTTGGCCGGCGTCGGGCTTCGCGGCCGCCGTGCTCGTCCGCTTCGGTTGGTCTTATGCCTCCGCCATTTTTCTTGGTGTTTTTTTCGCCAACTACCTGATCCCCAGCTCCCCGCTCGCAGCTCTAATGATCGCGGTTGGCAATACGGCGGAGGGACTGGCCGCCGCCTACATTTTGCGGCGACTGGAACGCCCGTTGGTGCATTCTCTATTTGACGAAACCGCCGGTTACTTGGCCGCTTCGATTTTTCCCTCCGCTCTCGCCGCTACGATGGGCACGCTAGCTCTGACTTTTTCAGGCATCATATCCATCGAACAAAGCCTCGCGGCCTGGACCATCTGGCTGACCGGGGACGCCCTTGGCATTCTGACCCTCACCCCGCTCCTTCTGATGCGCTCGGCCCGGACCCGCCCCAACATTTGGACTGAGCGATTTTTTATTTATGTGGCCCTAACTGCCGCGCTCTATTTTGCCTTCGGACGCCCGACCGTACTTCTGAGCGCTTTCTGGCTATTTCCGATTCTGCTTCTTACAGCCATGCGGCTTGAGGAGATTGACATTAAGCTTCTCACATTTTTAGCGGTGGCCGCGAGCGTGTGCGGCACGCTCGTCGGCTCGGGCCCGTTTCAATCCGGAAACGTGGCTCAGAACCTGACCAGCATGCAGGTCTTCATGTTCACAATCGGCATCACCGGCCTCAGTCTCGCCAATTTTCGCCGCGCGGGCAGCATGCTTTACCCCGCCTGCGCCGTATGTCTGACCTGGGCCCTCACCGCAGCAGTTTGCATTTCTATTCAGTCGGGCAAAATGGAGCAAGACCGCCAGCATTTCGACAAGCTGGCGGATGGCGCCCTTAGCCATCTGCAGACGCGTCTGCAAATTTTCGAAAATGTTTTGCATGGAGGAGTGGCTCTTTTCGCTTCTTCATTGAACGTGGATCGCAAGGAATGGACTCAGTTCGTCCAGTCCGTGCGCCTCGAGGAACGCCATCCCGGCGTGCGCGGAATGGGCGTGATCTTCCCGGTGGAGCGCAAGAATGCCGCGCGATTGAACCGCGCCTTTGTCCGGGATGGGTTTCCACAAATTCAGATCCGCCCCTTGCCCTGGGCTAAGCCCGATCCGCATCTGCCCCACTACGTGGTCACCTTCGTCGAACCTATCGAAGCCAATTGGCAGGCCTTTGGGGTTGATATCGCCAGCGATCCCGCGCGACGCTATGCCGCCGATTTGGCCCGCGTCACTCGCGGCCCCGTACTCTCGAGTAAACTTAAAGTTATTACCGAGCCCGAGAAACAGGCCTACCTGATGTTACATCCGGTGATGCGCAACGAACGCTTTATTGGCTGGGTTTATATGGTTTTTCGCGGTGACGAATTTTTTCCCCTGGTCTTTGCCGATGTGAAACAAGAGCTGGAGGTTCTCGTCTTCGACGGGAACGATCATCTACAACAGGCTCAACAACCGGTTTTCGCCTCTCATGGCTGGAATCCCGACCGTCCGATCAAATCCTTTCGCACGCTGGAGATCGCCCACCACCGTTTCAATGTGGGTCTCCGTCGCTCCGCCGGTTTTCATTCGAGCCTCGATACCACCGTAACCTGGGTCGCCGCGGTGGGAACTCTGATTTCTCTTTTGATCGCCGCTCTGATCGCCGGCCTGCAATCGGTTAACCGGCGGGCCGAACAAATCGCCTTAGAGAAAACGGCGCAGCTCGCGGAGAGCGAAGCCAAAGTTAGGCAAGCGCTGGAAATGCGAGAGCGTTCGGCCCTCGAAGCGTCCCGACTCAAAACCGAGTTTTTGGCCAATATGAGCCATGAGATCCGCACGCCGATTAATGGCATTGTCGGCATGACCAAACTTCTCTGCGAGGGGCCACTTTCAAATGAGCAACGAGGATTTGCCAACCGCATCCACGAGGCTTCACAGCTGCTGATGTCTCTGATCAATGACATTCTCGATCTATCTAAAGTCGAAGCGGGGAAGATGGATCTGGAGATTATCCCATTCCGCATGGGTCGGGTGATACTCGAGACTCAGGAACTGTTTTTTCCTCTCGCGCGCGAAAAGGGCCTGGATTTCCAAGTCGAGTTGGACCCGGCAGCCGATAAAGTCTTCGCTGGAGATCCCAATCGGATTCGCCAACTCTTAAACAATCTCATTGGCAATGCCTTGAAGTTTACCCCCGCCGGTCGCATCTCGCTCAGCTGCAAACGGATCGAAAGTCAGAACCGGATTTCGATTCTTGAGATTGTGGTCTCGGACACCGGCATCGGTATCAAACCGGAGTTTTCGGACCGACTCTTTCAGAGTTTCACCCAGGCCGACCCGAGCACCGCTCGTAAGTTCGGCGGCACAGGGTTGGGTCTTGCGATTTGCAAACGGCTTTGCGATCTCATGGACGGCTCTATAACTGTTGAGAGTGAAGAGAAAAGGGGCACCACTTTTCGCATTCGACTCCCCCTCGAAGATCTTCAGGATTCCGCCCTTCCACCACCTCAGCCGTTCATCCATCGGGCGACAGCCCTAAACGTGGATCGTCGCCGCTGCCGGATTTTGGTGGCCGAAGACAATGCAATTAACTTAGAGATCTCCCTGCGCACTTTGCAGCGGGCCGGTTATCAGGTCGATCAAGCGACCGACGGGTTGGAGGTGGTTGAGAAACTGAAACACAAAAGCTTCGATTTGATTCTGATGGATTGTCAGATGCCCTTTATGGACGGGTTTGAGGCGACTCGCGCCATTCGTCAGAAGGGCAATAATGTGCCGATTGTGGCTTTGACCGCGAATGCGTTTCGCGAGGGCCGTGAGCGTTGCATAGAAGCGGGAATGAGCGACTATCTAGCGAAGCCGGTCGATGACCGTGAGCTGATCGCGTGCGTGGACTACTGGGTCGAACCTCGCCTGCGCTCGAACGAGGCCATCCTCGATGAGCAGATTCTGGACCGACTTAAGGATTTGGCTCGCGATAGTGATCCGGACCTACTGGATCGGCTAGTGAATATGTTCGGCGACTCCATCGAGGCGAATATGATGCGACTCAGACAAATGTCGCGTGTGGGTGGTCCTACCTTGTCGAAGGCGGCCCACGCCCTGCGCTCCGGACCCAGTAGCCTCGGAGCCCACCGGGTGTCTGATCTGTTGGTAAAGCTGGAGGGCGGTGAGTTCCGACCCGAGCAGTTGGAAGACCTTTTAAATCTGATCGAAAGCGAATATCGGTTGGCTCACCGCGAGTTGCAAAAACACATCCCTGACGGAAAGCTGGAAGCATGATTAAAATTCTCTGTGTTGAAGATTCCCCCGAGACCCTAACCATCTTGCGCGCGACTTTCAACGGTCACGAAGTCCACACAGCTCCCAGCCTGGCCTTGGCCCGCGAACGGCTGAGTGCGGAAAAATTCTCGATTCTTCTCCTCGATATCGACCTACCCGACGGCAATGGTATGGATCTTTGCGCGGAACTGCCTAAAATGAATCAAAACCTCCCGGTGATCTTTTTGACCGGCAAAAGCGACTTTCCGACTAAGGCTTCCGCCTTTGCATTGGGCGCAGAGGATTTTGTGCAAAAGCCGTTCGATCCGAAGGAACTGCGACTCCGCACCGAAGCCAAGGCGCGAAGAAACATGCAGCTGCAGAAGGCCGCTCGTCTGATTAGCATCGGGGAGATCGTTTGCAATCTCGATGAGCAGCGGATTTATTCCTCGCGCGAACCCAGTCGCACCATCAATCTGACCAGTCTTGAGTTTCGCATTCTGGTACTTCTGGCCCGCACACCTAACAAAATATTCACTCGATTCGAAATTCTGGAGCGAGTCTGGGGAATGGAATCAGACGTGACCGAGCGGGCGGTCGACGTTCACATTTCGAATCTTCGAAAAAAGCTGCAGTTAACCGACGTCCACATCGAAGGAGTGATCGGCACGGGCTACAGGGTTGTCATTCGTCAGTAATTCCGTCTCATTTTGCGATCAGCCGTTAAGCCAGGGTCCAGGATTTCCGAAAATTCCATGAGATGGTGAATCGGAAACGGGTTTTAATGATCTTGGGCGGCCTCTTAGTGGTGGCTACTGTGGCCGGCGTGGCCGTCTACAAGTTCCTTGCAAGCGAAGAACAAGCCCTGGCCGAGGAATCTTTAAAGACCCCGGAACCGCCACCTAAAACAGCCACCGAAATCCTGGCCGCCGAAATGTCGGGGGACCCAGAGGCCTTTCCCAAGGCCACCAAGGACGACCTCATTCGCCCGCCGGCAGAGAAGCGGGATTCGATCAGCCTGGCGGAGGAATTTGACTCCTTGCCGCCGTCTGGTGAAGCGGAGGACGAAGCCCCTGAACCCAAAAAACGTACGCCTGCGTCCGTTCCGAAAAAAATCGACGCCCAATTCAAAGTCGAGAGCGCAAAGACCGTGATCTCTAAAAATCTCGACCGGGGCCAAGCCCTAAAACAGCTCCGCAAGGACTTCAGCAAAGATGATTGCTCGGCCAACACGGGCAAAGTGAAGTCGCTTAAGGCCGTGGTCGAACTCAAAAGGGACGGGGCCATAGGCAAAATCAAAATGCAGCCGTCCACTTCTGGCGACAAGGAGTTGGCGAAGTGCTTAAAGAAAAAGCTCACTGCGAAAGCCAAGGCCTATAGGTCTAAAAGCAAATCGGGCGGCAAACTCACATTGCAGTTGAAGGTAAAGTAAGCCCCGCCCGTCTCATTATAAGACAGATCTGTTAGAGAAATTTCACCCAGGTCCCAATCGACCTCCAGCTATTCTAAATCGGAACAGACCTCTTTACCCCCCCAAGAGGCCCCGTGATCCGAGTAGCCCTTGCCGCAATGGCCATCCATTTTCTTGCCGCCTGCGGTTCCGCAGGAAACCATGAACTCAACCTCTCCAGTGAGCTTGGCCCCTTCCTGGAGCCCTCCATCCACGCCGATCGACAGAATCCACGTGATATCAACCGGCGCGATTTTATTCTGTACTTCAATTTTACCATCGACGCCCTACTTTATAAAAAGTCCGCGACCTGCAAAGTCGGTGATCGAGAACCGGTGGACTGCCGAAGCGGCCTCCTTCCGCTCACGAATATGACCGATGGCGATCATGTCATCACCGTATCGGTGATCGATTCTCTTGGCCGCAAGGCACCGGATCTTACGACCAGCATTCGCGTCGACACCGTGGCCCCGACCGCGCAAATCACCCAAAGGCCGGGAAATTTCAGCGGTCGAATGACGGCCTTTACCTTTAACGGAGCCGACGCCCAATCCGGCCTTTGGGGTCTCGAGTGCTCACTCGACAACACGGCCTTCGTAGTCTGCACCTCTCCCCTGAACCTCACCAATCTGGCGAACGGCGCGCATGGCTTGCGCATTCGCGCGCGCGACAAAGCCAACAACCTGAGCCCTGAAGCCGTGGCCAACTGGACCGTCAACAACAACGCGCCCATGATCAATATCGTCAACCGTCCACCTGACAACACGATGGCGCGCGCCGCGAACTTCACGTTCAATGGCACGCTAGACGGCGTGGCGGTCACTCAGTTCCAATGTTCACTGAATGGCGCGGCCTTCACAGACTGCACCAGCCCCATAAACTACAATAATTTGGTGGACGGCCAACATAGCTTTCGGGTCGCGGGTCGCAACTACAATGGCGAATATATCAATCCTACGACCGTCACTTGGCGCGTAGATAACATCGCGCCGAACATGCCCGTGATCACGACCAATGTGGTGGCCGTGAGCCCAGTCGGAACAGCCCAGTTCATGTTTACCGCCAATGATGGCAATTCCGGTGTCGGGAGCTATCAGTGTTCACTCGACGGCGGGGCCTTTACCGGGTGTACAAGCCCCGTCTCCTACGCCGGTTTACCAGAAGGACCACATAGCTTCGCCGTGCGAGCGATAGACCGGGCTGGGAACGTCTCCGTACCCGCCGTGTTCAACTGGATGGTGGATCTGCCGTAGCGTCCGCATAAGCGCGAACTGTCGAGCCAAAGACTGATCAGCCGGATTTACCGCGGTGACTTTTGAGAATTCGCCCCACCCCTTCTTCGAACCAATCCACGACTCCGAATACAAATACCTGACCACTTCGGACCGAGCCGAGCATCCCCGCGACCGCCGCAGCCGTAAGCACCGCGCGACTCGGCTTGAAAAGGTAAAACGGATCGGGTTCACTGATCGCACTGGGACCGAGATAGGCAATTTGCGCCAGTAAAGTTCCGGTTGCGAAAATGGCGCCAAATAAGAGTCCGAGGCCCGCGCCACTTAAAACTCCAACCACGGAGTTAAATGTGCGAGTGAAGGCGCGTGCGATTCCAGCGGCGACCGTGGCGGGAATGTATACGCCCAGAAGCGCGGGTAGAATTGGATAAAAGAACAATCGCCGATCCAGGGCGAACTCGATGTACGAAGCGGCCATGGCGAAGACGGCGGCCGCGGCGGCATGACTGAGAATCAGTACGCCAAAGGAGCCGCGACTTCCCTTTAGACCGATCGCAAAATAAGCCGCGGCCAACTCACGCACCAGTACCGCCGCCAGCACCACGGCGGCCAGAAATGGCCAGAACAACAAGAGATTCCCCGCATGACTTAGATATGCGGCTGGATCATTCATCATAAAAAGAAAACATAAAATCAGACCCATAAACGCGTCCTTCTCCTCAAATCGGTTCGCGTCCCGCGGAGATTGGGCTTTGAGCATTTCCTCCGTGGCCTGGGGTGCCGCTGCGGGCTGGGGCTTGGTCTTCGACTCCTGTTGCTCATCGTAGGCGCGCCGCTCGGCGGAACGCGAGAGAACCCGATAGGCCTCGTTGATCAACTCCATCTGGCGCCGGGCTTCTTCGGATGGATTGACATCCGGATGATAGATCTTGGCCATATGGCGATAGGCGGATTTGATCGCGTGTGCGGAGGCATCCCGATGAAGGCCGAGGATCTGGTAATAGTTCACTACATTTTAGTTACAATAGGTTTGGGCAGCCGTCCATGAGCGGATGGAATTGTACTGATTCTCGCGCCGAAGCACGGACCAATAGCGGGCTCCACCGCGCCAGGCTCCGCCGGCCGCCTGCCCTCGGATCACGCCGTCACTTCCCACCCAGCGATTGAGAATTTTGAGTCCGCAGAGAAGATTTTTGTAGGGGTCGTGCAGATCTTGGGCACTTGGGAGTTCACAGCCATAAGCCCGCGCGCTTTCGATCGAGAGTTGAAGAAGTCCACGACTGATCACCGGCTGCCCTGTGGAATCATTAAAATTCTCGGTGTAGGTCAGAGCGGGATTGAAGCTGCTTTCGAATTGGGCGATCGAAGAAATCAGATAAACCCAGAAATCTTTTTTGTGGTGAACGGGAAGCGCCCCATAAGACGGGCAAAACTGCGCCACGTCGGCCGGACTCTGGCGCAAGAGATTTGGACCTTCGCTCTCCACTTGCGAATAGAGAAATTCCGTCCACGCCCTCGACCCGGGAGCTGAGGTTTCCCAGCGCGCGGGCTCGGGCTTCGCCGCTGGATCCGGGAGCGGAGTAGGTTGGGGCTGATCGAGCCCGGTTTCGTCGGGCGGCGGTGATACGCCATTCCCAGCCGCAACCGGTAGATACTCACTGCAACCAACCAAAAACAAAACCAAGATCAGGAGCAAACGCATCTCCCACCATCGGCACCTGGACGAAAGGCTGAAATCTTATGTTAAGCGCAAAAGAACTGGCGTCTCAAAGAGCGACTACAAAGTGAACAGCAGCCTAACACTTAGACAGTGCCGAACTCGTCGACGTCTCAGTTGGAGAATTGGAGATGGCTGCCTGTTTATCGAGTTCCAAAGCGACGGTCTCGGGCCCCGCGGTTGCAGTTTAACGACTGTATCAAATCGAACGGGGGTTCGGGGCATGTTACAAAGAACATTCGCAATCGTAGGTCTACTGGCGATCATGATGGGTTTTCAAAACTGCGCGGAGACTCAGTTTACATCGGCAGATAACGGCATCGCGACTAAGAGTTCATTCATTCCCGTGGTAACCGACGACAGCTCGACTTCTTCATCCCCGAACAGCGGTAGCGACGCCGACGGCGTGATCGCGCAAGGTTCGGATATCGAAATTCCCCCTAGCCGCGGCAACGACGACGACTCTGACGATTCGGACAGCTCGAGCGACGACTCCGCTTCTTATGAAGCCGAAGAAGAACTCGATCTCGTCGCCTGTATCTTAGATGGGCCCGGTAAATCTGTAAAACTGGGCTTGAGCGACGACTCGCTCGGCGGCGTGAATGCCGTATCTAAAAGCGTCTGCATCTCGGTCAAAGCCTGCACCGAAATCGTGCCCCAGCTCTTTTCTGTTAAGGGTCCGGAAAAGCGTGGTTACTGCGCGCATAATCCCAACGTGGTTCGCTTGACTGACGCCGAAGTCCAAGCGCTGATCGACGCCGCACTCAAAAATTAGTCGTGGGAAACGATGAACTGTAACGCAATAGAGCTACCCAATCGGCAGCTCTACTGCGTTAATAGATCCCATGGCCAGCTCCCTCATGTCCCATGAAACCCTTCTCAGACTCGTCACATTCTTCGGCCTATTCTTTATCTTTATCGCTCTTGAGCTTTACCGGCCATTTCGGATTCCCGCACAAAAGCGCTTTTGGCATTACGGCCGAAACCTCAGCCTGATTTTGCTGAGCTCATCTTTTATTCATCTCTTATTTCCGCTGGTGGCGGTAGGGGCCGCAACCATCGCCAGCACACGCGGTTGGGGACTCTTCAATGTCCTGGCCGCGCCCGAATGGCTGAGCTTTTTATGCACAGTCGTGCTCTTCGATCTCTTACTCTACCTCCAACACCGAGCCTTCCATTCTTGGGATTGGCTCTGGCGCTTGCATCGGGTCCATCATTCCGACCCCGACTTCGACACGTCCACCGGCATCCGCTTCCACCCGCTCGAAATTATTCTGAGCATGATGTTGAAGATCCTCGCCGCGCTCAGCCTCGGTGCCCATCCGGCCGGGGTTGTTCTTTTCGAAATCCTGTTGAATGCCTCAAGTCTTTTTTCACACCTCAACATTCAGCTGCCTGAACGAGTGGATCGCACGCTGCGCTGGCTATTTGTGACTCCGGGTATGCACCGGGTCCATCACTCGATTCGGCCCGACGAAATGAATTCCAATTTCGGATTTCATCTTACACTTTGGGACTATTTGTTTAGAACCTATCGGGAACGCCCACTCCCGGAGCAGAAGACCATGCCGATCGGCGTGGAGGGATTTAGCGACGAGCCGCTACCTCGACTCCTCGTTCAACCCTTTCGCGTATCAAATTGAGAAAGTTGGCGATGAAAGGTGATCTGTCGTAACATAGAGAATATGCGGTTACGTTTGCTCGTCCCTTTGCTCGTCCTCATGCCGGCGACGATTGCCTTTTTTCAGAACTGTAGTCCCATCGGCAAGTCCGCGCGCGAGGGTGCGCTCTCGAGCGATGTTGTGATTCCGGTCAACCGCAGTCCGCTTGCGACATTTAGTTTTCCGCCCAGTCTGTCCAATCCCTCGTCGGTCATTTTCACCCGCGCCTTCCCGAATCTAACATTCAGTGCGCCCATGATGATCACTTCCGCCCGCGATGGCACCAACCGACTCTTTGTCGTGGAGAGAAGTGGTGTGATCCGCGTTTTTCCCAATTCGGCCTCGGCCGCCGCGAGCACGGAATTTTTAAACATCACCGCCCGCGTGTCTACCGATGGAGAGCAGGGACTTCTTGGTCTCGCCTTCCATCCCGAATACAAAACCAACGGCTACTTTTTTGTTCACTATTCAGCCGCCAGCGGCGCGCGCCGGAGCGTGTTTTCTCGCTTTCGGGTGAGTGCCAACAATCCGAATGTGGCCGACCCGAATAGCGAAACGGTCGTTCTTGAAGTGGTGCAACCCGCAAACTTAAGCAATCATAAGGGCGGATCCATAAATTTCGGGCCCGATGGTTTCCTCTACCTAGCGCTGGGTGATGGTGGCGGCGGAGGTGACCCGCTCCGCACGGGCCAGGATTTAAGGCAGTTGCTGGGCAAGGTGATGCGAATCAACGTCAACACTCTGCCCTATACCATTCCCGCGGACAATCCGTTCGGTCAGAATCGCTGCGCGACCCAAGTGGGCGTCGCCAACTGCGGTGAAATTTGGGCCTATGGACTGCGCAATCCGTTCCGCTGGTCCTTCGATCGCGGCACCGGACAGCTGTGGCTCGCCGACGTGGGCCAGAACGAGTGGGAAGAAGTCGACATCGTCACTCGCGGTGGAAATTACGGTTGGAACGCTTGGGAAGGGAATCACATCTACAATAACGCGCAAAACCCGCCCGCGCAGATTGCGCCCATTCACGAATACAACCACAGCGTCGGACAAAGCATCACGGGTGGCTACGTCTATCGCGGCAGCCTCTTTCCCTCACTCAGAGGCACGTACATCTATTCCGATTTCAACACCGGCGCCACCTTTGCGCTTGTTTACAACGGCAACCAGGTGGTCTCGAACACTTCACTTGGCACCAATAGTTTTATTGCCGGCTTCGGCGAAGACGAACAGGGCGAACTCTACGCCGCCAATTTAGTCGGCGGGACAATTCTCACTCTTGCGCCCAATCCCAATCAATCCGCTCCCACACTGCCGAATCTGCTATCGCAAACCGGACTGTTTAAAAGCCTCAGCAACCTGACTCCGGCCGACGGAATGATCGAGTATGAAGTGAATTCCCCACTCTGGTCCGACGGCGCGACCAAGCGACGCTGGATGGGGATCCCGACCAACCAGAGAGTTCAGTTCTCAATTGACGGCCCCTGGAGCTTTCCTTCCCAGTCCGTTATGGTCAAACACTTCGAACTGCGCCTGGCCGATGGCTCCACCCGGCGCTTAGAAACGCGAGTGCTGATCCATATGAATCAGGGCTGGACCGGATTCACCTACCGTTGGAACGCGGGGCAAACCGATGCGACTCTGACTCTGAATCAGGCGACTGAAAACTTCATGGTGCTCAATCCGCAAAACCAAACCGTAAACTTGACTTGGACCTATCCCGGCACCAACGCATGCATGCGTTGCCACACCCAGGCCAGCGGGTACGTGCTCGGCCTCTCCACGGCGCAAATCAATCGCGGGAATCAGTTGCAGAACTGGAATCGCCTGGGTCTTTTTCAGACCGATATCGGCGGAGGCTCATTCCCAGCGCTTGTTTCGGTCGACGACAACACGCGCAGCATTGGCGAGCGCGCGCGCTCTTACCTGCACAGCAACTGCGCCAACTGTCATCAACCGGGCGGCACCACGGCCATGGACATGGACCTTCGCTACAATGCGAGCAATATGAATGTGATCAATGTTCCGCCTACGGCGGGCGATCTCGGCCTAACCAATCCCGCCCGCGTGCGGCCGGGATCACCAGCCTCGAGCGTCTTGGTTGAGCGCATGGTCCGCACCGACTCCAACCGGATGCCTCCCCTTGGCACTCAGCTGGTCGACACGAATGCCATTCTGGTTTTGAACCAGTGGATCAACGGCCTCTAAGCCTTGACCGCTTGATCGAGCCGGGGCGACACTTTCGCCATGGATCAATGGGAACGGCATATGGCCCAAAACCTTTACTTTCAGCAGACCGATGCGGCCCGACGGGCGATCCTAAATGAACCCCGCTATCTCGACACGAAACGCCTGCTCAAGCATGGCTTTAAGGTTTACTCGCAGGCCGACGAGGATGGAATCATCCAAGAAATTTTCAAAAGAATCGGCGAAGGCCGAAAAACCTTTTGCGAGATCGGCTGCGGCAACGGTCTCGAAAACAACTCCACGGCTCTGCTCCTAAAGAACTGGCAGGGCCTTTGGGTCGAAGCCGAAACCGAGTCGCTCAAAAATATCAGCGCCAAATTTTCTGAGCTTCTTCGAGCGGGGCAGCTACGCTTGAGTGACCAGTTTCTCACGGCCGACAACGTGGTCCAGATTTTCTTGGCCCATGATGTGCCGAAGAAGCTGGATTTCCTCAGCGTCGATATCGATGGGATGGACTACTATTTGCTCGAGGCTCTGCTTCCCCACTTCCATCCGCGCGCGATCGCGGTGGAGTACAATGCCAAGTTTGCGCCCCCTATCGATTGCGTCGTTCCCTACAATCCGCGCTTTCGCTGGGATTACAGCGATTACTTTGGGGCCTCACTTACCGCACTCACTCGCCTATTAAATAGTCAGGGCTATGAACTCGTTGGCTGCAGTCTGTCGGGTGCGAATGCCTTTTTTGTCGACAAATCCGAGATCCAAGATCACTTTTGCCCACCTTTTACGCCAGAGAACCACTATGAGCCCGCCCGGTACTGGTTAACGAGTGGAATCCGAGCCGGGCACTCGCCGAACTTCGGGCCATTCGTCAAACGCAGTTAAAGACTTCGCTTTTTCGCCCATTTAGGTTAATGTCGGCGGCTCTTCTAGGATACCGCAACATGAACTATGAGCCCGTCGACTTGAAACGTTATCATTCGGAAAACGCGAACCGTTACGCCGATCTTATGTCGATGATTCAAGATCTCAAAGAATCGTATCTCCATTTTCATGCCGGTGAAATCGCCTGCTCCGATATCCATGGTTCGATGCAAATGGATCGAAAACTGCAAACCAACGCCCACTGGCTCGCGGGCGCCACTCTTTATGGCCGTGTGTTCACCGGCGGTGGCCGCGCCTTTAATCGCGATCATTTTGTGCAGTCGCTGAGGAACGATCTCTTTGAGTTTCATCAATGGTTACTGTCCATGCACGATAAACATATGAGCCATGCGGTGAACCTATTCGACGAGGTCATGCCCACAATTTCGCGATGCAATGGTGACACGGGAGTCGGCTACATTGGCGTGCGTGTTTTTAACCCGCAGCAGAGTTTGATCCACCAATGCCTGCGCTTCGTGCGAGAGATCTTAAGACTATTGGAGATGGAAGCCGGAATGGCCTATAACCGCTTTCGCGCCGAAGCCGAAATGCTAGATGACTCCTTCTTGCAGAGTCTGCCTGCGGTCACTCCGCCGTCAGTGGCGCGCTAAGAGAGTAATCGGAAGGCCTGAGAGGACGCAGCCCCTTTCCCCGTCGCGCCTGATCGCAGCGCGGATTGCGGGTGCCGTCTTCATAGCTCGCCTTGTATTCGCGGCAACAGCTCGGGCGTCGCTCGTAGATCGTGCAGCCGACGCTGTGGCCAATCCGTCCCGCCAGGGCCACACAGCGAGGCTTGGCTTCATTGGTGCCGATAATGGCGAGCTGGCCGTTCTCGGCCTTCTCAGTCAATTCCTTAGGTACATTTAGAGACGTGGGCTCGGTTTCCGCAGGAGCGAACAACACCCGGTAAGTTCCACAACAGGCACCGCACTTCACACAAGGATGCATGTTCTAAGCGTAACGTGTGGCTGGGATTTGAGAAGTCTAGTTCTGAGAGAACGGGGGCGACTTAAATAGAATCGATAGTGAATGGATTGTGACGAAAATCCACACCCCGGCTTGCCTTAGGCATCTGATTTGCACTGGAACACCACATGATTTTTCGCTCGGCAAAGGCTACTGCGAAGGCCCGTGGAACCGGATGCGCTGCCGCTTCTTCTTCGACAATTTTCCTTCTCACCGAAATCCCGTAAACGAGGGCCCAGCTTCCTATTTCGCGCAGACCAGAACCGGCGCCGTCATTCTGTCGCCCCACGAATCCCGCTGCGTTCCGCAATAACTCGGACTTAGTATCGGATAATCACGGCTCCGGCGGGGCGGCGTTGCAGGCCACTCCGCGCAGACTGGCCATCATCTCTTGCGATAAATTAAGCATTTCAAATTTTTGATGAATCAATCTCTGCGATGAGTTGGCATGATTGATAAACAAAATAAACGCCACTGTAGCGACTGCTACTATAGCCAACCCAATCAGGATGGAAACTTCAGAGAGGCCGGATTGTCGTTGAACCACACCATTATTGTGAGGATAAAAACGGGCTTTCGCAACTATTCATCGCTTGCAGTCAACGCGGGGCTCGGCGCGATCGCCCTCGCCTTTAGCGGGCTCCATCTCCAGCTGCCCGCGGCGCTTCAGCAGTTTGCGATGGAGGTGCCAAACGGATGGCGTCGAGGGAGTCGACCCCATTGCGGAAACTAATTCGTACACAGTATCGGTTGGTGGACGAAGCTGCGGTCTGCGTTTGAGTGCCCAAGTTTCGAAACTGATCTAGGCCGATAAGAAATTCCTTGGATTGTCCTTGATCCAGAAGAATTTTGAAACGTCGGCTTCCTTTATCGACCTTTGTGATCATTCCGCAGGAGTAGCTGGAGAGATCGGCGGAATTCTCCTCCTCTGACTTCTCCTGCTTGGGAGCGTCTTTGGCTTGGATGGAATCCAGTGAGTCGACGCCGTTGCGAAAGGCAATTTTCACGCAAAGGTTGGACTTGTTTTGAGCGGCTTGCTGGACGGGCTCGGCCAAGGTTCTAAATTTATCAAGTCCAATTACAAATTCCTTCGACTTGCCCTGCGGCATCTCTAATTTGAAACGACGTCCGCCGGAGTCAACTTTGCTAACTGTTCCGCAGGTGTATTCTCCTGCAGCCTGCGCGATTGGCAGATAAAGGGTAATCAGCAATGTGGCCGCGCCGAACCAGAAATACATTTTCATGCTCTTCCTCCGCCGTACTTCCAGATTAGGGAGGCGCCTTGAGAGTAGCAAGCGTCGTTTGGCGCCCCGTAAATTCAATGGCCTTTTGGCTAGGTGTTGGCACGAAGGGCCGGAGGGCAAAAGGTTCAGCGCCTAGGGCAGAATTTATAAAGAAGTGGTTAGTGGTGCCCGCCGTCCGAAGGAAATGGTTCTTTGTGAATCATGGAACTCGAAGTCGAAAAGAAGTTTAAGTGTCCGTACTGTCGAGAGCGCATTTCGATGCTGCTCGATCTGTCAGAAAATGGAATTCAAGACTATATCGAAGATTGCGAAGTGTGCTGCAAGCCCATTCAGATTCAATTTGAAGTGCATGCCCACGAGTTGGCCCGATTCGAATGTCAAACGGCTCAGTAAAACTAATTTCTTCCGGCTTTGACCAACGCCATAATTTCTTGATCGCGCTCGGTAACAAAGTTGATCACTAATCCCGACCGCCCGGCGCGTGCCGTGCGGCCCACCCGATGCAGATAATTTTCGAAAAGCTGCGGCATATGATAATTGATCACGCGGCCGACATGCTCCACATCCAAACCTCGCGAGGCGAGATCGGTCGAGATCAGAAAGCGGATCTTGCCTTCGCGAAAGGCCTTAAGATTATTGCGACGCTCGACTTTGTCCATTTCGCCGCGATAGATCGCGCAGTCAAAGCCATTCTTCATCATCATCTCAGCCAAGATATCGCATTGCTCGCGCGTGTTGGTGAAAATCAAAGTTCCACCCTCGGTCTTATCGCGCAGCAAGGGCTCTAACAAAGGAAATCGTTTACCGTGAGGAACTTCTAGATTTTCGGTCTTCAAGTTCGCCACAACCTTACTGCTGCCCGCTGTGCGGTACAGTTCGGCTTTTGGCATCAAGTCGGCAATCAAAGTCTGCACCTCGGTCGAAACGGTCGCCGAAAACAAACCAATCTGACAACCGGGCTGGCAAGCGCCGTAAATTCTCTTCGCTTCTCCTAAAAATCCCGGATCCAGCATCTGATCACATTCATCAAAAATTAACATTTCAGTGTCGCTAAGGTCCACCTGACGCAACATCATCAGTTTCACCAACCGGCCTGGTGTGGCCACCAAAATCTCAAACTCACCGCGCACATTTTCTTTAGCCACATCAAAGCCAGTTCCACCCAAAACGCTGCGTACGCGAAGGCGAGTCTCATGGGTAAAGATCTTAAAGACCTTCGCCACCTGTTCGCCCAGCTCACGGGTAGGCACAACAACCAAAGCCTTGGGCTGGCTGGCAAAGCGCTCTTTTTTGCGCGCGAGTTCAATAGTCTTAACCTTGTGAAGAATCGGAAGGGCGTAGCTTAAAGTTTTTCCGCTGCCGGTTTCAGCAACACCGATAAACGAACGTCCCTCGAGTAAAGCCGGGATCGCTCTGCTCTGAATTTCGGTGGGCTTATTGAAGTTCTTATCCGCCAACGTCTTTTGTAGTGAATCGAGCAGCGAGAGGTTTTTAAATGAATTTGCCATTGTAAGGAGGGCTTATCGCACATCAGCCAGACAAGTTCTAGGCCGCGCCGCTGGAGCTGAAAAAAACGCAGGGGTGATTAGCAATTGTTCAGCAAGCCGCATAACCAATTACTCAAGTTTTTGATTTTGCAGAGAGAAGTTGGTGCTCAAGACCTCGGAGTAGACGAACCGCCGGCAGAGCCCTTGTTTGATATAGTAGCATTGCACGCGCGATTGCCTTTGGAATTTGACCTGGTTGCGGAGCCGATGGAGCTTACCGGCCTCGATCTGACCATCTTGACAACGAAGCACGGCTCCGCAAAAGAGGTCGCTCGGCATATCGGCGTCAGTGAGGCGTTCGTTCGGCAAACAGTCCAGAAAGCTAAGCAGCGCCCTTGCGCTCAGGCTGAATATTGATTTCCATTCTGTATCCAAGTGCTTTTAATACCTTGAAAATGGTTTCAAAGGTGGGAGTCCTCCTCTGGTCGCCACTCTCGAGCCGAGCAATCAGCGGCTGAGTCACACCCGCAGCCTTTGCTAGTTGAGCTTGGGAAAAGCCCTTCTTCGCTCTTAAATCGGCCACGAGTCGGGCCACTTGAAGATAAAACTTGCGCTCCTCATAGTGCATTCGAATCTCATCATCCTGAAGCTGTTGATCTAAAATATCCTCGAAAGAAACGCCTTTTGTTTTTTTCATTTTAAAACCTCCTTGAGCCGCTTCCGGGCCACTTCGATCTCTTTAGGCGGAGCCTTCTGCCCCTGCTTCTTATATGAATGCAGGACATAGATATAATCAGCCGCCAATGACGCATAAAAGAACCTCCAGCCACCGCCGGCTGTGCGAACCTTGATCTCCCACAACTTGCCGTCGATCTGGCGAAACTGACAACCCATTGCCGCAAAGCCGTGGGTACGAATCTCACTAAAAACCGCAAGAATCTCGGCTCGGTCACGCTTCGGCAATCCGTTCAAGAAATCTTCAAAGTAGCTTCGTCCAGAACCGGACCGATGGAACTCAATTCTCACTCTTTCTTTATATAACCATATGGTTATCGTGTCAATACCCCCATGATGGGGTTCTGGCCACAAAGTCAGCCTATTGAGTGGCGGGGATTTCGGCAAGGTTTTTCGGATTTTCGATAGATCTTTTGATGGGTTAGATAGGCCTTAAACGCAAGTCGGCCCTGACGGTTACCAGGTCAAAGTGCCGTTAGCTATGGCCGCCCATTGGACCAAAACCCACATTGAATGCCTTATCCTTTTTCGCCTCCGACGTGGCATAGCCGTTGCAACTTTGTCGGCATGCTTTTTAAACGACTCACCTCTGTCTCAATCGCTGTTATCACGGCGACGGCCCTGATTGGCTCCAACGCCAGCGCTGCGGCCTCCGAGTGGCTGAGCTCCTGCGCCCGGGCGCTTATGAGCCGGATCGTGGAGCCCGAAATGCCCAAGGACGACCCTCGGGTTGCCAATTTAGGGCTGAATCAATCTCATTTTATCGTTGGCTTTGTGAAGCGTCCCCAGGAGCGATTTCACGTGCTGGTTGGTACGGAGGTGCCCGTGCAACTGGAGTTCGCCTTTGACCGCCCTTCCGAGATCCGCTGGAAGCGCCGTAGCCAGATTGAAAAGTCGTGGGGCGGGATGTTCGGGCGGCCCACCGGCGACGTCGATCATGTCCCTAAGGACAAGCTCGAGCACGCCAAACAAATTCGCCGACGGGTGCAGCGTCTTTATCCCGAGGCCAAAACGATCGAAATCTCATACGCCGGCCTCGTCGGATCGTTCATGGTTGAAGAATGGATTCCAGTTCGGCGAGACAGCGGAACGATCAACTACGCGAAGGCCGAAGCGACTTTCGAATTTTCAGTCGAAGACGGGAAGTTCGTTATTACGCGGCTGAAATCGAGAAGCTTCGCGCTCATGTTTTTGTTCCAACCTTTGTACGGACACGAGAAAGGCCAGTTTGTCAATTTTCAGCTGCCTCCTAGCACCATGCCCATTAGCGTCGAGATCGATGACAACTTCAGACTCCTTCAAAACATTCAAGATGCGAGCTTGTTAAATTCTCATTTAAGGGAAGGCTTCAATTCTGATGTGGTACGCGCGCATTGGGCGCAATTCCAAGCCGCGCTCGGGGAGACGGTACGCGACATTTTGAAGGGCCGCAGACAAATATGACGTTAAAATTCTGAATCCACCCAAGTATAATCGTTCCCCTTGAGCCTTGGAACGACCAATCGGAGACAAGGGTTCATAGGATACGATCCGCTCGAATAGTGTCCGGCCTCTGACAGGTTTTTCGGGCGACAAGTAAGTCGCCCGAGCAGTCCGAACAAAAATCACTGGTTTGTCGTCCGCAATTAAAGAGCGATTTATGCTTTATATAAATACAAACGATATATATTGAATTCGTTACCCTCACACTTCTTAGTTCACTTTGGTATAATTCGAGGGTCTATATTTTCAGGCGCTGACAATTTGTCAGACGGAGGTTTTTAACAATGAGGAGGTGACGATGTATTTTGAGAATTCAAAGCGATACTCAGCAAAGACTGCTCAAGAAGTGTCGTACGTCGTAAACTCACTTTCGCTCCTTCGCCAAGCTTTTAGTTTTTCCAAATTCAATGAGCCTTTTAGAACGGATTCAAAGCGGACGGCCGTCCGCTCCTGTCCGCGCAATCGCGCGGACAACAAATGAGAAAACAATCAAAAATCTCGCTAGATGCGCCACCTGCCCTCGGACCCCTCGAGCTGCGCTCGTTCGTGACCACCCCCACCCAACAAGTGGTTGGAGGTGGTCACGAACCGGGGTCCGAGGACAGGTGGGAATCGGGAAATGGAGGTGAAGACATGAATGAAAATTAAGAGATAGGGATCATGTGGATAAATCAAAAGAAGAAACAAAAAATGAGGTGAAACGAAAATTAAACTGAGGAGGTGGGTTATGAACGAAGTGAGCTTGAATGATTGATTTAGAAAATGTGGATATCGAAATTGTGGAGGTGAAAATATCAGAAATAGAATTCAACAAGCGCGTGGTGCAGATGATCAATGAACTACTTCGATTTGACGAGGTGGAGTCGGACATCGATACTCAAGCGGTCAAGGAGGCCGCATGAAGCGCATCGGAATATATATCAGGGTATCGACCGAGGAGCAGGCTCGAATCCAGGATGGGTCATTGGTTTCACAGAAAGCACGCATCCAAGAGTTTGTCGATTCACAGAATCGGGTGCGCGGCAATTGGGGTCATGTGGTCGAATTCTATTGCGACGAAGGCAAGTCGGCCAAATCAATCAAAGGTCGGCCCGAGTTTCAGCGGATGTTGACTGACGTCAAACTTGGCAGAATTGATACGATCATCGCGACAGAGCTTTCGCGCCTATCGCGCTCGATTCGCGACTTCTGCGAAATCTGGGACATGCTCAAAAAACACGGAGCTTCGTTTATCACTTTGCGCGAGTCCTTTGATACCACGACGGCAAGTGGCGAGATGATGGTGTTCAATCTAATCAACTATGCCCAGTACGAGAGGAAACAAACAGCAGAACGAATCGCGCTCAACTGGCGATCTCGCGCCAAGCGCGGCCTTTTTAACGGCGGCACAATTCCAATGGGCTATGCGCGCAACCCCAAGAATAAGGGTGAACTCACGATCAAGGATGCCGATGCAGAACTGGTGAGAAAAATATTTGCGATGTTTTTAGTACATGAATCTTTGCGTAAGACCTGTGTTGCTTTGAAGGAGAATGGAATATATCAGCACCGGTTTATAAATAAGCACGGGCTTGAAAAGGGCGGCGGCGTTTTTTCAGTAGACCGATTGCGATCACTCCTCACCAACCCCGCTTACATTGGATTGAGGGCTGCGGACAAAGATGGAGAGCGACAACTGATTCCCGCTGTTTGGAAGCCAATCGTCGACCGAGAGACTTTCGACAAGGTTCAGGCGAGATTGGGGCTCAACAAGAATCGCTATAAGCCTGAGACCTGGAAGAAGTATCCGTTTCCACTTACTGAGATGGTCAGCTGCGGTGAGTGCGGAAAGCAGATGGGTGGAAAAAGTGGTACTGGCCGAATTCAGAAGCACTACTACTATGGCCATGCGCAACTCAAAGACCCCACAAAGAAGGTCTCCGAGCTCAAATGCCAGGTCAAAAATGTGCGCGCGCCTCGTCTGGAACAGCTTGTGCTCAAGTGCCTGAAGTCGGTTCTTCAAGACCCGAGCGTTATCAAAAAATGGGTAGAAATTTATCAGCAGGCTAACAAGACGAACCATCCCGAGGCCGTTCAAGAGTTGAAATCGATGGAAGTTGAAATTGCCAAGATATCAAGAAAAGTCACCAACCTGGTTCAGCGGGTATCGGACCTACCTAGTGATATCTCGGCCGATCCGTTTTACGAGCAAATGCGTGCGCTCAACCAAAAAAAGGCAGACATGGAGCTGGCAAAATCACGACTGACTTCGAAGCTCGGAGAAATGAGCAGAACGGCCATAGATGAGGCGGCCTTGATCCGTAAAATCGACCGCGTCGTTGCGAAACTGGAAACTGTTCCGGTAGAACAGCAACGACCGATTTTGAAGGAACTTGTTCACAACATTGAAATCCATCCGATGAAACTGAAAATTGAGATCTATGCGCCGATTAAGGCTAGAGCTGAATCGACCGAGGGCCCAGAAACACAAAAGGCCACCGGTACTGATGGCCTTTCGATAAACTTTCGTGGAAATCAAAAAACTGAAGCTTCGATTCTTCCCTTCGACCCGAGCCGGCGTGCCGGTTCGAGTACTGTTGGGAATGGTGCAGTCAACTTGAGGAGTTTCGAACTGCTTGTGTCAGTTTAAATAGAGTATTTAAACTTGTTCAATGAAAACCCGTAGCACGCAATAGGCACATGTTTTGGGCCTTCCAATGTCT
>JALHOQ010000032.1 GCA_022842925.1 Bdellovibrionales bacterium
ACCGGATAGAAATGACCAAGGAGGAGTCACAATTATGGGAGTCGCACGTTGGTATAGGAGTTCAACTACTCAACACCTTCAATTTCTTATCGCCCGAGGCCCTCCGCATCGTGCAGGAACACCATGAGGTGCCGAATGGCACCGGCTTTCCCAACCGCCTCAGGTTGGACCGCATGTTCCCGATGGCGAAGGTCGTCTCACTCGCGAACATGTTGGCGCAGGATATTTTTGACGCCGGTCACGACGGCAAGCCCTTCTCCGTTGAAAATTTGCTGAAGAAAATAGATTACATTTACAGCGTTATGTATGGGCAGGAGCTGGCCAAGGCCGCTCGCAAAATATTTCGCAAAGACGAAGCCTAACTTCTGATCGTATTCGGTCTCCCAAAGAGAGATTCACCAATGAACGTCTCAAAATGAGACGGAAATACCCCCAAAACTTAAGTCGGGTTAGAAACTAGCCGAAAGTATATATGGACCTGTGTAGAATCAGCAGTAGGACGCATCTGGAGGTTTTGGGTCATGAAAATCACCGAAGTTAAGGTCTTCCCCGTCAATGAGGAACGACTGAAGGCTTATGTTACGATCACAATCGACGACTGCTTCGTCGTGCGAGATCTTAAGATCATCAAGGGCAATGAAGGTTTGTTTGTTGCTATGCCCTCGAAGAAACGCAAAGACGGACAATTCAAAGACGTCGCGCACCCTCTCAATCAGGAGACCCGGGCCGAAATCGAGACCGCAGTTTTCGACGCTTATGAGAAGGAAGTCCGCTCCATGGGCGATAACCTGAGTGACTTGCCCAAGGATGAGTACTAAGTTCGTTTAATTCATGATCCAATGAGGCATGCATCGAGTTGCGGCTTCAATGGCTCTACTCGCGGCGCTTGCCGCGACTCCCCTGACTTTCGCCCAGCCCGCCCCAGGCAGTGATCCAGCCGCCGGGGACAACGACTCCTCTACCTATTTCAACGTACACGTCGGGCGTATGCTCCCCTATGGCATTTACGGAGTGCGTTCGATCATTCCCTATTGGGGTGTTCGCCTCGGTCATGCCTTCGGCGAAGCCAATCTAGAGTGGTCGCTACACATGACCAACGGCGAAGGGGTTCGCTACTATGATGCCTCTTTGTCGTTCGCTTTTCCGTCGGAAGTCGAAGGTTGGAAGTTCATTCCCTTTATTGGCCCTCATGTTCACTATTTTCAGGGTCGAACTTCATCGGGCCCCATCAGCGGGTATTCCACATCCGCCGGCTTCCATTTGGGCTTCAGCCCGCTGATCGAGTTCGGCAAAAATGTCGCCCTTCGCGCCGATTTCAAGTTCAACTTCAATCCCGGCCAATCGCTTCATGTGGGCGGCGGGTTTCAGATTTCGTTTTGATCGAGATCGGACTTAGTACGGAGTGACTTTGAAAAGTTCGATATCACTCGCGGCCGTGGCTCCGGCGAAATAGAGTACGCCTTGAAATTCATAGAACGAGGCCGTTGGCTGAATGCCATCGGCGGCTCCTAAATTCAAATCCTCCACGATTTCCGTTCCAATGGCAGATCCATCGGACTTCCATAATTCGCGACCTGCGGCGG
This sequence comes from Bdellovibrionales bacterium, assembly GCA_022842925.1. Lineage (GTDB taxonomy): Bacteria > Bdellovibrionota > Bdellovibrionia > Bdellovibrionales > UBA1609 > JALHOQ01. The sequence goes on from JALHOQ010000032.1 coordinate 1,584, forward strand.
CCGTGGCCGCAGAAAAGAACAAAACTCCACTGACCATCGTCAGGTGTTGCGGCGAACTCGATCCCACTCCGAAGTCGATGTCGGCCACGAGTTCGGTTCCCGCCCCGGTTCCGTTCGTACGCCACAATTCGTTTCCACTCGAACCATTGTCCGCCGTGAAATACATGTAAAGGCTATCGGCTGCATTACGGAAAAGCGTGACCGAGGCGCTACCCGAAACATTTATATCTTTCACCATATAGGTTCCGGCAGCGGTCCCATCACTTCGCCAAAGCTCAAGACCATTCACCCCGTCGTCAGCGGTGAAATAGAGTACGCCATTAAAGACCACCAACCCTTCCGGGTCAGAAGAGCCACCACCGCTCGCGATATCTTTCACCAGCGTCGTTCCCGCAGCCATGCCGTTACTGCGCCAAAGCTCGACACCGTTCAGACCGTCGTCCGCTGCGAAGTAAACGAAATCACCAAATGCGATCGGAGGAGATGTAACCGCGGAACTCCCCGCGCCCGTGTTGATCTCCAAAACAAGTGAAGTGCCCGCGGGTGTACCGTCAGTCACATACAGTTCCTTACCCGTCGCCGGCTCGGTGGCGAAAAAGAAAACCTGTCCGTCCAGTTCCGTAAATAAATCCGGACTGCTGTCGCCACCCGCGTCTATATCGGCAAGGTTTATCAAACTCCCGCCGCTCGCATCCACCGCGAAAGGCTCTACTCCAATGCCCCCTGCGTCGTTGCCCGAGAATACAAAGCGAGTTCCAACCTTGGCAATCGATGTAGGTTCATGAACCGAAGCAAGCACAGTGCCCGCCGTTGTTCCATCGGTTTTATAGAGTTCGACGCCGCCGCCCGCCGTTTCAGCCGCAAAAAAAATGAGATCCTCAAATGGATACGCATTTTGGGTCTGCCATAGAGAAACGGGCGAGCCGGATAAGCCCACACCGTTGTCGATATCGCTCACCAGGACCGTACCAGCCGTGGCGCCATCCGTTTTCCACAGCTCGCGGCCCTCGACATTGCTGTCAGCCGCGAACAGAATCTCCTCCCCTATATGACCTAAAATAACAGGCGTGGCTGGTCCGCCAGTGAATATATCGCGCAGGATCTCAGGAGTGGGAGTCGACGGATTCACCTTTATCGAAAAGGTAAAGCTCGTCTCGCCGAAGTCGCTGGTTACACTCACCCGGTAATCGGTTAAGATCTGAGCTGCAGTCGGCGTGCCGACGATTCCCGGCAGCTTGCTGCTGATCGAAAGTCCATCCGGCAAATCGGGCGAAACCGTGAAACGCGCTCCGTTCAGGCCTTTCCCGGTGAAGCGGATGGACTCTCGGTGACCAACGTAGAGAAAGGCCTCCTCGCGAGTGCTCGCCACACCCTCAGGGCGCTTCTGATAAAGACCTTCACCGCAACTCAACAGCCCCGAAGTAACAAAGATAATGACGTTCGTTCTCCAAAAATTATGCATCATCAGAATCTTTCCCACAAACCCACCTGAAAGAACGTAATATCACTGCGCGCGCCCATTTCTACCTGGGATACCCGCACAAAAGGCTGCCAGTCGCGGGAATGCATGTCGCGCCCGATCGCGCGCGTGAGTTCAATGCCCACCGACGTGCGAACCGGATCCTTCACCAGATGTTCCGCGCCATACCACACGCGAATTATGGCTGGGCCTACAACAAAATCCAACCCCGCGTGCGCACCGAAAGCGGCCCCGGCCGAGTCCTCCTGAAACTTCAACCAAGTGGCCGACACATCAAACCGTGGTGAAACCGGCGAATCGCACCATAGACAGCGAGTCACCAGGGCCGCAGCCGAATGGTAACTCCCCTGCCTTTGCGATGCCCCTAAGTAGGCCAATCCCCACTGCCAACGTGGAATCGCACTTTCCCCGTCGCGTGAATAATCCCAGACGCGAATCAGTTTTCCATCCGGAGAAAAAAACCTCCAGATTCCGACGCGGCGATCTTGCGCATATTCTCCTTCATCCGACTTTACGCCATTCTCATAGTACGCCGTCCATTGCCCCACGCGGTGGCCCTCTTTATAGCGACCCAATAGACGTGGCCGATCATCGCCATAATAGGAGGCGAAAGGGCCTTGCATACGTCCTCGATCAAAGATCGCACGTTCAGTCAGACCGTTGTCTCGCGTCCAAGTTTCAACCACTCCATGAGGCTTGCCGTCTCGAAGCGCACCTTGAGTAATGCGCCCTTCTTTGGCCGCACCTAAGCGGACCATAAGATCATGAAGAAACCCGCGCTCAATCGCAATGCTAGAGCCAGATCCGGTCGAGAGTTCCGATAGAAACGGTATATGGCCCGGCAAGAGATCGCGGCCCTCAAGTATCACCACCTGAGCGCCGTCTGAAAACCGCACCTGTCCGTCGAACACCAGCACCCGAGGCGCGCCCGCGAACCGAAAGATAAAATCCGCGCCCTGGCCCTCGACCTTCGCATCACCCGAACTCACGGTGACTAAGCGGTCGGAGCCCGCCCGAATCCACACCCAACCGCTCTCCAGTTTGACCATTGTGCTGTCCGAAGTGGTCACAGCCGAAAACTTGGTTTTCGGGCCCGCGTGTACAAACGAACTTTCCATAAAAGTCACCCGCAAGGAGCTCCCCTCCTCGGTGACACCCTCACTCCCCGAACGAAAGGGGTCGCCCACTTCCACGGCGCGCCCGTTGACCTGTACGTAACCCTTCCGTGCAAAGACGACGCCTTGAGCCCAAGCCGATGCGCATACAAAAAAAATCAGAAAAGGCAGACTTCTGCCCCAAAGCGAATTCATTCAATATTATTGTAGGAAAATCCCTGCGCAAAAGCTGCTCTGCGAAGGTCAAGGTCGAGTCGGGGAGCGGGTTCTACAGATTCACGCGCGGCAGATTAGCGCCCATTTCGTTCGCGGCATCACCGATATGGCTTGTCGCCGACGCGTTACCGAGCGCGCCTTGAGTGGCCCGACCCCAGCACTTCACTTCCTTGGTCGTAGAGAGAATGCAAGTGTGATTGAGGCCGACGGAGTATTGCTCGATCGTCGAATTCGTATTGATGCCGGTCAAATTATCGCCCATCTCGGCCGCAGCATCACCTAATGTGGCCGTACTGCCCTTGCCCAGATCGCCGTATAAGCCATAACCCCAACACTTCATATCTCCGTTGCTCATGATCACACAAGACTTCTGCGATTCAACTTTCACTGTTGTCACAGTTAGGCTTGCGCCCAGTGAAGTCGTGGCTAAATTGTCGCCCATCTCGTTCGCGCCATCGCCTCGAGAAAGTGTATTTCCCTGACCGAGCTGTGCGGTGTTATTGCGGCCCCAACACTTCACCTGATTATTGTCCATTTTTACACAGTTGAACTCCGCACCAACTCCGAGACCTAGCGCCGTGCGCCCGGTCCCGAGCGAAATCGTCGCTAAGCTGTCTCCCATTTCACCCGCGGCGTCGCCCAAACTGATCGCGGTGCTGCCGTTACCCAACTGTCCGCGATTCCCGCGCCCCCAACACTTCACAGTATTATTGTCGAGCCTCGCGCACACATGCGATGTGCCTATTCCGACTTCCAAGGCGTAGCGGTTGGTCCCTAAGGCGACCGCAGGCAGATTGTCGCCCATCTCGCTCGCGGCGTCACCGCGGGTCGTGGTATTGCCATACCCATTGATTCCGTAAGTACCCAGACCCCAGCACTTCAACTGGTCGTTGTCGAGAATCGCGCAGGTATTCGTCGGCCCCACCACAACCTTTTTAACCGTGCGACCAGTACCTAAGTTGACCGTGGGCAAATTGTCACCCATCTCATTGGCGCCGTCGCCTCGTGCGAGGGCATCGCCGATTCCGAGCTGCCCGCTCGAGTTCAAGCCCCAACACTTCAACGAATCATTATCGAGAATCGCGCAAATATGGTTAGTTCCAATTGACATATCTTTGGGATAGCGGCCGGTTCCGAGATCTACAAAGGCGAGGTTCGAACCCATTTCGTTGGCATTGTCACCGCGATCAGTTGTGCTGCCACTGCCCAGCTTACCCGAAGCGCCATCACCCCAGCATTTCAATGAGTTGTCGTCGTAAAGAACGCAGTTGTTATACCCACCCGACCAAATTTTGGCTGGAGTGATAATGGTTACAGTGGCCTCTGATGTGTTGTCGAGTGCGTCGGTCACTCGCACCGTCACGCTTTGTGAAGAGCTGGGCGCCGTGAATGCGCCGGTCGAAGGATCAATCGTACCGCCTCCGGCTTCAATCGAGAACGTGCGTGGCGGTACGCCATTCGTAGCGGCGAAGGTGAAGGTCTCATTAATCGAAATCTTGCGGGTGGTCGGCGAAATTTGCAGGGCCCCGTTCACCGTAATCGTGGCGTCGGCCGTGTTGCCGATTGAGTCGGTGGCGCGGACCACGTCCGCTCCCGCGGCACCGGGCGCTGTGTAATCGCCCGTATTAGAATCGATGGCTCCCGCGCCGCTGACCATCGAGAATGTAATGGTTCCCAAACCACCCGTGGTCGTGAACTGGTGAGTGTTGGTTGGAGCGAGCGTAATCGTAACGGGATCGATGACTAGAGGTTCATAGATCTCCACCGTCGCGTCAGACGTTAAACCAATACTGTCGGTGACACGAACAACGGTGGTATCCGGTGCGGCGGGCGCAGTAAAATCACCCGTAGAAGGATCAATCGTGCCGTTTCCACTTTGAACGGAGAACGTGTAGGGCGCGACGCCGCCACTGGCGGTAAAGGTGCTAGAGTCATTAACCAATATATTTAGTGAAGCCGGAGCGATGGTTAAAGCATCGACGACCGTAACTGTGCTATCAGATGTATTACCGACGAAGTCGGTCACTCGCACCGTTACCGTGGTGGCCGTAGCAGGAGCAGTAAAGACTCCCGTCGACGAATTGATGCTCCCACCGCCGCTGACAACCGAGTACACATAGGGTGTCACTCCCCCCGTCGAGCTAAACGTATGATTACTATTGACCGCCTTAGTAACCGAGGCCGGAAAAATAACAAGAGCCGCATTGACAGTGATGCTTGCATCCGCGGTCTGACCGAGGTTGTCGGTTACACGCACGACGGCCGAACCAGTTGTAGCCGGAGCTGTGTAAACACCCGTTGATGTATTGATGCTGCCGACGCCGCTCACTTTCGAGAATGTGTATGGCGCTTGGCCGTTCACTCCGCCAAAAGTTCTTGTGTTATTCACCGCCAGCGTCCAAGTGGCGGGCGAGATCTGTAAGGTATTGCTGACGGTCACGGTGGAGTCCGAAGTGTTGGAACGAGCATCGGTCACGCGAACCGTAACAGATCCGGCCGTACCGGGCGCGGTGTACATTCCGCTCAAAGGATCAATCGTTCCGCCGCCACTCACGACCGAGTACGAATAAGGAGTCACGCCACCCGTAGCCGAAAAGGCTTGCGTGCCGTTCAGAGCGATCGTGACCGAGGCTGGAGAAATGGCGAGGGCCGGATTCACGGTTACAGTGGCGTCCGCGGTTTGTCCGTTATTGTCGGTCACGCGCACAACCACTGAACCCGCCGTCGCCGGTGCAGTATATAGACCTGTCGAGGAATTCACACTTCCGCTACCGCTTTGAATGGAGAATGTATACGGCGCTTCGCCGCCAGAAGCCGTGAAGGTATAAGTATTGTTCACCGCCAAAGTGTAGGACGATGGCGAGATCACCAACGGATCTTCGACGGTCACAGCGGCGTCCGAAGTGATATTCAACGAATCCGTCACGCGCACGACAACGGAGGCATTCGCGGCCGGAGCCGAGTAAATTCCGCTCGAGGAACCGATGGTTCCGCCGCCACTCACAACCGTGTATGTGAACGGTGGGGCACCGCCAGTGGCGCTGAAGGTTTGCGAGCCATTTAAGCCCACCGTGATCATCGCCGGTGAGATCTCGAGAGCCGGATTGATCGTAACACTGGCATCAGCCGTGGAGCCGAGATTATCGGTCACGCGCACAACCGCGTTTCCGCTGGTGGCGGGCGCCGTGTACAGCCCAGTCGCAGGATCCACCGATCCCCCACCCGTTTGTACGGAGAAGGTGTAGGGAGCTTGGCCGCCGCTGGCCACAAAAGTGCGAGTATTATTTACCGCCAAAGTAAAGGTGGCCGGCGCGATAACCAGCGGACTTACAACCGTCGCGCTCGCGTTGGCCGTGTTGCCGCGAGCATCGGTCACGCGCACGACGACTGAAGCTGGTGTTGCCGGCGCTATATAAGCTCCGGTTGCGGAATTAATAGATCCACCGCCGCTCACGACCGAGTAAACATAGGGAGTGACGCCGCCACTGGCGGTAAAAGTCTGCGCTCCATTCGTTAACAAATTGACCGCCGTCGGCGCAATCGTAAGAACGGGATTGATGGTCACATTGGCATCGGCCGTGGCCCCAAGCCCATCGGTGACTCGCACAACGGCGGCGCCGCTCGAAGCGGGAGCGGTGTACTGGCCCGTCGAAGGGTTGATGCTGCCGCCCCCACTGAGAACCGAGAACGTGTAGGGCGTCTGTCCACCGCTGGCATTAAACGTGTGCACGTTGGTCACGGCCAAAGTGTAGGATGTCGGGCTTATCCCAAGAATGTTCTGCACGGTCACCATCGCATCCGACTGATTTCCAAGAGTGTCGGACACACGTACAGTGACGCTGCCGGCGCTGGCGCCTGCCGTATAGAGTCCACTGGTAGCATGGATCGATCCGCCGCCGGAAACAATCGAGTACGTATAGGCGCCGACACCACCCGAGGCCGTGAAACTGTGAGTGTCGTTGACCTGAAGAGTTAAGGTGCTCGGACTAATCTGAAGTGCGTCGCGAATCGTGACCGCCGCATCTGCCGTTTGGCCGAAGACATCACTCACCCGCACTGTTGCGGTGTCCGCGGCCGCTGGAGCGGTTTAAGTTCCCGTGGAACTTTTTATCGAACCTCCGCCGGCCTGAACACTGTAGGTATAGGGCGGTTGACCGCCCACGCCGGTAAAGGCCTTTGTGTTATTGGCCGCCATTTCCCAAGTCGTCGGGTCAATATAGAGAGGCCCGATCACGCTGACGGTCGCGTTGACTGAGTTCGAACCCGAATCGGTCACACGGACTATGACGGTCGAAGTCGCGGCCGGAGCCGTATAAAGCCCGCTCGAAGAATCGATTGTACCGGCGCCACTCACGATGGAGAACGAGTATCCACTGCCGGTTCCACCCGCAGCCGTGAACGTCTGCGTGTCATTTACGGCAATCGCCAGGGTCGCCGGCGAGATTGTGAGTGGAGGGAGCACGGTGACAGTGGCATCTGCCGTCTGCCCCAAGGCATCCGTGATGCGGACCGTGGAGGTGCCGGCGCCGACGGGGGCGGTATAAACACCAGTAGTAGAGACGACAGACCCACCACCGGAAATCACAGAAAATAAATAAGGAGTCTGCCCGCCGCTACCAGTAAAGGTGTGAGTGCCGCTGGCCAGAACATTGACCGTGGCTGGAGAAATATTCACCGGGCCGACTATCGTTACATTTGTCGTAGCGGTTTTGCCCGTGGAATCCTGAACTCCGATAACGGCGTTGCCGGCCGTTCCGGGAGCGTTGTACACTCCACTCGCCGCATCGATCGTCCCAGCGCCCGACACCAGACCAAATGTGTAGGGCTCAGTGCCGTTCACGCCGGCGAAAGTGATATTGCCGCTCAATACGACGCTCGAACTGGCTGGACTCAAGGACAACTGGAGGCTGGGTTGATTGGCGACGTCTTCGGTGGGCTGTCCGCCGCAGGCGGAGAGAACAAGCACGGCGGCCGCGAAAGCGGCTTTTTGGGCAAGGCTATGCATGTTAAGGACCCGACTGACGTACAACAAATAGGCTCCAATTATTGTTAGGTGATAACTTCTCGGCACTTAGGTCGAGAATGTTGATAGGGTTCTACAAATTCTCGGGATGATTCGCCCTGTTTTTAGAATAAGTTTTCTACAGGACCCTGCATCCTACGAGGAGCGATTTCAGCAACAAGAAATCATGAAAAATTTAGAAATCTCACGATGAGACTCCATGATTTTGGATTCGCATTCGGAATCCGGACAGAGAGAAGCCGCATTCAGAGCCTCATCTCGCTCTGAATTTGAACTCAGGCGCCTTACCGATGGTACCGGTATTGCGTACTGGGAGCGACCAGGAGGCTCATATGAGATACGTAGTAGCCACGATATTGACCCTGACTGCTCATTCTATTTTCGTTCTGGTAGAGGCTGCGAACCTCCACCTGCAGTCCACTGCTTCGGGCACCAGAGCCGTGCGCCCGATACATGCGGCCATCCATGCAAGCGTAGAGATCCGTCGCCTGTCCAAAGAACTTGAGAACCTGAACAAGGAACTCGATCACCTTGGGTACCCAGGACGGATGCTGAAAGGGCGCATGCCCGAGATCGAACGGGGCCGCGTGGTCGAAAAAGTAGCGACGGCCAGTCGCTTACGTTCGGAGATCCGCCAACTCAGCCGGCTTAGAAATCTCGGCCAGGCCGGAATGTGAAGCGGCGAAAACTGGACCATTGGACGAGCGTGATATCCGGCGGAAACTCCGATCAGTCTCTCAATGATACGGAGATTCGGCCCACTTTTCGCCATCTTAACTGTTTTGGTTTATTCGGGCACCGCTCAGGGCGCCCGCTACTCCCTTACCTTGGATGGGGGCTATCTTTACACTCGCTGGGAGTACCAGTCGCCAACGTCAACATTCTCACTTCTATCTAAGGCCGGGACCACAGCGCGCGGTGAACTGACCTTAGGCAACGACCGCTGGGATTTAGTGGCCGGCGGAGCAATGAACCAGTTCACCTTTACCACGCCGTCCACCCGCGTACTCGACGAAGACAAAATCAGCACGTTCAGCTTTCTCGGTGGCGCGCGCTTAAAGACACCCTACATCTGGACCACACTTTCCTATCAAACTAAGCAAGCGGTTTACCTGATTGAAGATTCGACCACGAGCTTTCAACTGAAAAAAGAAATGTCGGGCTTTACGGTTTTAAATCTGACGCTCTTCGGTTGGGGCGCGGGTTACAAAATCACATTGAACGGCGAAATCGGAGTTCCCACTGGATCCGCCACCACCGACGACGGCGATCTGAAATACAGTTATTTCACCCAAGGAACGGCGCGCGTAGAATTCGGCTCCAACTGGCGCGTGGGAATTTTTGTCGGCATCGAGAATCAAGAATATACGATTGACCAGAACGACAAATATTATCGTTCCGATTTCTTCGGCGGCCTCACCTTCGCCTTCGGCGCCGGCAAAAGTGGCCGCGGCGGCGGCAGTGGCCGATCTGGCGGCGGCGGCCGAATCCCCAACTATCCTCTTTGAGAGGTACCAGGTTCTTTTTCCAGAAGCAGCGCAGCAATTGCCGCTTAAGCCTTAGGCTAAGCAAGCGTTTCCCTTGATTTAGCCGGCGATTTATTGGAATCCTACCTGTTCAAATCCTGTGTTGGGGCGTCGGCAAGTTGGTAAGCCTTCAGATTTTGATTCTGACATTCGCAGGTTCGAGTCCTGCCGCCCCATCCAATTTCCGAGGTCTTCCATGACCACCGCACTTGTCGGTACCTACTACACCAAAATCATCAAATCCCTTCGCTACCTCGACTATACGTTCAAGCGCGTCTCTCAGATGCCAATTGACCCGGCGCTGATGAGTGAGCCGGAAAAGGAAGCGTGGGACGGCTTTGTTACCCGTTTCGCACGATCCTCTGATCTTTTTCTATCTAGATTTATCAAAGCCTACATCCGGGCCGACGACCCCGCTTTTGATGGCTCATTTCGGGATCATCTAAACCGAGCCGAAAAATTAGGACTTATCGAATCTGTCGATCCTTGGTTAGAAATCCGCGAGCTGAGGAATGTGTTGGTTCACGAATACAGCGACTCTGACCTGAAAAAGATATTTGAAAAGATGGTCCACTACACACCTTTGGTTCTAGGCCTTGAGCAAAGACTCGCCAATGCGACTCAAAAATTCTGAACTCCAAGTTCTCCTTCAAATCGTCGCAACGCACGTGCCGACAGAAATTTATGAATTATATCTGTTCGGTAGCCGCACAGACGATAGCAAGAAAGGGGGCGACATCGATCTGCTACTGGTGATCGCGACCGAACAGAAAAATACCCTACTGGATAAAAAGGGACGCATAAAATCAGATCTTTCGCAGGCGCTAGGAGATCAACGAATTGACTTAACCATCTGCGATCCAATCCAAGCTGAAAGAGAGCCGTTCTTGAGAACGGCGCTGAGCACCGCCTGTCGACTGAAATAAAAAGCGTTTTTTAATTTAACTTAAAACGGTCGCGCACGCGGGTCAGGTCGGCTTCGCGGGCGCGGACCCGCAGGGTGACTCCCTGCTCGTCGTAGGTTTCCTCTAATACCCGCATGGCCCGACGGATTTCGCCGATGGCTCCTTGCACGTCGTAGGGAACTCGCAAGCGGGCCTCCTGCATATCCTTTTCGAAAAACTCCAACAAAGTTTCGCGCAAGGCCGCTAGGTCTGCCGGATCGCGAGTGGAAAGCTGTATCGCCTCGGGGTATTCAGCGCGCAAAGCGGCCGCTTCGTCGGCCGCTAGTCGGTCGCGTTTGTTCAGCACGAGACGGCTTGGAATTTCAAGCGCGCCGATCTCGCCGAGCACTTCGCGCGTCACTTCTAGTTGCTGGCGAAAAGTCGGATCAGCCGCATCGACCACAAATAAGAGCAGGTCGGCGTTCAGTGCCTCCTCAAGTGTGGAACGAAACGAGGCCACCAGATCGTGTGGAAGTTTTTTAATAAAACCCACGGTGTCAGACAACAAGACTCGCGGCACGCTCGGCGGATGCATCGGCCGCACGGTGGTGTCGAGAGTCGCAAAAAGCTTGTCGGCCACTAGCACTTCACTGCCAGTCATGGCGCGCATAAGCGAAGACTTGCCGGCATTGGTATAACCCACCAGCGCCACCGAGTTCTCGCCCCCGCGGCGGTTGCGGCGCACGGCGCTTTCCTGCTGCACACTCTCGAGTTCGGTTTTCAATTCTTTGATGCGGTCTCGGATATGCCGGCGATCCAGTTCCTGCGAGCTTTCTCCCGCACCCTTACCGCCGACTCCGCCGCCTTGCCGGTCCCCGCCGCCACCGGTTTCGCGAATCCGTGGCGCCAAGTAGTTTAAGCGCGCGATTTCAACTTGAAGGCGCGCGGCTTTGGTGCGGGCGTGGCGCGAAAAAATTTCGATAATCACGCCGGTTCGGTCCAATACGGTGGCGCCCGTCGCCGACTCGAGATTGCGCAGCTGAGACGGCGTTAGATCGCAGTCAAAAATCACCACATCGGCGCGAACGCCGGCGGGAGGGGCATCGGCCAGCTCTGTCGAATCGCCATCGTCACCGTCGTCGTCGTAACCCTCGTCTTCAGTCTCCGCGGATTCCTCTTCGGCTTCAAAACGTTCGGCTGCCTTGCTCTTCTTGCGAGTAACTGACGGTGCCACCTGCCCCGTGCCGCCGGTCCACTGCGCGATCTCGCGCAGCTTGCCCTCGCCCACGACTAAAGCGCCCTCGGTCGAACTGCGTCTCTGGCGGATAGATCCCACCACCACATAACCTAAAGTGTGAACCAGACGCTGTAGCTCAGCCAATGAACCCGTAAAATCGACGTCCGCTACTCGGGGCAGCTGAACACCGACTAAAACCGCATTTAAGGGAGCGGCCTTCATAGCTAGCGCCGACCGCCGCGACGTGAACGACCGCCGCCGCGTCGGCCGCCCCGGGATCGACCACCACCGCCGCCACCTTCGATGGCGGCTTTGGCTTTGCCTTTCGACATCAAGCGGCTGTTGGCCACATCTTCGGAGTGGTAGGGCTGCGAAATGTCCACCGGGATCGGTTGCGCAATGACTTTTTCGATATCACGAATAAACGCTCTCTCTTCGGCATCACAGAAAGACACGGCGATGCCTTCCGCTCCGGCGCGGGCGGTACGGCCAATGCGGTGGACGTAGCTTTCTGGGATATTGGGGATTTCGTAATTGATCACGTGGCTGATGTTGTCGATATCGATTCCGCGGGCGGCGATATCGGTGGCCACCAGCACGCGGACGCGGCCACTGCGGAAATCTTCCAGCGCGCGCTGGCGGGCACCCTGCGACTTGTTGCCGTGGATGGCCGCCGAGGAGATGCGGTTTTTCTCCAAATTTTCGCTGACCCGATTGGCGCCATGCTTAGTGCGGGTGAACACGATCACCCGTTGGAATTTAGGATTCTTCAATAAGTGCCGCAGCAGATCCCCTTTGCGGCTGCGCTCGACATACATCAAGGACTGCTGAATCAATTCGACTGTGCTGGAAACCGGGGTGACTTCGACTGTAACAGGATCGGTTAGCATGGAATCGGCCAGCTGCTTGATGTCCCGGGGCATGGTGGCCGAGAAAAATAAATTCTGTCTTTGCTGCGGCAACATGGCGATGATTTTTCGGATATCATTCACAAAGCCCATATCCAGCATGCGATCGGCTTCGTCTAAAACGAAGATCTCAAGATTGCGCAGGCTCAAACAGCGCTGATCGATCAAATCCAAGAGGCGGCCGGGAGTGGCGATCAAAACATCGACCCCGCCGCGCACGGCCTGAACCTGCGCGCCCTGGCCGACGCCGCCGTAGACAACGGCGTAGCGCAGCCGCAAAAATCGGCCGTAGTTTTTAAAGCTATCGAAAATTTGGATGGCCAGTTCCCGCGTCGGAGTCAGAATCAGCGAGCGCGCTTGGCGCGGCTCCAACCGGCGGCCTCCGTGGGCCAATTGCTGAAGAATCGGTAGGGCAAAAGCCGCCGTCTTCCCAGTCCCGGTTTGCGCGCAGCCGAGGAGGTCCCGGCCTTCTAAAAGATGGGGGATGGCCAGCTGCTGAATCGGCGTCGGCTTAGTATAGCCAGTGGCGGTGATCGCGCGCTGAAGGGGTTCGATTAGGTTGATTTTGGAAAACAGATCGATCGTATTGTTCATAGGTCTGATTTTGTAAGGGCTCGAGGTGGCGGGATGCAACTTTAAAATCTTCGCTACCAGATAATTCGGTCCAAAGCTGCGATTTATGGGCGAAAATTGAACTAATTAGCCAACGCTAGCCGATTAAATCCGAAACAGCCTCTTCATAAACTGCAGCGACTTGTCTGAATAGGGCGCGTAGCGCACGGCTAGATCGAGAAATCCATACCGGTACATTACGCTCTTGGCGTGACTGAAAGTCTCAAAGCTGGCGCGGCCGTGGTAGCGGCCCATTCCGCTCTCCCCCACACCGCCAAATGGCAGATGCGGACTTCCGAGGTGCACGAGGACATCATTGATACATCCTCCGCCGAAGCTGATCTGATTGACGAATTTTTGCTGCACACGCTTGGAATTGGAAAACAAATAAGCGGCTAGTGGTTTGGGCTTCGAGCGAATCACACCCAGAACCTCATCCAAATCCCTGTACGTCAAAACCGGCAAAATCGGGCCGAAGATCTCCTCCTGCATGACCGGGTCATCCCACGAAACTCCACGCAGTACGGTCGGCGCGACATAAAGATCACTCGCATCGACACGGCCACCACAAAAAATCTTATCAGCCGGAATCATCTTGGCTAATCGCTGAAGATGACGTTCGTTTACAATGCGGGCCAGACTCAGACTGCGCTGAGGATCGACTCCGAACTGCGCTTCGGTTTCACGCTTCACCCTCTCGAGCAGAGCTTCTTCGACCGATTCCTGGACATAAAGGTAGTCCGGCGCCACGCAGGTCTGGCCGGCATTATAGAATTTGCCCCACACGATTCGGCGGGCGGCCAAATCCAAATCGGCATCTTCACTTACGATCAGCGGGCTCTTGCCCCCAAGCTCTAAAGTCACCGGAGTCAGGTTCTGCGAGGCCGCGCGCATTACGATTCTTCCCACCGGCGTGCTGCCGGTAAAGAAGATGTGATCAAACTTGGAGTTGAGCAATTCCGCCGTCTCGGGGATCCCTCCCTCGACAACTCGCACTTCGTCAGGCGAAAAATACTTCGCAATCAAACGGGCGATCAGCCCGGATGTGTTCGGCGTGAGCTCGGAGGGTTTCAATACGGCGCGGTTTCCAGCAGCCAAAGCTCCGACCAGAGGAGCCATCAACAGTTGAAAGGGATAATTCCAAGGTCCGATGATCAACACTAGGCCCAGCGGCTCATAGTAAATTCGGCTCTTCGCCGGCCACAGCGGCAGCGGAGTGCCCATACGTTTTGGCTTCAGCCATCGCTGCAGATTTTTTTTCGCAACCGCAATTTCCTCAAGTGTGACCGCCACTTCGCTCAACAACGATTCTTGCGAAGGCTTTCGCAAATCTGCGTGAAGGGCGGCGCAAATTTCATTCTGATTTTCGCGGGTTAATCGATTCAGTGACTCTAAGGCTCGCATCCGATTTTGCAGCATGGGTGCCACCTTAAAAAAGATCGAGCCCTATGGCAAGCGCTGCCATAGGGCCCGAAAAAATGGACCAGGGGTGTGACTGCGAATCAGCGAATCAGATTAACGGTTCCACTGCTCGTTCCACGAGCCGGATACTTTCAAGCTGGAGCGTGAGAGGGCGGTGAAGACTAGACTGTCGTAACCGACGGTGTTGCAGAAAGCGTAACCGGGTTTGCAAATGTCGGAAGCGTAAGCCTTGTTGCGAGAGCTCCCGGTGCCGAGGTGCATGTAGCGATTGCCGCCCCAGAAGCCCTCACCGACGAAGAGCAAGGGAGCCGCGCCGTTGCCCGGAACCACACAACGCACTCCGGTGCCGTTGGAATAGGGACCGACTTTGTAGCGGAGAAAATGGCGGCCGCAATTTTGGATCGAGCCCAGATTAGAGTAGTAGGGCGCCATTCCCGGACGGGCTTTTACCCAGGTTTCATTCCACTGCTGAGTCATGCGAATTCTTTCGGGCGAGCCGTTTTGCCAGGCCCCCTCGTAGATCACAAAAATGCCTTCGGCCTTATTCTGGAACTGTTCCCCGTTCCCATAAATATCGCGCGCCCAGGCGGCCATTCCAAACTCCCCGCGCGCCGCTTTGCCGGCGTGGCGATAGATCGATCCGCCCCAAGCTCCCTCGCCGTACCAACTCATGACATTGGCGCCGATTTGCACACAGCGGACGCCGAAGTTGCCATTTCCGCTGGTCGCCACTCGATACTCAGTGAAGTGGGGACCACAAAATGCAGCGGCTTGATGGGCCGCCAGACTTAAAGAACCGAACGCGAACAATTTGATCAGTTTGATCAGTGCTAGTTTAAACATGCTTTAACTCCCTTTTTTTCCCCGTGGGGCTTTTGTCTCTGCTGAGGTAAGCGCAAAAGGGAGGAAAAAGGGCTCACACTTTAAGAAATATTTTTGGAAATCGACTTTAGTCGAAGGCCCGCGGGCGCTTCAACGCGATAAAAACCCGATCGACATACTGAGATAGGCGCTGAACCAGTAAAAGATTCGCTACTCCAAAACCCACTAGAACGGTCAGGAAGATCTTAAACGACTCCTGATCCATTAAGCTGTATCCGAACGGCTCCATAACCACGGCCAGAAGAATTCCGGCCATCGGAATCAAAGCGGCGGCAAACAAAAGTGAATGATGAACCGACGCGCACCACTTCAGCTCATCGGCTGCCAGTTGGCTCTCACCCCGCCAGTAGCGCGGATAAAGAGCTCGCGCCAAAACGAACAATCCAACGGCCAATGAAGTCGTGAGCGAAACGAGCCAAGCCAGCGAAAATGAAAAAGCGAACTGCCAATAAATATCGGCGGCAAGCGCACCGGTTTTATATTCAATGATGGCGGGAAAGAGCCAAGCTCCGGGGAGCCAACCCACGGAAATCATAATTATCAGAGCGCAGGGAATCCGCAGGGCCGCCCGCCTTCTGGCCTCGGTGGACGCCGACTTTTGAAACAGAGCGCGAATGGCCCAGATGACGGCGGCTACCCCTAGGGGATATGTCACGGCATTGTAAAGAGCAACACAGGACAAAAACACTTCCATCTGCGCTGAATCCAAAAGCGAAACGATGTGCAAATGGTTGTACGTGATATTGATCACGCTCGCGATCACTTGAGAAAAAAGGGTCAAGCTGACGAAGGCTGTCATCGGATAATTCCAGATCCAGCCAAAACCACGCGGCAGCGGCGGCAGTTCCGCCAGCGCCTGGCTTCTTCTGAGCCACGAGCAGAGCTCTTCCGAGAGCACTTTCGCGCTTGGACGATTTTCGAAGTCCGCAGCCGTCGCCCGGGCCAGAATGCGCTCGAGCACGGGTTCCGTAAATCCCGCGGCCTTAAGCAAATCGCCAATGACAACTCCGAGCGCGAAAACATCCGCCCGACCGTCGAGTTTGCGCCCATCGCCCTTGCTCAAAAACAGCCGCTTTTGCTCGGGAGCCATATAGTAGGGCGTCCCGCCAAAGCCTTGCTCGGCCGCGGTTTCGTGAACAGACACGTTAAAGTCGCTTAAGTGAGGTCGCCCATATGGGTCGAGCAAAATATTAGCCGGCTTGATATCGAGATGAAGAACTCCGCGCGCATGGGCGTGATCCAGAATCTCCGCCAATCGCGCGCCCATCCGCACAATTCCTTGAGGCACACTCAATGTGCTGAGCTGTTCTCGCCATTTCAAGGCATTCGGATCAAAAATCGCGTCCCGCTTCGCGAGCCGGTCGATCATCTGCGGAAGAGTTCGGGAGCCGGATCCACGCAGTTCATTCCCCAACTGGGCCAAAGTCGGGCCCGAAACAAACTGCATACAAAGCAGGCGTAAAGATTCATCGCCGAGACGGGCCGCATGCTCGGAGTATACGTGCACGATCCCGTCGAGACAGAAGTGCGCAAGTGCACGCGCCTCCCCGTTCGAGGCCCGCGAAATCTTAAGCGCCACCTGCCGCTCCAACTCCAAATCGCGAGCCAAATAGACTTTGGCAATGGAGCCTTCGCCCAAAAATCCTAAAATTTCAAAGTGCAAAACCCTCTGCCCTACGGTCAAGGTCGGCCCGGGCGATGCGGGAACAAGCGAAGGAGCTACGGAGGCATAAATCTTCTCGACCCTTTTCTCGATAAAGCCCTCGGCCCGGTCATGAGCGGAAAGCAGAGACGAGATCTCTTCGGCACCGAAAGGGTTGAGGCGGCGCAACTCCTCTATTCGGCGTTCACGCTCGACCGCGCCTTGGATCACGAGTTCGTCAAACAGGGCGCCGACCTCGCTCCAGGTCAGTTTCTTCATCAGGTCAGCTCGCGACAGAGCCAAGCTCGGGCCAAAAGCCAATCGCGTTTCACTGTCGCCAACGAAACTTCCAGCACCTCGGCCGCTTCTTCAAAACTCAAACCCCCGAACACGCGCAACTCCACCAATCGCGCCTGGCGCGAATCCAGCTCGCGCAGCTTTTCGATGGAATCGCAGAGCTCAATCAGTTCGTTCGGACCTGTGTCGGGAAGATCGACGGAGTCCTCAAAGGTCACGAAATTCTTGTCTCCGCCCCGTTTGGCGGCTTTGTGTTTGCGAGCGTGGTCGATGAGAACATCTTTCATTACATTCGCCGCGAGGGCCATAAAGTGCGACTTATTTTGGGCGTTCGCGGCACTGGCCGAAAAGCGCATCCAGGCTTCATTTACAAGGGCGGTCGGCTGTAAAGTGTGGTCGGAACGCTCTTTAGACATATAATGAGCCGCCAAGCGGCGAAGCTCGTCATAAATCGAACCCATCAAATGTTCGGCATTGGGATCCATATAGATTCTGTTCTCCGATGGGCCAGCGAGAGTCAAGAGCTACCAGCAAATAGAGGATCGGTTTACAGTCTCTCCACTCCAATTGAGCTGGAGAGAGCCTGTGGACCCGGGGCCGGAGCCCTGGATGGTGAGAGAAAAGCCATTGGCCCGATAAGACACCCCGCCACCGGTTACATCTGAACGCGTAACGGGAAACTCGTCCACCTTGAAGCGTAGGAAGCCCGTACCGGTGTCGACTCCGCGCAGGACTTCCGCGAAGTATTGGCCGCCCCTTTGAATCACATTGGCAACGAAGCCTGTGTCAAGCGCGGTGCCGGTGTCGAGGGCGCGGCAATGGGCTTGATGATAGCGAACTTGGCTCAGGAGCAGCGGCGGATCCTTGTGAAATTCGTAAACCAACCCGCTCACGAGGAAGATTTCCTTATTAAAGTGGACGGAACTGATCGCGTTGAAATCGAGGATCTGCGGGGTGGCACAGAGATCGGGCTGGATAAAGTAAGAATCGTTATAGTAGATGCGACCGCTGACAAAGGGTCCGACTTCACCCATGGCCGCAGGAGCCGTTCCGCACAACACGGAATTACCGAAGCGGAAGTAGTTATCGGTGAAAACACTTGGACCACCGAGCATGCCGATCACAAACTCGGGTGAGTAAGGTCCATCGGGCCTTGGTGAGAGTCCGCCGTAACCACTGCCATTTCCGCCCGAGTTCCAGGTTTTCGATTTTCCAATTGGACCGCCGGCGAGATTTTGGCAGCCCTGTCCAAGGAAGACCAAAGTGGCCAAGAGGACTCCGGCTACGGAGCCCACTTTGAAAATTCGCGAAAGAGAATGTTTTAAACCCCTACCCAACATACAGTCACAATTCTCGCTTTATACAATTGTAATTGTAACCGATAAATTTGGCGTGAAAACTTTGACTTCTTCTCAGATCGAGATTTGGAGCCAATCTATTCGAGCAGGCGAGGGCCATGCGGTCGCTCGCCAACTTCAACGTCTCAAAAAGGGACAGGTCAGTGAAGATCTTCTCGCCGGAATCGGCAATCTGGCCTGGAGGCTAAGCCTCCCTCATGTCGGCTTAAGGCTGATTTTTCCTTATATTAAGAGACAACATGACTTAAAAGGCGAACCTGATCCTGACGTCTTGGTCGAATTCGCGGGCTGCCTGTTGGAGATTGGTGCCCACTCCGAGTCCCGGGAGATCTTAAGAAAAGTGGAGTCGCGCTCACCACGAGCGAAATTCTACCTGGCCCTACACGGCTTTAAGAATTGGGACTATGAGGGCGCGGCCGAACTTCTCTCGCATTACCTGCAAACCCTTTCGCCCAGTTATCATCGCCATGTCATTCGCGTCAATTTGGCGTCGGCCCTAGTCGTAAACCGGCAGTTTGCTGAGGCGCGAGCTCTGCTTGCAGAACTGCGCGAGGATCTTAAGAAGGAGGGGCACCTCCTTCTTCTCGGCAATTCTCTCGAGATCGCATCGCAGATCGATTATCTCGAGGGGCGCCACGCTGAATCCTTACGTACTTTGGCAGAGGCTGAACACTTGCTTTCCGGAACTCGAAATGCGGGATGGCTTTTTGTTAAGAAGTGGGAGTTCCTTAACCGCATCAAACAAAAAGGCACTCACGTTCACGACTGCGCGGGTGAGCTGGAGAAGCTCAAGAAACTCGCGGCCGATATGGCGAGCTGGGAAACGATCCGCGATCTCGATTACCATTGGGGCCTGTTCACCCGCGATAGTCAGCTTCTAGCCAAAGTTTATTTCGGCAGCCCGGTCGCCCGTTACCGGCAAAGACTCGCCGACGCCGCTTTGGCCGAGGGAATCGACCTCAGTGCGATTCAAGAGTGGGTCTGGAGCGGGTCCGATGGTGCTTCACCTTTACATTTAGAATCTCTGCAGGATCTCGTCGTCGGCGGCGACTCCTCTCTCCACGCTTGGTTGCCCAAAAGATTACTGTTGATTCTGACTTCGGACATTTACGCTCCGTTTCGAACTGGACAGCTGTTCGCGCAAATTTTTACGAATGAACATTACAGTCCAGAAACTTCGCCGGACCGCGTTTTTCAACTCGTCAGCCGGCTCAAAAAAATCCTCAAGACTTCAGGAATTGGAGAACTTAAAGCCGAGCGTAACGGTTATCAACTTCTGCTCAAACCCGCTTACGGTTTGCGACTCGATCGAGACTGGATCGACCAACCTCGATTGGATCGTTTGGATGCGTACCGCTCTGTTATAAATGGTCGCTTCCGTGACCGAGCCTTCGGCATTCGCGATCTGAGCGAAAGCCTAGGCGTCTCCCTCCGCACCGCCAACCGAATTATCAAGGATCTGGGATCTTCACTCGACAAGAGTGGCTCAGGACGAGCCACCCGTTACAAGGTCGCGGCCTAAGGCCCAAATTTCGCGACAGTAATATCAGGCGCTCCCGCGCCTCCCCTCCTTTACGATGGCTAAAGATTCGAACTTTTGCCACTTGGAGGAATTATGAAAATGTACTTTTCGGCTGCGATTGCAATGGTCTTAGTCATGACCATGCAGGCGTGCGGTATGGCCCAATTTAGCGATCAGGCTGAGCCGCAAAACAAAGTTTCGGCCGCTAACGACACCAACGGCACCAGCGGAAGCATTGATGGAGCAAGCCCCACTCATATCAATTTGCCAGGCTCGATTCCGATTTACGGTGAGTACCGCTTGAGTGGCTTTATCGGCGGACCTGAGGTGCCCCCGGACACCGGCGCCACGCTGATCATTTCCGCCGATGGACGGGTTTCCGGCCGCGGCACTTGCAATTCTTTCGGTGGCTCCTTCGCCTCCAAAGATAATGGCAACGGCAAATATGAGATCGCCATCCGCGACGTGGTTTCCACACAACGAGCGTGCGGCGAAAGCTATGCCAACTACATCGAGCAGCTTTTCTTTCGCGTTCTTTACAACGCCAATAAGGCTTTAGTTTCCGATCGCGAAACGCTCGTGATCTACGGGGATCAGTGGCCGGCAAAGTATGTGCGAGTAAAGTAACGACGAATCGGGAGGGTATGGTATGCGTTCATTATTTATAACAGTTTTATTATTTCTTTCGGCCGCAGGCAGTGCGGCTGAGATTGGTGAGGCCATTCAGCAGGCGGCGACCCTGGACACCGCGGCGGGAATCGAACCATTGACGGCAGGCGAACTTCTCTCGCACGCCGGCAATCGATTTGGCTTTGGTCTCTCGTCCAATGATCCGGTGTGGGTACCGGATACGTTTGATTCAACGAAGCTTCCGATGATGATCGAGATCCTAAATCGGCATCTGCAACGCCCAGTCACCGGGGTCTACGTCGCTCCGATTCAAAGAGCGCTTCAGTCGGCTCTTTACGCGGATGTTTTGCGCCGAATACGCATTTCGATTCCGGATCTCACCTTGCGCGGGAGTGTCAGATCGGTTCTCTCTGGGCCCGACGGCAGAATCGATCTTCTCAATTATTCGCAAACAGCACTGGCCGCCGCTAAGGCCCCCATCGCTAACGAAGCCAAAAATGGGGCCACCCTGGCTATTCGCCTTCACGCGAAAGCGGAAATCCAGGCGATTCGGCAGCTCCTTCGCGAGGCCCTATTATTCGAACCACTCGTTCATCAGACCTTCGGATCGATCATTGGTGATAACCGGCGCGATGTGCAAATCAATCTGACGAGAGTTCTTTCGGAGTTCTGGTTCAATCATTTCAATATCGATATGCAAAAATCCTGGCAACAGGCCGGCGGCATGACCCACTATGAAAACTTAATTATCGCCCATCAACATTGATTTGCATAGCCCATACAACCAATTCGACGTGGAAGTCGCATCCACGATTCTAACCGGTCATAATTCGCAAAATACTCCGACTTATTCGGGCTACATTTTCCGGTCGGACCGCCACTTTCCCGGCTCTTTTGTAACGCAGTTCTGGAGCGCCAATCCCTCGGCCCGTCCCTTGTTCTTTTCTCTTGAAAAATTGCAACAACTAGACGGCTCTCCCGCGGCTGGCCGACTAAACCTTGCACTTTCCTGGCTCGCCACGCATCCTCTGACAAGAAAGAATATCTGCCAGAAGCTCGTGCGGCGATTCATCTTGAATTCCGATCGGCACCCCGTAACCGGTCGTTGCATTCAAGCCTACGGCACCTCTGGCTCCCTCGCGGCCATGTATACGTCCATTGCTGAATCACCGGAGATCTGGCGACGGACGA
The DNA here is from genome assembly GCA_022842925.1 of Bdellovibrionales bacterium. Taxonomy (GTDB): domain Bacteria; phylum Bdellovibrionota; class Bdellovibrionia; order Bdellovibrionales; family UBA1609; genus JALHOQ01. The sequence goes on from JALHOQ010000032.1 coordinate 23,529, forward strand.
ATTTCCGGCGAATGATGAAAAATCCCCATGAAATGGTGATCTCCCGACTCCGTAACCTCGGGCTCAGCGATAAGAGCTTTCAGAGTCTTAATGGCGTCATTGTTCCTGAGCGTGTTCTGGCTACGTTCAATTCAGTGCGGAATCAAATTGAAGAACACGGACTCGAGTATCGCACTTACGGGGATCCCACGGGTTACGAAATGATCGGCGCCCGCTGGCTCAGCACAGGCTATCTGATCGCCCACGTCCGGCACGGATTTGAGCTGACGCATCTCGATCGTATGTTCGGTATTCAAACTCAGGTTCGAAACTTTACCACGGATCCAGTGACGCTGAATCGTATTGCCGACATTGCCGCACTTCCGGACCTGGGATTAACCGAAGCCGTCCGCCAGATTGTTTTTGGCAACTCGGTCGCGGCATCTCTGACGTCCCGAATTTGGCGCGAGCAGGCGGAAGAGATTCGGTACGTCGTGCAAACCGGAGACGGCGCCGCGGATTATGTTGATCTAAACGGCAATGGCACTCTGGTTCGCAGTATTCCCGACTCCGTGCTTGGCCGCAGCTTTCTAACCAAATCGTCGTTACAGAAGTGAGGTTGCAAATGAAACGCAGAGACTTTCTAAAACTTTCGTCGTTGACCATGGCCGCCGCACAACTGGGTGTGGCCGGTTTTTCCCCTCGAGCCGCCGCGGCAGCGAACGGTAAAAAATTATTCTACATTTTCATGCGCGGGGGCCTCGACGGCCTCTTCGCCTTCCCGACTCATGATCCCACATTCATCAATGCACTTAGGTCTCAACGCCCCCATATCGGCGGGCCGCTGGCCGACCTGGCCGTGCATTATCCGGGAGCACTCAATGGACTTCGCGTCCACCGATCACTCAATAATTTATATGAGAATGCGGACTTGCGAGCTAACACCTTGATTATTCCCCATGCCGGCTCGGTGAACTCTACGCGTTCGCATTTTGAACAGATGGATTACATCGAGGGCGGAGATTCCGACCGCAAACTCAGCGAAGGATTTCTGGCCCGCGCGGGAATGGCGAGTTCGACACTCGCGATCGGCGGTCGCGTACCCCTTTCTTTAAGAGGTGCCGACCCGATGCTGGTGGGTTCGGCCAATATGATTCAGGATCAGTTGATGGTCTTTAACCGACAACAGCAAGCGGCTCGTAAAGTAGCTCAGTCCAATCCCGACTTTGGCGCCGGTAAGCGCTTGGAATTTCTCAGCGGACTCGCCGCCGCTTGCACCACCACCGATCGCGTATGCAACACCGCCCGCAGCGCCAAGGCCAAACTGGCAGCGGCGCAAACAGCCGACTTAGCCGGTGTAGGGAAAGATCCATTCAAGCTCGCCGTGCGCCT
>JALHOQ010000033.1 GCA_022842925.1 Bdellovibrionales bacterium
CAGTTTTGGCCAGTTAAGGCCGAGGTGCGCGTGATTGAGAACTTATCGGCTCACGCCGACGGCCAGGAGCTTTGCGATTGGCTTAAGCCCGCGCGGCTGAACCTTAGGAAGGTTTTCGTTACGCATGGCGAGGGTCACGCTGCGAAGACTATGGCGGCGCGTCTCCACGAAACGTTCGGTTGGGATTGCACTGTACCAACGGCGGGCCAAGAGTTTACTCTGAACGACCTATGCTTACCCATACCAGTGACTGCGAAGTAACCTGCCAATGCAAAAAAACCGAGCATACCGCCCATATGGTGGTGGTGACCGGAGGGCCCGGCGCGGGAAAAACCGCGATATTAGAAATGGCTCGCAAACAATTCTGTCATCACGTGGCCATACTGCCTGAAGCCGCCTCGGTCGTCTTCTCGGGGGGATTTTGGCGCTTGCGAAGTTCCAGCGCGAGAATGGCGGCGCAGCGGGCGATTTTTCATGTGCAAAAAGAAATGGAAAAGCTGGTGTTGGGCGAGAAGCATTGGGGCCTGGCTCTTTGTGACCGCGGAACCTTGGATGGTCTAGCTTATTGGCCCGGGGACGAAGCGCACTACTGGCGTGAAACCGGCACAACTCAAGCTCAGGAGCTGGCCCGCTACCATGCGGTCATACACCTACGAACGCCGGGGGTGGATATGGGCTACAACTATCAGAATAGCCTCAGGATTGAGACTGCGGAAGAGGCGCGAGAAATTGATCACAGAATTGAGAAAATTTGGAGTCGGCACCCGCGTTACGCTCAGATCGATAGCGCGACCGACTTTTTTCAAAAAGCCGCGGCAGCGTTCCAGCTCATCGCGGACGATGTTCCAGAGTGCTGCCGCAACCGGGCCTGAGGGGCCTTTTATATCTGATTACTGAACAGTCAGCTTGCGCTCAAACCAGGTGTCGTCTCCGTTGAGGAAACGTAGAGTGTGTTCGCCCGGAGTCAAGCGACCCACGTTGATTTCCTTGCTGAAGGGGACAATGACCATCAAGCAGTTGGTGTTGGTTGTAACTAGAGCGAGAGAGCGCAGAACATGAAAGCCTTCGCTGTGCGTGCGGACATCACTGCGCGACCAGCGGTAACAGCTGTTCGGGAAAGTGCCGCTGACGACAACCTTAACTTCTTTATCTTTTTCTGCGAATTCCGGAACAAGAGCGTCGTTGATGCTAATGACTTTTTCCATCGTGATCGATTCCGCAGAGGCATTAAAGCCAGCGACCATCAAGAGAGCTGCAAAGGCAGAAATAGCGATTTTCATTTGGTTCCCCCCAAATTGTTGTCTAGCTTCATTGCCGGACGAACTGAATCAATTACAATGGCTGTGCCATGGTCGAGCTGTCCATCATTTTGTTCTGGCGATAAGTCGTGTGTCGTTTTGACTCAATGAGGTGCTCGCTCGCGATTTTTTGTCCGATATGTTGAGCCGCGGTGGAACTTGCTCATGGCATCGAGCTTGCTTTTAAATCCAGATATGAAAAGTTCAAATATCAAAAGTTGGATTGTGACCTTCACTTTAGTTTTGTTCAGCGCATCGAGTCATTCACAAACAGAAGACCTCGATTACAAAGGGCCGCAGCTTAAAGAGGGGCGCATGTTTACCTTGAAGCTGATTCCGGCCGGGAGAAAGCTTGAGATTCAGGTGATTGGCAAAGACGTGGCCGCGGTTGACCTTAACGAGATAGCCCTCTTTGCCACGGCTCGATCTGGAACAGAGAGCTGGGACGTGCAGGTGGAGCGAGAGGGCAGTCGCTTCTTGTTGGCGCATCCGACTAGTAAGAAGGATGTGCCCAAGCACGAACTCAAAGTGAAGGTTGTGCGTAAACGTCAGGCAGAAGAGTTTCATTTTCCGTCGGTGCCGGCTCCACGTTAACGGCAAAATTTTTTAATTCGGAAGAGGCCACATTGTCTCCGCTCAGTCCAGACGCTGGGACAATATGTCACAGCATTGCTGCAGACTGAAAATCTGGCCCGCTTTAAACGAACTCGATGACTTGGCATCTCCCTCGCAATTCAAGATTTTATGGACAAAGCTTATGATTTCTCATTCCTGGACCAGGAGTCCTTTCGGGACAAGTATGCCGAAGGTCCAAACGGCATGCGGTTCTTTGTCGGTGGAATGAGTTGCTCAAGATGTGTGCGTAAGCTGGAAAGCTTGAGCGAGAACATGGTGGGCGTAAAATCCGTGCGTGTCGACTTGGGGCGAAGCCTTTTGCGGGCTGAGATCGACCCGGCTCAAACCAGTTTCAGTCGCTTGGCAAAAAAAATAGCGGATTTGGGTTTTGAGCCCGTGCCTCTGGCCAAGGAAGTGGCAGGCGATCAACAAAAGCGGCGTGAAGAGCGGAACGAACTGATTCGCCTGGGCGTGGCCGGCGCATGCGCTGGTAATATAATGACATTTAGTTTCGCGACCTATTTGGGCGACACCGCCGAATTCTTTGCGCTCTTTGCTTGGCTGAGCTTCGCGTTGTACCTTCCCGTCGTCTTATATGTAGCTGTTCCATTCTATAAAGGGGCCATCGCCAGTCTGCGCCAGCGCCGTCTGTCGGTGGACTTGCCGATGGCCGTGGCGTCGCTTACCGGTTTTGCTTTTTCAACGGTGCAATTGCTACGCGGCCGCGACGATATTTACTTCGATTCTCTAAGTGGGTTTTTATTTCTGATTCTGGCTTCTCGTTTCGCCCAACGTCGAATGCAGGCGCGCTTTTTAAAGCCCGAGGACTCGACCGAGTCATTGCGCTTAAGTCGGGCGCGGCAGGTGCAAGAGGGGCGGTGGGAATGGGTGCCCCTGGATCACTTGCAACCTGGTCACCGCATCCTCGTTCATAGCGGGGAAACCGTTCCCGCCGACGCTGAGTTGGAAGGGCGTTACGCTCACTTCAGTTTGGCGTGGCTGTCGGGCGAATTTAAGGCGCAAACCTTTCTTCCTGGCGCCACGGTGCCGGCCGGAGCGCGGTTGACTTCGGGTGAGGCCCGACTGATCGTGCGCAGGAGGATCGGCGAGACCCAGTTTGGCAAAATCTTGGAGCAGGTGGAGAAAGCCGATCTCTCGCGTATTCAGACGATTCATCTCACCGACCGCTGGGCGCAAAGGCTCCTAGCTGTGGTTTTCGGCGCCGCAGTTTTGTTTCTCGTGGCGTATTGGCCGGTCTCGAGCGAAGAGGCGATTCGCCGAGCGTTGGCCCTGATTATTCTGGCTTGTCCTTGCGCCATGGCTTTCGGGACGCCGCTCGCCTTCGCGAGTGCCCTCAGTCGGGCCCGCCGCAAGGGCCTCGTCGTGCGCAGCGCGCGCGCATTCGAAAACGCGGCCAAGGCCGATACGATTTTCTTCGATAAGACGGGGACCCTTACGGAAGCCGATCTGACTTTGATTGAAGAAGACCCGATTCCGACTCACCTACAGCAGCTCGTACTCGCGCTTGAAAACCATTCTCTGCATCCGATCGCCTTTGCATTTCGCGCGGCCTTTCCAGTTTCTGGACCTCTGCCACAGGTCGACGAGTTTTCGGAGGTGCCGGGCGAGGGTGTTTCGGGCTACATCGAGGGACGCTTTTTCGAACTTCGTCGTGCGGACGATTCGTCAGCTGAAATCGGCTGCACGCTTTATGAAAACCGCAAACCTGTTGCGCGCTTTCGTTTCGCGGCCCGGCTTAAGCCCGACTCACTCCAGGTGCTGCGCGCGCTGCGTGGGCAAGGCTACAAAATCAAACTCCTTTCCGGCGATCAGCGGGAACCGGTGATGGCATTGGCCAAGAATTTAAGCTTCGATCCGGCGGATGTCCATTTTGGCATGTCACCGGCTGACAAAGCACACTTGGTATCGCAGACTCCGGGCGCGATCATGGTGGGCGATGGGGTTAACGACAGCCTGGCCATGTTGCAGGCCGGAGTTGGTGTTTCGACCTGCGGTGGCGTTGAGGCGGCACTCAAAAGCTCCGACGTTTATTTAACCGGTCCGAGTTTGAATGGGGTTTTCGAGTTGATTCGCATTTCGAAAAGCAGCTTGGCTCTCGTGCGACAGAACTTAGCCATCTCGTTAATTTATAATGTCAGCGCTGGAGTCCTCGCCCTGCTGGGGTTGGTGAATCCGTTTGTCGCCGCGATTTTGATGCCGGTGAGCAGTGGATTTATTTTGCTCAGCACCTGGGTCAGGAGTCGCGCATGAACATACTTTATATAATGATTCCGCTTTCGATCCTGCTCGGTGGGGGATTTTTAGCGGCATTTATTTGGACCGTAAAATCAGGCCAGGTCGACGACCTTGTTACCCCGGCCCATCGCATGCTGGAAGACAGTGAGAGAGAAGGGAGATCTGCAAATGAGTGAGCACAACGGGAATCTCGAGCAAGTCTATTACGACGACGAGATCGTAAAGAAATTTATTATGGCGACGCTGGTATTCGCGGGAATCGCTTTTTTAGCGGGCCTACTCGCAGCGCTGCAGATGGCCTTCCATCCCTTCAATACAAATTTGGAGTGGTTGACGTTTGGCCGCCTCAGGCCCTTGCACACCAACGCGGCCATTTTTGCTTTCGCGGGCAACGCCATATTCGCTGGCATATACCATTCCACTCAGCGTCTGCTTAAAACGCGGCTGTTTTCGGACACTCTAAGCAATATTCACTTTTGGGGCTGGCAGCTTATTATTCTGGCCGCGGCCATTACGCTTCCCCTCGGCTACTCGCAAGGTAAAGAGTACGCGGAGTTAGAATGGCCGATCGACATCGCCATCACTTTGATCTGGGTGGTATTCGCAGTTAATTTTTTTGGAACTCTGGCGCGCCGGCGCGAGAAACACCTTTACGTGGCCCTCTGGTTCTACATCGCCACAATTGTGACGGTGGCCGTACTCCATATTGTGAACGCGCTTTCCATTCCAGTGTCTTTGTTCAAAAGCTATCCGGTTTACGCCGGCATACAAGATGCGATGGTTCAGTGGTGGTACGGGCATAACGCGGTGGCGTTTTTTCTGACCACGCCTTTTCTAGGGCTGATGTACTACTACATGCCGAAGGCGGCCAACCGACCGGTTTACTCTTATCGCCTTTCCATCATTCACTTCTGGGCCCTCGTCTTTATTTATATTTGGGCAGGTCCCCATCACTTGCTGTACACGTCGCTGCCGGAGTGGGCGCAGACCCTTGGCGTGGTCTTCTCGTTGATGCTTTGGGCCCCATCGTGGGGGGGAATGATTAACGGACTCCTCACTCTTCGTGGCGCCTGGCATTTGCTGCGCACGGATCCCGTCATCAAGTTTTTTGCAGCGGCCGTTACTTTTTATGGGATGTCGACATTTGAAGGTCCGCTTTTATCTATTAAGTCGGTCAGCGCGCTCGCGCATTACACCGACTGGATTATCGGGCATGTACATGGAGGCGCACTGGGTTGGAACGGCTTCCTCACGTTCGGTATGATCTACTTCCTGGTGCCACGCCTGTGGAAAACGGAGCTGTACTCGATCAAATTGGCCACGACTCACTTCTGGATCGGGTTCATGGGAATCATCGGGTACTACCTATCGATGGTGACCGCGGGAATTACACAGGGCTTGATGTGGCGGGCGATCGATGCGCAGGGAAAACTGGTGTATCCTGATTTTGTCGAGACGGTAAACCAAATCGTACCACTTTATTGGGTGCGCGCGTTTAGCGGGTTGTTGTTTATTATCGGGTTTTTCCTGATGTGCTACAACCTTTACAAAACCATCCGATCCGCTCCGGCCAGGTCGGAACCCCAGCCCACCGAAGTAAAGAATACACGTTGGGTTGTGGCCGCTGGCCATGAAACTCCGCACCGAAGCTTGGAGGGTATGGCGACTGTATTTACGGTTCTGGCTCTCGTCGCTATCTTGGTTGGCTCCGTCATCGAAATTTATCCCACTCTCAATATGCACAAGTATGTGCCGAGAGATGCAGCGATTGAGCCTTTGACGCCGCTTGAACTGGCCGGACGCGATCTATACCTTCGCGAAGGTTGCTACGTCTGCCACTCGCAGCAGATCCGCCCCCTCGTGGCCGAGGTTCTACGTTATGGCGACCCGTCGACTATCGCCGAGTCGATGTACGACCGACCCTTTCAGTGGGGATCTAAACGTACAGGTCCTGATCTCGCTCGTGTCGGCAACAAGTATCCCGACCTCTGGCACTTTCGTCATATGCTCGACCCGCGATCGGTGGTGCAGCAATCGCTGATGCCGGCTTATCCATGGATGTTGCAGAAGAAGACGGATTTCGTCGGCCTACGTAAGCGCGTTACAGTCTTAAAAAACCTGGGCGTGCCTTACACGGAAGAGCATCTGGCCAACGCCGATGTGATGGCCGAGAAGCAGGCGGCTGAGATTGGCAAAGCCCTCGTGGCTCAAGGAGCCCCCGAAGGGGTCGAGAATAAGGAGATTGTCGCTATGATCGCGTACCTGCAATCGCTAGGTCAAAAGCGTAAAGCCAATCGCACGACTCAAGTCGGAAAGGCAGAGTGATTTATGTTATCCGCAGGCGCCAAATTATTTACTGATATTCCTTTGACGGTGGTGGGGATGCTGATCTTCGTTGGCTTCTTTGTGGTCGCACTGGTGTGGACATTTCACATTCGCAACTCCAAGTTTTATCAGAAGCTAGCCGAAATGCCGTTCAAAGAGGGGAAGGAGTAATATATGGCCGACAACAAGGATGATAAATACCTGATGGATCACAACTACGACGGCATTCAGGAGTACGACAACCCTCTGCCGGCATGGTGGCTGATTACTTTTTTTGGAACGATTATTTTTGGATTTCACTATTGGATCCACTATGAATTCGGCGGGGGACAGACCTTAGCTGATGAGCTAAAAGGGGATCTTGCGATTGTAAAGTCTCTGAATCCCAGCACCGACAATCCAGACAAGGAAGAAACGTTGGCTGCACTTGTCTCCTCAGACACCGCTAAGACTTTGGGAAAGGAAGTTTATGGCGCGAAGTGCGCCGTATGCCACGGACCCGAACTACAGGGTTTGATCGGCCCGAACCTCGTTGACGAATATTGGATTCAGGGTAAGGGCAAGCTAGTAGATATTGCGGTCGTCGTACGTAAGGGCGTGCTGGATAAGGGGATGCCGAACTGGGACAATCAGTTGAAAGAAGAAGAAATTCAGTCGGTGACAGCATACATTTACGCTAGTCGGGGCAACAAACCGGCCAATCCGAAAGCACCGCAAGGGGAGAAAGTTGTCGAGTAGCCGCCTGAGCATGCTTGATGAACGGGGCGGGAAGAAGCGCATCATTCCCGCCGAAGTCGTGGGCCACTTCAGGGCCTGGCGGACGCGAGTCTATTTTGTCCTCCTGGTGATATTTCTCGCCCTGCCGTGGATTTCGATCAACGGAACTCAGGCCGTCCTGTTCGACATTCCCAACCGCCACTTCGAGTTGTTCGGATTAGTTTTTCTGTCGCACGATTCACCCATTTTTTTCTTCTTTGTGATTCTTTTTGCTTTGGGGCTCTTCACCGCGACCGCGCTGTGGGGACGCGTTTGGTGCGGATGGGCCTGCCCGCAAACCGTATTTATCGATGCTGTTTACCGTCGGATCGAGATCTGGATCGAAGGCGATTACATTCAACGCCGCCGGTTAGCTGAGGCACCTCTGAACGGTGCAAAATTTTTTAAGCTCCTTTTAAAGTGGTCCGCTTATCTGGTGGTGAGCTCATTGATTGCTCACAGTTTTATCGCCTATTTCGCCGGTAGCCGTAAACTGGTGACCATGATGCAAGGCTCTCCCCAGCAGAACTGGGAATATTTCCTGATTGTGTCTTTCGTTACGGGTCTTTTGCTATTTAACTTCGGATGGTTTCGCGAACAGTTCTGTATCATCATGTGTCCCTACGGGCGTTTTCAAAACATACTGATGGATCAACAGTCGGTCAGTGTGGTGTATGACCGCGACCGGGGCGAGCCGCGAAAAGGCCTCGAGGCCGCAGGTCAATTGCGTGGCGATTGTGTGTCGTGTAATGCCTGTGTTCAAGTTTGCCCAACGGGAATCGATATCCGTGACGGTCTGCAAATCGAGTGCATTGCCTGCACGGCCTGTATCGACGCCTGCGATGAAATCATGACCAAAGTCAAAAAGCCGCAACGCCTGATCGGTTATTCATTGGCCAACCCGAAAGAACGACCGAAACTCTTTCGCCCCCGAGTCGCGGCCTACCTGACCTTGATCGTGGTTGTGCTTTCCGGTTTGATCTACACTCTCGCGGTCCGGCTGCCATTTTCCTCCACCATTCTTCGGGCCGCCAAAGAGGCACCCTATACGCTGACGCAAGACGGACTGGTTATGAATCACTTCAAAGCGCACCTTTTTAATCAATCTCGGTTTAAACAGAATATCGTGATTGCCTTGCCCGATGAATTGGCTCAGAAAGGTGTAAAGCTGACCCAAGCCATCGATCAGCACGAACTCAAAGTGGGCGAGTCGAAGCAGGTGCATTTATTTGTGTCGTTTCCGCCTGATGTTTTGGACGGTCTAGGAACCGCACCCATGGCCCTAGCCGTTCGTGATACGGTTTCGGGCGAAAGTCGATCGGTCGACGTGAAGGCGATCGGGCCGCTGCCAAAATAAAGTGGATTACTTGTTCTCTTCGAGCGCGCGAACTCGCGATTTTTCCACCCACTGCGAAGCCTCGTCTTTAAGTCCAAGAGCCTCGAGTGCTTTTGCGTAAGCACCCATTGCGGCCGAATCTTCGCCACCGGACGAGAAGTAGTATTTAAACTTCTTCGCGGCTTGTGCGTAATCGCCGGCCATCACATCCGACATGGCCAGACGGCGGGCGGTGTCCAGACTGAACTGATTGACGCCCGCCATATTGGCGGTCGGAATTTGCACCTTCGAAAATTGATAGAGCATAACCCCCGGCACGCCGATCAGCGCGACGTAGATGCCGTAGTCGAGCAAGCGACCCGGAACCTTGGACTTTTTTGAAGGAATTATCGGATAGTCAGGAAACTGTTCCTTAAACTTGTCTTTAGCCATGTGTACCTCGTATGCGGCAAAGAACTAGCAAACTTCGATCCAGTAGTAACAGGTGTCGCGCTTCACGCGCTCAACAAACCGAATTTGCTCGAGCCGGCCGCCGTTCTTCTCGATGGTTTTAACAGAACCGATGTTCATAGGGTCGCAGGTGAGAAGGAGTTTGCCGATCTCCCGAGCCTTCGCGGTTTTTAGCAGGTCGGCCAGCATAAAGCTTGCGACACCTTGGCGTCGGGAAGCGGGATGCACCTCGTACCCAATATGACCGCCGAACTCTTGCAGCGCGGGGATCAAATGGTGGCGAAGCGCGATTCTCCCGACCACGGCATTCTGTTCATTGACCGCCCAGTGGAACGTCTCCGGTACCAGGCCCGGTTCCGGCGCGGTTTCGGCCCGCAAAAATCGCTCGGCCATGTCCCGATCGGACTCGCCCTTTCGCCGCAGTAGCGGCTCCCACGCTTCCTCGCCCAGAGCCTTCATGGCGAGCATAAAGGCTTCGTACGACGGTATTAGCTCCACGGCCGGGCGTTGAAGTTGCAACATAGGTCAGCGAAGTATCATATTGACCCGTGGGAAGTCCAATGGCGCGTAGGCTTTACATATCTGTATTCCTTTTAAGCGGTCTTATGTACGCATCCGTTGCTCCAGCGGCTCGAATCACTCCCTGCGAACGTGAGCTTGTGATGTTTTCTGATGAAGCGATCTTGAGCGACGCCGGTGATCTGCTGGCCACCGTCGAAGTGCCGCCCATTCTGTCTGATACGATAAACCCCCTAATGGGCTTGTTCGAGCCGGTGAGTGGGCCAATTGACAAGGGCCACAAGAACGAAATTCGAACCGCTCGTGACCTGGCCACTTTCCTTGCCCACCAGCAGGGACGCCGTTTCGTTTTTGCCGGGCAGTTTCGGGGCTCATTCGTTCCGGTCTTCGACGGCCTGGTTCTAGATACGAATGGCCTGCCGCTCTACAATGTGTCCTTAAAGTTTGCTTCCGTACAGATGCCGGAAATGAAGTTGGAAAGCCTTCTCGGGAGTGTGAAGACGAGACTCAATCACAAAGGCCAGCGGCAGAAGACGAGATCTCTTTTGGACTGGTTGAAAGCGGTCAATCTTTGGCGCCGTGATCCCGATGGCCGTCTTTTTATTTCCGACTATCAAAGAGATCTGCTGAGGGGTGTTCAGCTTTCTCATATCTTCGACCTCAACAATCCCTGCCGTTTTCCCTGCGGAAGGGAGCTCAGAACGGTCGTGGATATGCGCGAGAGCGGTTATTCGTACGAGTTTGTGAACGACCCTAAGTCTCGAGAGGCCATTCAAAAGTGGGTGGACAAATACGGGTACGGCGCCTTCACCCTGACATTGCTGTGGGATTCGGCGCGCGTAATAGAGTTCAATTAATTAAGACGGAAGTTTCGGCGGATTGTGAGTCGCGCCAAGGCTCCGGTGCTTCATGGTTTCGAAAACACCCATGGCGGTGGCGATCATCCCAGCCGGATCCGAGATATTGCTCGGCACGATGATCATTTCCGAATGAGCCGCCATTAGACCGAGCTGCTTAATGTACTCTTCCGCGATCTTTAGGCTGGCGGCGTCTTGCCCACCTTTTTCACCAAGAGCCGACGCCACTTCACGGATTCCGCTAGCGGTGGCCATCGCGATTGCATTGATCGCTTCGGCCTGACCCTGGGCTTCGTTGATCTGTTTCTGTTTTTCCGCCTCCGACTGCTTGATCGCCTCTTGCTTACGGCCTTCAGCATTGTTGATCAGCGCCTCGCGGGTTCCTTCGGACTCCAGAATTCGGGCTCGCTTCTCCCGCTCCGCGCGCATCTGTTTTTCCATCGCGTCGAGCACGTCTTTGGGCGGATTGATCGACTTAATTTCATAGCGTAGAACCTTTACGCCCCACGGCTGTGTAGCCGCATCGATGGCCATAATTACAGCGCTATTGATTTTGTCGCGTTCCTCGAATGTGCGATCGAGGTCGATCTTACCAATCTCCGAACGTAAGGTGGTTTGCGCGAGCTGAATGATCGCGTTTTCATAGTAGTTCACGCCGTAAGACGCGAGCTTGGCGTCAATCACTCGGTAGAAAATGACTCCGTCCACATTGACCTGGACGTTGTCTCGCGTGATGCAAATCTGCGGGGGGATATCCAGCACAATTTCTTTTAAGTGGTGCTTGTAAGCGATTCGATCGAAGAACGGGATTATAAAGTGAAGGCCCGCTTCCATTGTGCGATGGAACTTTCCGAATCGTTCTAAGATATGGGCCTGTTGTTGTGGCACAATTTTGATCGCTGAAAAAACCAGGATCACGGCCGCGCCGGCCAGAACGAACATTACAATTTCCATAACTCTTTACCTTTCTCCTTCTGAGCTCGAGCTCATATACTCTTTCGAATCAATAATGTGTTTCCATCAATACCGACGATCATGGCGCGGTCTCCGATTTTCAGTTCAGAGTCGTCCAGGTTCGTGGCCTGCCAGGTCGTGCCTTGATAGTTCACGCGCGTCGTTTGATGGGCCCCGATGGGGTTGTCGATCTGAATTTCACGTCCCACATCTACCTTCAGTTGCAGATCTTTGAGAAGTTTCTTCTGCAGCGGTCGACGCAGAAACACGGCGCCGAGAACAGAAACGACCCCCGCCACGCCCAATTCCAATGCAATGTTGTTCGGTTGAATCAGATCGGTGAGGGCCGCGGCGAAGCAGCCTAAGGCGATAAAAATTAAAAAAATGGACGCCGTCAACATCTCGGCGATGAGCAGAACGATCCCGAGAATAATCCATATATATGAGGTTTCCATCTTACTCCTTCTTCTTCTGGTTCAGCTGTTGATCGAGCGACTGCATTTTGGCGATCTGCGCTTTGAGATAATTCTTTAGCGCCTCCCGCAAAAAGGCGTCGAAGGCGTGATCGTCCATCTGGGTGAGGCCGCTGATTTTTTCGTAAAGGGCCAAAGTTTCTTTATGAACTTTAAAGGTGATCCGGGTGTTTGTGAGATAGTCGTCGAGAAGGTCTCGAACGAGCCAGCTCAGATTCAGACTTCGCTCGCTGATGGTTTTATACTGGTCCTCAGCGATCATAAGACTTATACGTTTTAGTTCTCGATCTTGCATAAGGCATATAATTACATACGCAGTATGTATTCGTCAATACGGCGTGTATAAATGATATGCTCAAAGCTCCAGTTGGGGCAGGGATCCCTAGGTTCGTCTGAGCCAGAGCGAAATGTAAGTGCCATATTTTTTGCGGATCGCAAAGGGTAGGTTTCGATAATTGCCAATAATCTTGCGACATTGGCTTAAGCCACACTTGCACCTCAGCCGCCAGTCCGGGTTCTTTTCAGTCATTTCATAATCCCAGGTGATTTGCTCGCCAGGCTGAATCGTACGCATGGCCACCACATCGAAAAGGCGCTTGATCCCGCAGTTCGGCTCACAGGAGTGATTAATCAATCGGGCAACACCTTTGGAGTCGCGCCACTTGTTGGGGGCGAACTGGATGGAGTGATTGTACATATCGGTCGTCCAATGATCCCGGCCGGTGTAGATGGGGCCGTCAAAGGAGGCGATGACTTCCCCCTTGCGGATCTTTTTAATCGCATAAACGCCACGGCCATATTTTTTGGTGCGTTTAACTTTCACCTTCGCATTATCCATTGTAGAACCTTACACCATGATACTTCTGAGCGCCCATGAAATTGCCAAGTCCTTTTCGGGCCGTACTTTATTTGAAAAGCTAAGCGTGGGCATCGAAGAACGTGAGAGGATCGGCTTTGTCGGTCCGAACGGCGCCGGAAAATCCACTCTTCTCAAGATTCTGGCCGGTCTGATGGAACCCGATTCGGGGCAGATTTCGCGCCGCAAGGGCTTGAGAATCGGTTTTCTGTCGCAAACCCCGGAGTTTGGACCCGAAGTCACAATTGAAGATGCGATTTTAGAAAAATGTCCGGATCGGGACGAATCTCTTGGTCGCCTTTATGAGCTAATGGCGAAACTGGATTTGAGCCAGTTCGGCGAAGCCTCCCTCGTCGGACGACTGTCCGGCGGTTGGCAGAAGCGCGTCGCTCTGGCCCGGGAGCTGGCGCCCTCGCCGGAACTCTTGTTTCTTGACGAGCCGACCAACCATCTCGATGTCAGCAGTATTCTTTGGCTTGAAGATTTTCTGCGTTCGGCCCCCTTGTCGGTCCTGATGGTCACCCATGATCGTCTTTTTTTGCAAAGGGTGGCGAAGCGAATTTTAGATCTCGATCCCCGCAATCCGAACTACCTTCTCAGCGTGAATGGCGATTATTCCCGCTATTTAGAGACAAAAGAAACGGAGCTGAAGGCTCAAGCCCGTCACGAGTGGGTGGAAAAAAACCGCCTTAGACGCGAGACGGAATGGCTTCGCCGCGGTTCGATCGCCCGGCAAACGAAGCAAAGCGCCCGAATCGATGCGGCCGGGGAGCTAAAGGACGCGGTCGCGGACTTAAAGTCTAAGAACCGCGCACAAGAAGTCGATTTGAGCTTTGGCGAGGCCGAGCATTCGCCAAATAAGTTAATCGAGGCCCGGGGTATCGCGAAGAAATTCGGCGACCGGATCTTGTTTCGCGACCTTGATCTATTAATTACTCCCAAAACTCGCCTCGGTCTGTTGGGGGATAATGGTTGCGGAAAGTCCACGCTGATCCGGGTTCTGCTCGGTGACGAGTCTGTCGATGAGGGCCGCTTGAAGCGTGCGGAAGGACTCGAAGTCGCCTACTTTGAGCAATCGCGAGAAACCTTGATCCCCGAGCTGAGCGTTCTTAAGAATATCTGCCCCGAAGGAGATTACGTTTTTTTTCACGGCCAATCGGTGCATGTTCGAAGTTATCTGGACCGGTTTTTCTTTAGCGGACATAAAGTCGATTTACCCGTTAGAAAACTCTCGGGCGGGGAACAGGCTCGCTTGCGTCTGGCGCAGATGATGCTCAAGCAAGCGCAAGTTTTGATTTTGGACGAACCGACCAATGATCTAGATGCGCAAATGCTGGAAAGTCTCGAAAACTCGTTAACCGAGTTCAACGGCGCGGTCATATTAGTAACCCACGATCGATATTTTTTGGATGCCGTTTCAAATCAGATTCTGGCGTTTCCTGGGTCCGGATCCGCCGATCGCACTCTCTTGAAATTCGCCAGCTATTTTCAGTGGGAGAGTTGGTTTCAAGAAGAGAGAAGTCGCATGGGCAGCCGGGCAGTGAAGACCGATTCGGCCCCTCAGCCTATCGAGGCGCCGGCTAAAAAACCTCGTCTCTCCTTCAAAGACAAATTTGAGCTGGAAAACATGGAAAAGAATATTCTGGAACTCGAATCCCGGCTCGGAGCCCTAAAGGCGGAGAGCGAAATTCTCGCTGTTCGTTCTAACCATGTTCGCTTAAGTGAAATTCACAGCGAAATCGCCGCGCTCGAAAAGGAAATCGAGCGCAAGTATGAACGCTGGACCGTATTGGACGGCAGAAAATAGCTTACATAAACTGGCCGACTTGCCTGTTGGCAAGTCGTGCCGGCCGAGGGCCGTGAGCAGATAACTGGGGACCAGAGCAATTTATATAAGAATTCGGTTATGAAAATCCATATATAGCCAGAGATGATCGGTCAGAGCTTCCGCTTTTTTGGTGGTGCACCAGGTTTTTCTAAACATTCGGTTTACGTTGGCTCGAATCATGGCGCAGGTATGGTTTAACGAGAATAATGGGTCGAAAACGACCTTCTTCAGTTCTCCTTGTCCCGTTACAGCTTCGCGACTTCCTTTGATGGTGGAGTGCTGCCAGCCCGTTCTCCTTGTCCACACTGGGTAGCGTGGGTTTTGATCTGATCTTAGGTGAGCATTCTCGGTCAAGATAGGCGACATGTTTTCAAACAACCGATTGAGGGCCTCGGCTCGCTCATCGGGCCTTGGGCCATATTTTTTGCGCGAGAGTTTGGCGAGATGACCCTTGGCAGGCATAGAGGCCACTTGGAAATTTAGAATCTTTCTCGATTTTTCACAAACCGCCAGGGCAATGCTCAGGGGTTTTAGTTTCGTGTGCTCGCTGGTTTCCATTTCGTCGAACTGAACGCGCTCGATCGGCGCCTCCAGATATTTAAGCCAAAAGCGATTCTGTCTGAATCGGCATTTAATGGCTAAAAATTTGAGCTTTCGAGCGATCGTCTTTCGATGAAGGTTTAGCCCCAGGCTGAGGCGCCGTTGAGAAACCCCCGAGCACAGAAGAAAGTAAATCGACTGATTAAATTGCCGCTTCTTTTGTCCGAACTCGAGCTCGAAAGTCGCTCGTGACACCGTTTTTAAACACAAATTGCAGCGCCAACGCTGGATCCACTTCTTTTCGGACCTTCGATAAAAGCGGCCATGCCGGACAAGATCTCCGCCGTTCGGACAACGCGGACAGCGGGGATCGGTTGAAGGTGGTTTCGGTGACATGTCTTAGCTAAAAGCAATTTCCCAGCCAAAACAAAAGCTTCGGCACGACTTGCCAACAGGCAAGTCGGCCAGTTTTATAGCTTACAAACTCTCGAGCTCGCGCAGGATGCGCGGAGCCTCTTCGAGGTTCTGCTTCGCCCGCATCAACAACTCTACGGCGCGGCGCTGGTGCAGTCGGCCGGCGGCCATTTTCTCGCAGGCCAGACCTTCGAGCGGATCGGTCACCACGTAAACCGACTGATGTTGTGGCCAAAGGTTGTCGACGCGATTGCTACCCCCGGCGCAGAGGGGAATTAGGTGGTCGATCTTATATTGTGAACGTTCCCCGCGCTCGATTCGGAAGTTCAGTTCGCGATTGTAGGTATGAATGACCTGCCACTTGATGCCTTTTGAGACATTGCGCTCACAGTAGGCGATGCGCTGGGGATAACGGCGGGAGTTCGCCTGCTCGCAATACGAGCCCGGTGTAAGCCTGGGATCCGGATTTAAAGGATAATCGCCCATACGGGCGCCCCACGCGTTTATTCCTATGACCAATGCGAATATGACCTGCAACATCGAACCCTCCCTGGATGTCTAAGATTGAGAAAGCGTGGCATCGCCAATTCTATTGATCAAGAATTTTTGAATAGGTAAGAAAACTCTGACAATCCCCGTTTGTCTGGTATCATTTTAGATATGAAAAATCTTAAATTTTCTGCCATCGCCATTCTCGGCGCGGGCCTGATAACCATGATGCTGTTTCAAAACTGTGTGCCCCATGTTTCGACGGGATCAGGGGATTCCACCTCGCTGAGTTCACTTTCGGGCGGGAGCTTTTACGAATGGTCGGCCAGCCAGGCGCAAGCCTCGCTTGCGGCTTATGAATCTGTTTGTGCCAATGGACAGGCCGCCGCGGCAAGTTACGTCGCGGTTGCCGCGGGCGCCAATATGAATGCGTTTGGAGACGTAGTCGGAAAAATCACCCAGATCGACGAGATTATCGGGGCCGCGAACCTCATTCTTTATGCCGATCCGGCGGGCGCAGTCATCGATTCAATCTCCGCGTTCAACGGCAAAGTCCAACTTTGCGGCCTCGTACAGGTGGGTGCAATCAGCAATGTAAAGGGGAACTTCGTTGTTGAGGGTACGGTTGGGCCGGTGGATGGGTTTGAAGGCAATCTAATTATTATAGGCGGGGACTTTCCCTTAAGCGTCACCAATACCAAGGGCATCATTCTGGTCAAAGATGCCAATGGTCAGTATTTCGGCCGCACTTACTGATTAGTAGGCTATTTTGAAATTCCAACGGCGCGAAATTCACCGTCACAGGGCAACTGCATTCCGTGAATAAATTTAGAGACACGCCGACGAAAGTTTCGGAAGCCCAAGCGCTCCATTAGCACAACCCCAATCAGGTCCACTTCTAGGTGGGCCTTTTGCCGTTCCGGCGTACAGCGGGAGTAGGAATTCTTAAATTCGCGAAAGGAACGATTGCCGTTCAGACTTAGGCCTTCGGCGCTGTCGATCGCCAGCTCATAAATATAATGACCAATTTCGTGAGCGAGTACGAAGTGCAGGAGGAGATGGTAGTCCTCCATAGAGGGAGCTTCCTCGCTCAGCTCGCGTACGAATTCAGGGCTGATGAATACCGTTAAAGCGCTCAAGTCAGCGGCGGCCCGGCAGGAACGGCAGGTTTTTAACTGTAAAAGAGGTCGATGAAAAGCGGACACGTTCAACCGTTCGAAAATCTCATACACTTCCCGTGGCAGCCGTTCATTCGTGTCCTTTTCATCGGGCGTGAGACCTTCGAACGCGGGTAGAGCATGTCCGTCTAAGACTTCGATAAATTCTCGAATCGGTTTTGGGTCGATCGCGGAGGCCCAACTGAGGCTGAGCAGGAAAAGCAAATGAAAAATCATGTCCGACTTAAACCGGTTTTGCGGTCAAGCGCTACTTTATATTTCTCAAAGTAAAAAGGATCAGATGGCCAAACCCAGGCTTATGGCGCACCTAATATTTCGATGGCGCTGATCTTGGGATTTTCGATGGAACCGTGAGTAAAGTCGACGCGGATGGATGGTGTGACTGCGTTCACGATAAAGCTCCGGTCGTAGGCTCGATAGGCGCCCCCGGCTTCCGTAAATAGGTCAAACTCGGTCAGCACCCTTTGACCATTAATGTCCACATTGAAGCGGCGCAAATTGGGGCCGAAAACATAGTGCTCTGTCCAGCGCAGCGTGACTTTGTACTTACCAGCCGAGGGCACGGCCGTCGTGAATGCAAAAGATCCCGCCCCCCAGCGAAAGTTTTCCCACAGGGGCTGATCGGGCGAGTTGACTGTGGCGGGATGGGTCTCGTTGGCAATGGTACCTTGACCTGTAAAGCCGAAGTCGGCGGCCCAGACGCGCCCCTCAGCGTCGGTAAATGCCGTAGGGCTCCCGACATTGACCCTGACCGGGCCTTGCACGGCGAAAGAGCTGAGATTGTTCGCGGTCTTGAGCACCTGGGATTGATCGGCCGAAAGCAGCTGGGCTGATACGGCATAGGTGGCGGCGGGCAAAGTCTCGGGCACGGCGAAGTCGAAGCTGACGTTCGTGGTTTGGCCGGCGTTCCCCGCGGGTACCGGCTTGTTCTCCGTCCAGATGACGCTTTGATTGGGATGGCGAACGGTGATCTTGAAAGTGGCTCCGCTTGACGTTGAGGTGGGCGTGACCGTGGAACTGAAGCGAAGGGCGGCGCCTGGAAGAACCGTGGCCTTATCTGGTGCAACGGCGAGCGCGAAGTCGGACGGCACCACGCTCGAGTTGTCCGTCTCGGCGACAGCCGTCTTTTCGGGCAGAGTCTCCGAGCAGTTTTGAAAAGGTAAAAGGGCGCCGAGTAAAAGCAAAGGAACGGCGATTCTGTAGGTACGTACCATAGATCCAGTTTACGGCAAATTGAGTGAAAATGGACTCCCGCCGCGACTTTCGTCTCAAACCGAAACGCGAGCCTATTTAATGTCAATATAAGAGGGGTCGCTCCAGCGCGATGATCTGCCGCCGCCGTGGGCCTTTACACGCCAGTAAACCCGCCCGCGAAGTGTGGCTTGCTCCAGCAGGGCTTTGGGGTCGGGCGCTGTTATGCGCTCGATGAGGTCGGCGAAGTCGCTGTCCTTGGCAAGCTCGAGAGTGTAGGACGTGGCCTGAGCAATCCGGAGCCAGGAAAACTCGATCGAAATGCGGCCTTTACGCGAGGGAGCTTCCACGCCCGTCGCCGGTGAGATCAATAGGGGGACTTCCATAGGCGGGGGTGGCGGCGGCGCTGGCGTTGGCGGTGGTGTAACTGAGGCGGCGGCCGGTTTGCGTGCTGGAGTTTTCGCTTTGACGGCGAGCTTTGGAACCGGCGGAGGGAGCGGCTTTGGCGTCAAAGCGGGTTTCTTTTTTGGCACCGCGATGGTGAAGTGGCGGACCTGACCCCACACTTCGCGTAAGCCCTTTGGTAGCTCGGGCCGGACCCGCCAGAAGTATTCTCCTGGAAGTAACTTAATTTGTTTAACCGAGCACCCGGCCACGCTGCGGTCGAGGATTTTGCGGCGGAAGTCGTCTTGGGTTGAGACTTGAAGCTTGTATCGATTCACCGTTTCACGACAGCCCCACTCGAAATCCATCATAACCGGTTTACGAGCCGCGGTTTCAAGAATGAGATTCGCTTGCGGCGTAACCAACAGCACGGGTTCCAGGCGGCCGACGGTAAAGCTGCGGGCGGTCGTGGGCGGCAGTGCGCGAATCGGCTTTAGCCGCCAGTAGTAAACGCCTTCGGGAAGAATTTTTCCCGGCAAAAAGGAGTTCCCGGTTGCATCCTCACTCTCAAGAATGCGGCGAAATTCGGCGTCCAGGGCGATCTGAATCTGGTAGGTTCCGCCGGCGGGAACCTCATTCCAAGACAGCACCGGATTCTGAGCGGCCTCGAGCCAAAGCATCTGTTTGTCTTTGGGCTCGTCGAGTGTGATCGAAACGATCGGCTTAGATGTTTCGAGAACGGGCGCGGGCGCGGGGAGGGGGGCCGGAGAGTTTTGAGCGCTCACCGGTGCCGATGGGTTCGATTGGGTCATCATGATGCCGGCCGCTGTGAGAGCGGCAAGGGCCACGACGGTACCAATAATCGTCCACTGCGCATGTTCTTTGCGGCGCGCGGATTTGGATTTGGGACGGGGTCGACTGGACGTGGAAGTGGAGGTCGCCTTGACGTGGCGGATGCTGCTTTCGAACCGTTCCGCAGGGGGGCTGATGTCGATTTCGAACGACGTGACGCTTTTGGATTTTTTGACCTCGTTGAGCTGCGTGTGAAATTCCGCGAGCAAGGAGGAGCTCGGATTCCCCTGGGTCATTCGATAGTTTTGCAGGTCGTCCATGGCTTCTGACGCGCGGGCATAGCGATCGCGAGCATCGGGCGCGCAAAGGCACGCGATCAGCGCGCGCATCCCCTCCGGGATCAGTTCCCTATCTCGCTTGCTGAACTGAAATTCGTCCCCTTCTATTCGTTTGAAAAGCATCTCTCCTACTAGGCACTCGAAGAAAATCGCACCCAGACTCCAGAGGTCGGAGCGAAAGCTGGCGGGCTGGAACTTTCGTAACTCGGGCGCCATATAAAACGGCGTGCCGACGGTGGTGCCGGGATTAGTCGTGGCCGAAAAATCATTCGATTTGGCGATGCCGAAGTCGAGAATCTTGATTTGTCCGTCTACGCGAATCAGGATGTTACTTGGCTTCAAGTCTCGATGAATGATGCCGTGTTCGTGAAGACGTTTGACGCCGCTTAAAAGCTGCTCGAAGAGAACCAGCGCAACGTCGGGGCTGAGAGTGTACTCTTCAAGAAAATCCTTAAGAGAAATTCCGTCGACATACTCCATGGCGAGGTACTGCGTGGAGCCCGTATTGTGAATGGCGTGAATGGTGACGATATTGGGATGATTGACCTTGGCAAGATTGCGCGCCTCAAGCATGAAGCGGCGGATGAGATCGTGGCTATCGTGACCGGATTTTTCGTCGTGGTAAACGACCTTAAGCGCGACTTTGCGATCGAGCTTGTTGTCGTGCGCCTCATACACTTCGCCCATGCCACCGCGGGCCACAAAGCGAATTATGGTGTAGTCGCCCAGCACATGGCCGGGTTTTAGGTTGAGCATGCTTTGTTCTTGTCGGATTTATAGGAGAGGGATTCAATTGACCTAAGTCTGGGCTACACAGGAACCGGTCCGACTGACTTTAGTCGCGCTCGGCAATAGACCGACCAAAAACCCGCTGTTAGAGTTTAGGGATGCGCTGGTGGTTGGGAATTTTTGTTTGTATAAGCTTAAGTCTTGGGCAACTGGTCCATGCCGCGACCCTCAAAGTTCAAATTACCGCGGAACTGGAAGTCTTCGCCCAACCGAGTTTGAGCTCGAAAGTCATCGAGACCGTACCCGCTGGCCAGCACATCACGATGAAGACGGATAAAGTAATTGGAAGCGGCGGTCTTGGCGTTTTTTATAAAGTGAAAACGCAAAAAGGTCGGATCGGTTTTGTGGTCGATTCGGATCTGCCAAGGCCGGGCGACCCCATGCCGACACCGGTGGCTCCAGCTCCACCGCGCCCGCCCCCACCAGCCCCGCGGCCCCGCGATCCTTCGCCTCCGCCCGCGGTTGTAGAAGCTCCTCGCAAGAGTCCATCCGCATCGGCCTGGGGATTCGCTTTCGGCGCCGCCAATTTCACGGAGAAATTTGAGGAAGAAAATCGTAGCGCCACTCAACTTTTTTTCGGGCTGCGCTGGACGGGTGCTCGGGGGACTTTTCTGGGCGGACGACCCGATCTTGGTTTTGTGCTTTCGCCGAATGCGCCAAAATTTTTATCGGCGGCCGGTGCTTCAGGCAAAACTTCCGGCTTTATTCTTCTGGCGGATCCGTCGGTGCTCTATGATCTTATTGGGGGGAAAAACTTCTCCCTTTACTTCGGAGGGGGCCCGTTACTGGGCTACTCAAAGTATTCCACCAACTACAATGGCCTACCGAAAGATAGCGGCAGCTTTAAATTTGGCGCCGTGGCCGATCTGGGTGTGGCTCTCGATTTCAGCTCCGGTGTCGCGCGTCTGGATATTCGCTATTTTGTCGAAAGTTCCGCCTACCCGGGCGCGTTTCTGACGTTGCAGCTGTATTTGTGAAAGTCGACCAGTTTTTAATTATCGCTGGCCGGCGGGTCTTTGCAAATTTCTGGTTCTACTTGCGCCCACACTGAATTCACACATAAGTATCGATATGGAGAACAGACCCCTTGCACAATGGCTTCCGTACCCATGGTGTATGGCGCGATCGCTATTGGAGCTCCATTAAAAGAATAGGTGACTGTTGGGGGATTGCCTGCGCCTGCAACTGTTCCACCGTATCTCGTGGTCGCATCAAATGCATCGCAGGAGCCCATTGTGAGTGAAGGGCCGCCGCCGCCGGCCGTGCTGCATGAAACCACCACGCCCGCGACATTGGTGCGCATGCTGAGCTCGGCTTCGCGAACTAAGCTCGGCGAATAAGCTTCGCGCGCTTCGAACCGAACCACAAGTTCCACGATATAATCGAGGCCGATTTTGCGTTTGGGACGAAGAGCGATTTCGCGGACTTTAAGACCTCGGGGGAGCTTTTGATTTACGGCTATAATGTTGTCGCCTGATAGTGCCGTGCCGTCGGAGTTGGGATAGCGCACACGGGGAATATCATGTTTTTGGCCAACTTGTGGCAAAGTGACACCTTGAAAATTGAGACGGCAGGATTCGCCGAAACTCAAAACCGTTTTAAGCTCGCTCATCACCTCGACGGCCTCGAACTGGGCGTCCATGGTTTTGGCGTTCTTATACATCTGCGAGGCCGTGGTAGCCGCTGCCGCCGTTATTACGCTAGCCAGCGCGACCGAGATCATAACCGAAATCAGAGATTCACCGTTTTGATTGAGCGTTCGCATACATTCCCCCTTTACTCGCCTTCAGAATAGCGAGTCAGGACCGATGTGCGGGCTGAGAAAATCGGCGCGATATCGTCTCGCGCCGATGCGTCTCATTTCAAATCTCATACTCCACCGTGACCTGAATCTGCTCCGGCCAGCCCGGCTGAGTTTGAAGCAAAAGTTCGCGGCCATTGTTTTTTAAACTGTAGAGCGCGGGGTCGATTTCCACGCCGTTTACTAAAACGCGAATAATTCTTTGCGCGCGATGGCTGAGTGTAAGCGTGGGAGAGCGCAACACGCGGCTCTCCTCAAGAATCTCCGGCAAGACAGTCGACCACTCGTTATTCACCGGGTGAAGCCCGACGCCGCCACTCGCGGCGATATAGGGAAGGTAGGAGAAATCATGCAAGGCTTCGCCGCTGACCTGGGAGTCGTTCAACGTGGGCGGCAATTGGCCCACGACCTTCACACCTTGAAGGGCGGGGTGATCGGCGGGCGGCAGCGGAACAAAGCCGTTGAGTTTTAAGCCACGCAGATTCGGGTTGCGATTCAAAATGTTTTGCCGCAGCTGCGAGAAGTGGATCAGGGCCGAAAGAGCGCCAGACCGACCATAATAATTGCCGCCGGGATCATGGGTGTCGGAGATAAATATGATATTTACGAGCGAGCCGGCGCGGAACAGCGGACCTGATTGTCGGCGCACCAGCTGATCGAGCGCGATAATGCCGGCCTCAACCCCGGTACCGAGAAGCGCGGTCTGCGAAGCCGCGAGCAGACAGGGTTGGCCATCGGCGTTGAGCGCGGTTGGCGCAAACCAGGTGTCGGCGCAGCCACGCAAAAGAAATTTTGGCGCCGAGGCTGGCGATACGGCCAGAAAGCCATCGATCGAGGCGCCATTCACCAGTCGGATAAAACCGGGCTGCTGAGCAAAAATCCCTTGCGGGTCTAAAAAAGGCCGCGTGTAATCGGCCACGAAGCCCAGCAAGTCGGTGTAGGTGGCGGGTAGCATATTGGTTACGGCGATGCGGGTATCGGCCGGATATGCGGCGGCGGTAAGCGAGGCGAAACCAGCGCGGATGTCTTGCAGAATGCGGCCCATGGAGACGGACTCGTCGATAACGAAAAGGATATCGGTCTGAGTGATAAGATCCTGAATTTTAGCCGTGAAAGTTTCGCTGCGTTTGAGTCCGTCCGGAGGATCGTCGGGAGGATTGTTCGGAGGATCGTGAATGTTTGAACTGTTGTTGGACTGGGGAGTACCGAAGCCGACCCCGGTGCAATTCTGAAAAAGCGGCAGGAGCAAGCTTAGGGCAATTGCGATAGCGGGAGTTTTCAGTTTCATATTTTCCTCCACTCTAAATTCGGGATCAAAAAACTCGCGGGCGGCGGCACGCTGGGGGGTTTTGGGTGGTCCGTCCGCCCGCGGTTTAAGTACTGTTTTCTGAGTTCAGTTTTTCATAAATTTCCGAACCATCGGTCCGAGAAATTTGTCGCGATTACTGTACCTTTTCGATCCAATCGCTCTCGAAGGTATCCGAGATATCTTCAGTCATTTCCTCATAGTCGATTGCGGCGCGCTCAGCGATCTCGGCGGCATCTCGTGCAAGATCCGCCTTCGCTCGGTCCGTGGCCGGCGCGATAGGCGCCGGCAGATGTCTCGATTTGGGGATGGCCGGAGGCGGGCGAATGCCCTGGCTGTCCACTGGTCGGCTAATCTTCATTAACAGAACGACGTGAACGGCTATAAAAACCGAGATCACAACCAGCCAGAGGACCGTCCTTGATTTTTTATTCGTCGTCTTCATAGAATTAACCTATAAAGCTCGGATCGAACTGCCGCGTGTACCCAGGGAATACACCACCGAACACCGTCGCCACCGGCAGACCTAAGTGCGCCACCAACACATGACCGAGGACGTCACGGTAGTCGTGTTTCACGGCTGGACAACGAGATCCACCACTGCCTTCGGTGTAGCTTTCGCTGAGGCGCCATATGCGTCCGGCGGGAAGATTCGCCTGCGCCGGTCGAACCGGTCCGCCGGTCACGATCATGGCTCCACCACGGCCGTGGTCGGTGCCTAAGGTTCCGTTTTCGGCCACGGTGCGACCGAATTCAGACATAATCACAATCACCGAGTTGGCCCACTCGGCGCCGAGCTCGGCTTTCATGGTCGCCAAGCCGCGGTTCAAAGCCACGAGTAGTCCGGTGTCGCCCACTAGGCGGTCGACCTGAGAGGCATGGGTGTCGAAGCCGCCGAGATCGATCGTTATGATCTGCGGAGCCAAATCACTCTTGCTC
>JALHOQ010000034.1 GCA_022842925.1 Bdellovibrionales bacterium
TCACTCCGACGGATTTGGTCTCGGCGGCCGTTAAACTTAAGCGGGCTAGAAAGGCTACTCGTGCGACTTCGTCTTCTGAAATCATGCTCTTCTCTCTTAAAACCGATGTTTTAGCCTTGGACGGGCCAGGGCACAATGATATTTTCTCGGGTCTATGACCACGGGCAAATCCGGTGTAAAAAAGCGTTTAAACGAGCTGCGGGCCCTAATCCGCGAACATGATTACAGCTATTTCGTTCTCGATCGACCTCTGATTGGAGATTTCGAGTACGACCAGCTTTTTGCCGAGCTTGTGGCGCTTGAGAGAGACAACCCGGACCTGGTGACGCCCGACTCACCCACACAGAGGATTGGCGCCGCCCCATTAGAGTCTTTTGAAAAGGGGACACACCGCCGCCCCATGATGTCCCTCGCCAACACGTACTCCGTAGATGAAGTGCGCGAATTCGACGAGCGGCTTAAGAAATTTCTCGATAGCGATAAGCCGATTACCTATTTTTGCGAGCCTAAGTTCGATGGCTTGGCCGTTGAACTGATTTATGAAAATGGAAAGCTCACGGGCGCGCTGACTCGCGGCGATGGTGTGGTTGGCGAAAACGTATTGAGCAATGTGAAAACAATTCGATCCGTGCCGTTATTCTTAAAAGGCGATTACCCCTCGCTGCTCGAAGTCCGCGGCGAGATTTTGATGCTGAAGAAGGATTTTGCTCGTCTAAATGAGCAGCAGCAAGAGGCCGGGGAGGTGACTTTCGCCAATCCACGCAACGCGGCCGCCGGGTCTATTCGCCAACTTGATCCTCGAATTACCGCCCGCCGACCTTTGCGTATGTATGGTTATGCGCCCGGAGTGATCGAGGGCCTGACCGTTAAATCTCAGGCCGATTGGTACGAGCGGTTGGCCAGCTTCGGCCTTCCGACCGTCGCCACCGAGGGCAAAAAGGCCTTGGCTAAAATCTGCGAGGGGCTCGATGAAGCCGTCGGGCACTATGAGAATATTTTGAAACTGCGGCACGAGTTGCCGTTCGATATCGACGGCGTCGTGATCAAAGTGAACTCCTATCCCTTGCAGGACCGTCTCGGAGCGGTGGCGCGCAGTCCGCGCTGGGCCACAGCCGCGAAGTTCGCTCCCGAGCAAGCCACCACGGTAATCGAAGAGATTGCGATCAGCGTCGGCCGAACCGGCGCTCTTACGCCTTACGCGGTTATGACTCCGGTTCGCGTAGGAGGTGTCACCATCACCAACGCCACCCTTCACAATCAGTTCGAAGTCGACCGCAAGGATGTGCGAGTCGGCGATACGGTCATTGTCCAGCGGGCGGGTGACGTAATTCCCGAAGTGGTGGAGGTGGTGTTAAACAAACGCCCGCCCAGCGCTAAGAAGTTTAAGATGCCGAGCAAGTGCCCCGTCTGCGATCATGAAGTGGTCCTGCCTGAAGGCGAAGCCGTCACTCGTTGCGTAAATGTCTTCTGCCCGGCGATTATAAACGAATCTCTCAAACACTTCGCTTCCCGCCGGGCGATGAATATCGAAAAACTCGGTGACAAGATCATTGAGCAGATGACCGAACACAAACTTGTCCAAACTTTTTCGGACCTCTACCGGATAACGAAAAAGGATATTCTCACTCTTCCCCGCCAGGGTGATCTTTCGGCTCAGAACCTGATCGACAGTATCGATACGAGCCGTAACACTAGCCTCGGTCGATTCATTTACGCGCTCGGGGTCCGCTTTGTCGGCGAACAAACGGCCAAGTCTCTCGCGACCCATTTTAAAACCATCGATGCCTTTCTCGAAACCTCCGAAAGCCAGCTGCTGGAGGTGGAAGATATCGGCCCCAAGGTGGCAAGCTCGATCGTGGATCGACTGGGTGATTCTGGTTTCCGCAAAGAGATCAAAAAACTCATCGAGGCTGGCATCGAAATCGAAAAGCCTAAGAAGACGAGTGGCAAGCAACCTCTTAAGGGGATGAATATCGTGATTACAGGCACTCTTCCTGTACCCCGCGATGAGATCAAAGATCAAATTCTCGCACTCGGCGGTAAGAGTTCCGGATCGGTATCAAAGAACACGAGCTATGTTTTGGCTGGCGACGAGGCGGGATCGAAGTTGGACAAGGCGCAAGAGTTGGGCGTTCCTGTTCTGGACTGGGACGGCTTTCAAAAGCTGATTAATTAACGCTTTTTGCGAGCGGTGGAGGGAAAGTAATACCCGATGGCCAGGCCGCTGATGATCGTGGAGGCGGTTTCCACCCTCTTTTGTTGCCCGTAAATATCCGACACGGCTTTTTTCCAAAGATCAGGGTCCTCTTGCAGAGAGCGGCTGAAGAGCTTGGCCACGAAATGGTCGGAGAAAAAATACTGATAACCAAGTTCCACCACAAAGGTGGTGCTCCAACTGTCCAATACCTTTTCTGATTGATTGACGTCGTAGGTGAGCTGCGACCACGTCGCCGTGGGAATGAGGTCCAAATATGGAAAACCATATTTCCATTGGTAACCGACCTCCAGGCCATACCCTACGCTCGCGTAAATTCGATCGAAGTCCTGGTCTTGCGGCGGAGTAAAGAACTGAAAGCGAATGCGCTTCATCGAAAAGTTGATCGACGGCACGAAATCGAAGGTCCATCGCGAGATGGCGTTGGCTCGTGGGCGCTGCAATCGAGTTAATCCCACTGCACCGACGACGTTCATCACATCTTCCATGGGAGATCCGTCTGAAACCGAAACCCCTTCCGTCTCGACCCTGTCGATGTCCATTAGAGCGCGAAAGCTGGTGAAATTCACAAACGCGGTATTGGGCAAAATATGAAAGTAACGGGGGATCTGTTTGCGAATCGGCGTGCCGGCGCCTTCAAGTCGCGGAAGCCTGAATTCCTTCTCCGCGATTCGCTCGCCCGAAAATGCATTCCGCACCTCACCCTTAACCTGAATGCCGTTTTCGTCTTCGGTGGCCGTGGAGAAATAAACGGCCTCACTCTGCAAGGCCCCGAGTAGCCCGTTGCGATCTTCCACATTCTCGGGAAGGGTGTTGGTAGTGCTGTAATAGTCAAAGTGAGGCAAGGTATGTTCGTATGAGTTGACCGTGAACCGGCCCTCATTGCGAAACTTCTGTTCGAGCTGCGTACCCACTGCGTCTGCCAGGTCCCGGTCCTTCATTTCAGGTGGAGAAATGGCAAGTCGCGCGCCTTTGGAGGGAATGCCCGTATATCCGAGCGGCGGATTTTGAATTTCCCAAGCCGTGCCCGTAGCCCAATCCACACCCCAACCAACTGGAGCTAGTGTGAGGAAGAGGGCGTTGCCCCAGAAACTATCAAACCAGCGATACTTCGTCGTGAGAGGAATGTCTTTTGGCGATTTGCCGGCGTGGCGGATCTCAAGTACGGGGTGGTGACGGCGGCGAACCCGCATAAAACCGGGCGTGGTCCCAATATATTGGCCACGCTCATATACGGCGGCTCCGGGCGGGTCAGATGTTACGAGAACGGGCTGTCTGTACCCGGAAATGGTTGTCGAAGCGCAGCCGGAGAGGAAGAGTGCCGAAAATAAGAAGAAGGGAGTCATCAGGACTCCCTTTAGGCTTCTCATTTCTGATCCAAAGGGATTTTAGAGATGATCGATGACGATATCGCGGGCCATCACGGTCTTGCGGCCATCGGCTTTGGCGCTATCCACGCCTTTTTGGCAAAGACGCTCAACAGCCTTGCTCAAAATATCGATAGTTTCAGCGGAAGTATTGCAACCGCCCTTTTCTTTAATGTGCTTTTTCACTTTGCTGGTTACGACCAAAACGTCTGCCATATGCTTTCCTCCACTGGATTCGGCTAAAAGAATTGCTCATCTCAAATTAAAAGGGAAGCCATTTGCCATTAGACGCTCCGCTTTTCCCGGCGCAATCCTGTAACGCAGTGACAAATTAGGGCGCTCAATTGCGCATAACTTATCGAATCTCCTATTTAAAACCCCGGCTTAAGCAGGCCTATATATTGCTCTGCATCAGCCCATGCTTAAAAGATCCGCCGTGGCCTGGGGCCTCGTCCTCTCAACAAGTCTTAGCACCTTGCCTGTTCACGGTGCGGTAATGCCGCTAAACGCCGACACCCCTCACGAGTTTTTCCCGCTCGGCGCAATCCCCCTTCAAGAGCCGCAAATCTCCGCCCCCCGAAGCGAACTTCAGTCCGAGGAAAGCCAGCGCCAATGGCACAATCTGAAATCCCAAATCCTGCGCGATTTTCAGAACCGAGTCTCGCCCGAGTTCAGCGTTCCCCATGGGTTATTCGAGCGCACGTCGTTTTGGTTTGATATCTACACTCGGTACGGTGAAGCCCATCATGTCATTCACCATGTTCGTTATCCGTGGATCGTCTATCGCGTTTTCGATACGACTCAAACTTTGATCAATGGCCGCGGGCCTGTTTGGTTGCGCCGCGATCGTGCGGCGAAGCTCGCACAAAAAGAGGCCGATCGCATCCGGCGGGACTTAAAGAAACTGGCCGCGAAAAAATCTTATGCCAAATTGAACGCGCAAGAGCGCTATCTCTACAGCGTTCTCGAATCCGTTCCCGGGCCCCGTAGCAAAGTGTTTCGCGAAGCCGCGGCTCAAGTGCGCTCGCAGCTGGGGCAGAAAGATTTTTTCGCCCGCGGATTACAGAACTCCGGTCGCTACCTTCCGTACATGGAAGCGGAATTCCGCAAATTGAGCCTGCCCGTGGAACTCTCGCGCCTGCCGTTTGTGGAGAGTAGTTTTAACGAAAAAGCGTATTCGAAAGTCGGCGCCAGCGGGATTTGGCAAATCATGCCTCAGACGGGTCGGGCTTATATGATTGTGAATGACGTGATTGATGAGAGGAACTCACCGCTGAAGGCGACCCGAGTAGCAGCGAATATTTTTCGC
Source organism: Bdellovibrionales bacterium (assembly GCA_022842925.1). Lineage (GTDB taxonomy): Bacteria > Bdellovibrionota > Bdellovibrionia > Bdellovibrionales > UBA1609 > JALHOQ01. The sequence continues at coordinate 4,892 of JALHOQ010000034.1, forward strand.
TCTTATGTGCGAGCCTTGGGGCAGTGGCCGCTGGCGGTGACCGCGTACAATAATGGCATTGGAAATATCCAAGTCGCGATTAAGAACGCGAAGTCGAATGACTTGGCCACAATCATCGAACGATATCACCGCGGCAGTTTTAAGTTCGCTTCGTCAAATTTCTATACATGTTTTCTGGCCGCCATGTACGCCGAGAGATACCACGATTACGTTTTTAAAAACATCTACCGCGAACCGCTACAAGAGCGCGACATCATCCAACTCGGTTCGCATACCAAAGCCCGCAATCTTCCGCGCCTGACCGGGGTTAGCAAGGACGAGCTTCTGAAATACAATATGGATTTGCGCTCCGCCTTTCAGCGCAACGCCGTCGTCCCGCGCGGCTTGAAAATCTTCGTCCCCGCCGGCCGCCGCGATATGATCGACAGCCGTGTGTTTGGGGTTAAGCCTTCCAGAAAAGACCGCTCTTAACATTGCCCGGGCAATGTTAGAAGATGCCGGGGTAGTTTCGCCTCCCTCGTGCTTCCGGGAAAGTTTCGCTATCGCTCAGCCGTGCAAACCTTGCACGATCGCGAGTGACAGTGTCGTAGAAAAATTCCATCGGGCCGAAGGCTCTTACGTAATTCTAAACGCCGGGCTAGATGTTGAGGAAATCAAAAAAGGAACCACGATGAATATCAGAATTCCCATAGCCCTAGTCTCCCTCCTCGTCACAGCCAGCCCCGCCGCCACCGCTCTTGAATGCTCCTCTCCCGAAGGCGTAACCCTAACCTGGGAAAAACGCGCAAAAGGTACCACTGCCGAGGGCGCTGATCATATTGCGAAGGTAAACTGGGGAACCCAGGGTTTTGAACACGGTGAATGCGTACCTGTATCGCGCAATGCAGAAGCAACTCGCTACTCTTGTCATATTCAGCCTGAATGGAATCGCTTCGAATCCGCGGCCCTTATCGATATGGAACATTCTCAGGCCAAGGCCACAATTCGCAAACTGAAAGCCGACCGAAGAATGTCCGCCGGCTATCGCATCGAAGCCTCTTACAATTTGCAGTGCGGACAGCCGTCGACCACAGCCGTGCCTCCCACATGTTACCGCGAGGCTGCCAAATTTGCCGAACAACAGGCCGAGTATGACTACTACGACAAAGATGGCTTTGAATCTCACCGATGTGAATTGGCGGCCAACAAAAAGGCCGTGATTTGTGAAGTGTCAGCTGCGAAAGGTGATGGTGCAGCCACCGATACCTACCGTGTGGTTTTGAACGCCTCATGCAGCAAAGCCCATCGAGTTGAATTGATCGGCGAGGAATAGTCGGCTTTTGCTTGGGTTCAAAAACCCTTTTGGTAGGTGAGCACGTGGACGTATTCGGGTTCGGCGACGACGATTTGTGAGAAGGTTTCGCGAGATTGTTTCGGATGTATGTATACAGTTTGCAACCCCAATGGCGCGTTGAAGATTACGAAGCCGCCGCCGGCGATGCCCGCTTTGCGGCCGGGGAGTACTCGGCCTTCGCGATCGAAGTACACGAGCTGCATTTTTTCTTGCGGGGTGTAGCCGGTGAGTTCGACTTCGAAGTCTTCGTCGTCGACAAAGCCGACTATAATTCCGCGGCCGGGTAGGGCTAGAATGTTTTGGGCGTTGAAGATTTGGGTCAACCACTCGCGCTTCACCATCGGCACGACCACGGCTTGCGGTTTGCCGACTAGGGTCATGCGGCTAATTTCGTATTCGACCGTAGATTCGGCTTCGACCATAAAGGGATTGGCGCCGTTCGAATACTCGACCATTCCGCTATGGCGGAGCGGAACCGATTCTCCCGTTCCGACCAGCTTGATTCGCGACTCCACCGGCGCGTTCATGTTCAGCACGTCGATCACTTTGAACTGATTGACGATGAGATCTTCGAGATCGAGCTGGACGTAAGAGACGTGCTTGTCTTCTGTCGGGAATACTTGGGCGGGAAAGACTTTGCCGGCGACTTGAACGCGCAGCGCCTGGACCCCGCGTTTCACATTCACGAAAGCAAAAAAGCCGTTCGCGGTGGTCGAAGTGAGCTTAGGATCGGGAATGTAGGCTTCGTTAAAATAGACCGGCTGGTAGTTGCCCGCCATTTGCACCGATACGCCGACCGCCGCCTTGCCGTCGCGGCGAATTTGTCCCCAAACGATTCCGGCCTGGCCGGCTTCTCGACGCGAGCTGAGGTCCGACGTCTGGAGCGACAATAACGCTTCGACCATACTGTTCGAGAACAATCGGATATCTTGCGGATGCTCGGCCTGCCCGATGACCAGACTCGACCAGTGCTTCGGCGCGGTCGCGCGAGCCACATAAGTCGACTTCGAATTTAATGTTGGTTCCCCGACAAAGCCTTCGTCGTTCACTTTTTGCGGTTCGGTGTAGCTTTGAATTTCAACGCGAGCCTCTTTGACCGGGATCACTTGTTGGCCGTGCGAGTAACCAGAAACGGTTCTGAGGGTCGCGCCTTCGGCCGTCGGCCGTAAGGCGATGCGGATATCGTAGATTCGATTGTCGCGGGTCGGGATATCTTTTAGATGAACCAGATTCATTTCGCCGCGACCGAGAACGCGGCCCTCGGTAATCACTTCGGCCACCAGCTGCCCGGTCGCACTCTTAACATGGATTTCGAATCGACCTTCGGAAACCCAGATCCGTCCGCGCTCCAAAACCTGACCGTCGACCACGCGCTTGACCACCATTTGCGTTTCACGCCCAACGAACGCGAGACCGCCGGTCATCTCCAGCTGTCCATTTAACCATAATGGCCGTTGCTGTTCCTGCGAGGGTTCGATCGGAGCCACCGCGGCTGTTATGCTAAATTTGGGTTCCTCGGGGGCTTCGGTCTTTTCGTCCTTAATATCTCTATTAATATTAGGAACGGGGGGTGCTGCTGCAGAGCCACGGGCCACAAGTATTGGCGTTCCGGTTGAAGATTGAATGACCTTTTGGCTCTTGGCCTTTTCGACCAACTGCTGCGCCACTTGCGCGGGAGTGGGAGCTGTCCAATCTTCGCTGCTAATTTGTTGGGCAAGGACACGCTTACGCTGCTCCAGCGGTAACAGGCGACCTTCCCGGTCAGTCAATACGGCAGGCGTGCCGACGGCCGGAGGTAAATGCTGAAACTTGGTCTGCCCGGCCACATAGAACGGCTGCGGTTGTTGCGCGCCCGGAGTTTTGATGGTCATGCCCTTCATCGCCACGGCTCGGACGGCCAAAGTGGGTTCCGGTTCGGGCGGTAGGTAGCGCTGTTGGCCGGCACTCAGTGTTTCCAACTTGTCGGGGAATTTTAGACCCGTGTCGTAGTTCTGATTTAAATCTTCGAAGGCGGCATATGCGGGGGAAGATTTGTATGCCGCGACCGCGAGACCGTGTCCGAAAACATTTCTGAAATCGATTTTCTGTAAAGAGAGTGGGAACAATACGACTGCGGTCGCCACTATTCGTGGCGCCCAAAAATAACGCTTTCTGCGTGTACGCGGTCGCATCCCTATGACCATTCATGATTAGTCTAGTTAGAATACCCGAAAATCGTCAATGATGTTGCGATCTTCGCGGCGTTTGGCTAGTTCATCCTGGATTGCGTTGGCTAGATCTCGGGCGAGGACTTTGTCATAGTAGTCGATCACATATGCAAAGGTATCGCCGCGCAAAACCCGTTTCTCATGCGCGACGATAATCTCTAAATCGTAGGGCCTGCGATCACCCAGTATAACAAAATGCACGTAATATCGCTCGACTGCGTCGCCCGCGGGGCGGTACCTGTTTTGGTCCGCCATATTGAAATGCTTCGAAAAAATCTCACGGCCATTGCCGCTCACATTGCGCACGCCAATCGGAACCACGGACGATATCACCGCTCGTATATCCGAGACGGAAGCTTCTAACTCTTTGATTTTAAAGGATTCAACACGTCGCTTAGCTTGTAAGCTCGAGCAGCCGGATAGAAAAAGGCAAAAAATAAGGAGATAGCGAACCATCTCCCTATTTTGGCATGCTTTGGGCGTCTTTCAAGAACTGAGCAATACCTTTTTCAGTTAGCGGATGGTTCACCAGCTGCTGCATGACTTTGTACGGGCAAGTCACAATGTCAGCCCCGATCATGGCCGCTTCAAGTACGTGAATAGGATGCCGAATAGAGGCGACTAGGACCTGAGTATTCAGTGAGTAGTTTTGATAAATCTGAGTAATCTGACTAATCAAACTCATGCCATCTGTCGATATATCGTCGAGGCGGCCCACAAACGGACTAACCAGAGTAGCCCCAGCTTTGGCCACTAGCAGAGCTTGGAGTGGGGAGAAAACCAGCGTCACGTTGGTCTTGATACCATCAGACGCTAAGCGCCGAACCGCGATCAGACCTTCTTCGCACATCGGAATTTTAACCACGACATTGTCCGCGATCTTAGCCAGTTCAAGACCTTCGCGAACCATTTCATCGGCCTGAAGGCTAATGACTTCGGCGGAGACTAGGCCTTTCACTTCCTTGCAGATATCCTTGATGACGTCCTCATTGCGACGTCCCGTCTTCGCTATCAAAGTCGGATTGGTCGTTACGCCATCTACCCAACCTCGACGATTGGCCTGCTTAATTTCTTCAATGTCCGCGGTATCAATATAAAACTGCATGGAAATCACCCTTCATATAGATCGGGTAAGTCGTATAGTCCGGGTCTACCTTTGTCAAACAGCCACCGGGCCGCGCGAATGGCGCCACGGGCAAAGATCCGCCGGTCATGGGCTATATGGCGGATCAGGATCTCTTCATCGGGTCCGATCGCCTCGATTTGATGGGTTCCTGGTACTTTTCCCCTACGAATGGCCCGAATCGGGAGCCGGGTCACCGGGACATGCCGCTGGAGTTCCTCGGCCAGCATTTTGGCCGTGCCGCTCGGCTTGTCTTTTTTTTGGGTGTGATGGATTTCTTCCATCTGGAACTTCCAGTCGGGAACCCGGCCAAATTGGTGAAGCATGGACCGAAGTACCGCCACACCGAGGCTCATATTGGCCGCGTAAAGAATTGGAATCTTTTTTGCCGCCGTCTTCAGAAGGCGGCGGTCTTGAGGGGTAATACCGGTGGTGCCGCTGACCAGCGGCAATTTATGTTGCACACAGAACTGAATTGCTTCCCGCAACCCTTGGGGCGAGGAGAATTCAATCACCACATCCGGGCGGATGTCGCTCAGTTTCATGTCTGAACTTTTACGAATCAGCGCGGTAATGGCCTTTCCCATCCGGCCATCAGCGCCAATCAATTTGATTCTTAAATTTTTCCGAGTGCGCTGAGACATTTTTTAAAATCCGCGTGAAAACGTTGGTCCAAGGCGACGAGAGGGAGGCGCAGGCCGGGAGAAGAAAAGAGGCCCATCCAGTTCAGGGCCGCCTTTAGCGGAATCGGATTGGCTTCAATATAAAGATGCTTCATCAGGTCGGCGTACCGAGCAGCGTACTGGGAGACCGTTTGCTTTTGGATGTGCTCCTTCATCTCGCGGCCGATGATATGCGAGCTCACCGAGATCACGCCGTGACCACCGCGCGTGCAAAAATCCACGCAGGTCCCGTCATCGCCCGATAAAAGTAGAAAGCCCTTCGGCACCCGTTTCTGAATCTGCGCGAGCAGCTCCATATTTCCCGTGGCTTCTTTGATTCCGATTATATTCTTGTTTTTTGCCAGCTCACCAATCGTAGCGGCCTCAAGCCCGGCCACTGTCCGGCCCGGAACATTATAAAGTAGAATCGGCGCCTTGCTGGCTTTCGCCACGGTCGTGAAATGAGAAACCAGACCGCGCTGCGGCGGCTTATTGTAATAGGGCACAACGACGAGCAAGGCATCGGGCTTCCAGCCGCTGACTTTCTGGCTGAGCTCCGCCGTCTTGGCCGTGCTATTCAGGCCGGTCCCGACGATAATCGGAATCGTCCCACCCGCTTCGGCCTTCGCCATCGCGAAGAGCATTTTGACTTCGTCGATGTCGAGAGTGGGGCTCTCGCCCGTGGTCCCATTGACTACAAGGCCGTCCACGCCTGCGTCTAACTGACTCTTCAGAAGTCTCTTAAACGATTTCTTACAGACGTCCCCGCTTTTATTGAACGGAGTCGCCAGAGCCGTGATGACGCCCTCAATTCTCTTCTTCATCGTTCTCGTCTTCCTTTTCTTCCTCATCATGGATCGATTTATCGATCTTTATTCCCTCGGTCGCGCGCTTGTAAGTCGGGCGCCCGCGACCGAGTTCGACGGGCCTTTCGGGCGGAAGCGGATCGCCCTTTACCCCACACCCGGACAGGACTACGAACAATACAACGAGACTACATTTCACGTTTGCTTGCGGCCAACTCATCATCCACCTCCCTCATTCGCGTACAGAGCTGCGGTTCATAGGAGAATTTTTTTCGCTCGCGCAAAGTCACTCCCTTACACAGGGCAGAATACTTCTGCATCCAAGCAGAAGAATCCTTTTCGAGGGCCTTGCCAGCCTTGGCCAGATAGTAAAAACCCTCGGGGAACTGCGGGAACTCGTCAGTCACCTTGACCAGAGCTTCAAAAGCTTTATGAGTCGCATTCTGTCGTAAGTGTTCCTGCGCCTGCAAATACTGCACAAAGGATTGATCCCATTTTTCTCCGCCCGATACGGTCTTCATCTTGTCACGAAACGTATCGAAGCGTTTGGCACAGTGTAGAGCGCGCAGCTCAAGTACCGCGGGTTCAATAGCGAAGGGGTTTAAAGACCGCGCCATCTCGAGGTTGAGTAAGGCCGAATCGCACTCGCCCTTGATCATCTGCGCGCGGGCCAAATTAGCCAAAACCAAAATGTTTTCATCCTCCAGCCCCTGGGCTTCACGCAGCTGAGTGATGGCCATGTCTGCATTTTCAAACAACAGCACCTGTCCCGATTCGAAGAGCTTCTGCCCTTTATCAGTAAAGAAAACTCTCGACAGCTGGTTGAGGTTCTCAATCAACTTGGCGCGCGCCCGAACCTGGGCCGGATTGGACTGGTAAGCGCGATTCAGAACCGCACACGCCTCTTTGCGATTTTTTTTCAACGCCAAACTCTGCGCCTGCTCCACGGCGACGGCAATGGGGTCCGGCGCGGCAGCGGCGGTCCAAGTCAAAAAAACCGGAAGAATAAAGATACCAAGCATCCGCATAGACCGAACAATTCAACAGTTGCCGGGCTCAAAGGCAACTATTTCGGCATTTCACGGATCAGAACTAGGCGGGGTTTAGAGCCGTTGGCCGGGCCGACGACGCCCTCCGCCTCAAATATTTCCATCAGACGAGCCGCGCGCGGATAACCGAGACGAAATTTACGCTGGAGCAACGAGGCGCTGACTTCTTTTTGCGAGGCCACCCAGGCTAAGAGCTCATCGTATCGATCATCTTTAATTTCATCGTCGTCAAAACCGTCCAACCCGGCCTCGCCGCCACCGGCCACTGAGCCATCGAGATCGAAACCGCCACCAGACCCTTCAAGAACCTTCATAGCTGTAGCGTCATATTCGGGTTCGCCCTGAGCTTTCCAGGAGCGGACCACTTGCGCGATTTCGAATTCCGTTAAATAGGGCCCATGATGGCGTTCTGGCTTGGGCACGCCGGGGGCAAGAAAGAGCATATCCCCACGGGCCAGCAGCCGTTCGGCGCCGCCTTCATCAAGAATAATTCGCGAATCCATTTTGCTCGCGACCTTAAAGCTAATTCGGCCGGGAATGTTGGTTTTGATCAGACCCGTGACCACGTCTTTTCGCGGACTTTGCATGGCCAGAACAAGATGAATTCCGCACGCGCGCGCCATCTGCGCCAAGCGCACCACCGCTTGTTCCACGTTTACTTTATCAACGGCCATCAAGTCGCCGAACTCTTCGACCACGATGACCAAGTACGGTTGCGGTTGATAGTAATAGCTTTCCGGATGGAAGCTGCCTTCCAACGCACCATTCACTTCCGCGTGATGCTCGGCCTCGGAGGCCGAAAACTTTTCGGCGATTTCATTAAAGGCCTCCAAGCCCCGCGCTCCGAACTTCGACATGGATCGGTAGCGTTTTTCCATCTCGCGAATCGCCCAGCGGAGTGCGCCTACGGCTTTTTTCGCTTCGCGAATCGGCGGCATAATAAGATGGGGAATATCGTTAAAGGCGGCCAGATCGACTTGCTTGGGGTCGACTAAAATCAACTTCAATGTTTTGGGCGAGTGGCGAAAGAGGAGGCCGGTGATCATGGACACGATAAACACGGACTTTCCCGATCCGGTTGTGCCCGCGACCAGAAGGTGTGGCATTTTACGCAGATCCACAATACGGGGTTCACCGTCGGCCTTGCGGCCTAGAGTCAGCGGCAGTTTGGTGTCTTCGGCCCAGAACGATTCCTGAGCAATAATGTCTTTTACGTAAACCGACTCACGCTGCGAGTTGGAGGTCTCAATGCCGACCACATCACGCCCTGGTATCGGCGCGATGATGCGAACCGACTCGCTACTCAAGGCCAGCGATAAATCGTCGGCCAGTTCCGTAATCTTGCTGATCTTCACGTCCGCCGCTGGCTTAAACTCAAACATTGTCACGGCCGGACCTGGCTTTATGCCCACCACTTCGCCCCGAACAGAAAACTGAGCGAGCTTCTCAGTCAGTAGGCGCGCCTTCATCTTGATCTCACGCTCATCTAGGCGAGTTCGCGATTGCGGCGGATCCTCCAGTAAGGAGAGTTTGGGCAGATCCCAGTTCTCCACGCGTCTTGGGATTTTATTTAAGATCATTTTCTTGGGTTCGCGCGAGAGCCTCGATCGCAGCTGCTCGGTCAGAAAACCCGAGATGGGTAACTGAAATCCGCTCTCGTCGTCCGTTTCAGGGGGAGCCGCCGAGGGCTCGGGCCGAGTGGATTTGTCTTCGGCTCTTGTCGGCGCCGATGCTTCAAGAATTTTAAAAAAAGTTTTCGCGTTCTCCGGCGAACCACCGGCGGTCGCGAGCGCGGGCCTTCTGATCAGCACTGGCGGGGACTTCAACCACGCGAACAATCCCGCGATGCGGGCGACCAACCAGTGTGAGCCGTCACGAACCGCGTCCTGCGGCCGACTGACGATCTCACCCCAGGTCCGTTCCGTATAAAACACGGAAAGCGCCGCGAGTGACGACCAGAGAATTATGGCAAGGCCCACCTCATTCACAGCCCGAATCAATCCACCGGTGAGTAAGGAACCGAGCCAACCGCCGATGCGCACATTTCCGCTGAAAAACCGCACGTCACCCAGATGCAGCGCTAAAAGGCACGTGACGTTGGCGATCAGAATCAAATCCAACCACCAGATTGTGCCGTCACGACGATGAAGTTTCGTCCTGAAATTGAAAAGCGCTTGGCGGGCGGCGCCGGCCACGAGCAACCACGCCGGTAAGCCGAAAACCTGATACAGCACATCGGCAAGGAACGAGCCAAAGTATCCGCAAAGGTTGCTGGGACGGCCGCCCTTGGCCATGGAATTCAAAGAAGCATCGAGCGGCGAGTAACTAAACAACGCCACCCCGACGAAAACGGCTACGGCCATCCAGAACAGACCTCGAAGGTCGTTCTGGTACTTTTCGAATAAACGTTTCATTACAACAGTTTATGGGAGGGGGTAGGCTTATGAAAGTCTGGATTTTTCTGGATTTAAGGGAGGGGATGGAGTATCGAGGCTTACGTATGGCTGAAGCCCAGGACATTAAAATCAACGAGATTTTCTTTAGCATTCAAGGCGAGTCGTCTTGGGCAGGCTATCCGACAGTATTTGTGCGCACGTCGGGCTGCCATCTCCGTTGCACGTATTGCGACACGACTTACGCCTATCACGCGGGCGAAAAAATGAGCGTGGACGCCATCATGGACAAGGTCCAGTCATTTCCTGCCGCCTATGTTTGCATCACGGGGGGCGAGCCACTGCTGCAGCCGGCGGTGTACGGCTTGATGTCGCGCCTTTGCGATTTGAATTACCACGTATCTCTTGAAACCAGCGGCGATAAGCCGTGTGGCGCGGTCGATCCGCGCGTTAAAAAAATAATCGACGTAAAAACTCCAGATAGCGGCGAACCCGATTGCTTCCACTTGGACAATTTGCGCTTCGCCGATCGGGAGACCGAGTTCAAATTTGTCATCTGCTCCGAGCGCGATTTCACTTGGGCGGAAAAATTCGCTCTTGAGAACAAACTTTTCGAAAAATCAAACGTTTTATACAGCCCATCATTTAAAAACCTCGAAGCGCGTTGGCTTGCTGAAAAAATCTTGGTCGAGAAATCAAAAGCGCGCATGCAAGTGCAGCTGCACAAATATATTTGGTCGCCCGACGCTCGCGGAGTTTGACCGCATTCCGGTTTTCCTTTAAAAACGTTGTCTCTTGAAAGGAAACGGGGGCCGGCCAAAAATGAATCCCACTGCAAACAGCTCTGATAATCTTCTCGTTGCAAATCTGCAGACCGTCAGTCTTGAAAAACTCGTGCGCAGCAAACTGGAAGTTCTTTTTCAGCAGCAGCAAGAAGCACAAGTCGAATTGGACGGCCTTCACAAGATCGTTCTTGAACAAGTCGAAAAACCTTTGATCGAACTCGCACTGCGCGTCTACAACGGCAATCAGGTGAAGACGGCCAGGATGCTCGGTATCAATCGCAACACGCTCAAGAAAAAGATTGATAGTTACAAAATCCGGGTTAGAAATAAAAATTAAGCGCTAAAAAGGCTTCTAGAGAAGCATCAGCGGGTCATCTCGACTATTCATCATGGACTGGTCCCGCGCAACTTCGTCGTATAGGGCACGGTCGCTTCGTCGCGACCGTGAGGGTTCATGGAAAATCGAGTCCCTCCGCAAAATATTGACGCTGAGAAGTCCATCCTCGGGGGCTTGATGCTCGAGCAAGAGGCTTGGGATGAAGTTTCCGAGCTTTTGACTGACGACGATTTCTATAAGCCGGGCCACAAAAAGATTTATGCGTCCATTCGCGATCTTCACCGGCGTGAGATGCCTTCGGATTTGATCACCGTTTCCAATGCTCTCTTAGAGAAGGGCGACCTCGACGCTATCGGCGGGCCTGCCTATTTGGCGGAAATGATCGATCAGACGCCTTCCACGGCTAATATTTATTCCTACGCCAAAATCGTGCAGGAAAAATCACTGTTGCGTAAGGTGATTCACGCCAGTCAGGAGTTTGCGGATAAGGCGTACAGCCAGGATTTCGAAAACATCGAAGCCTTTTTGGACACGATGGAATCCAGGGTTTTTCAATTGGCCGAAAGCAAGTCCACCGTCGGTCTGGTCGACGCCAGCCAGCTGGTTAAGTTCAGCATGGACAAGATTGAGAGCCTTTACGGACAGAGTAACACCGTCACAGGCTTGGCCACCGGCTTTAACGAGTTCGACGATCTCACCGCCGGCCTCCACCCCGGCGAATTGATTATTCTGGCCGCACGCCCGTCGATGGGAAAAACCGCTCTTTCCTTAAACATCGCCTGTCACGCGGCAATGAAGGAGAAAAAGTCTGTCGCCTACTTCTCGGTGGAAATGGGTAAGGAGCAGGTCATGATTCGGATGTTGGCGAGCACCGCTAAAATCCGCCTCAGTGACCTACGAATCGGAAAACTCGACGATCAAGCCTGGCAACGGCTAATTAACAACGCCGCCGCCATGAGCGAAACATCACTTTTCATTGACGACACTTCGGGCATTTCGCCTTTCGACATTCGCGCGAAAGCTCGCCGCATGAAGGCCAAATACGGTCTCGATCTAATTATTATTGATTACCTCCAGCTGATGTCGATGAAGCAACGATTTGACAGCCGCGAACGCGAAGTTTCTGAAATCTCAAAATTGCTCAAGTCCATAGCCAAAGAAATGCAAGTGCCGGTCATCGCCCTCGCCCAGCTTAACCGGGGCGTGGAAGGCCGTTCCGACCGCCGACCCATGCTCTCCGATTTGCGTGAATCCGGATCCATCGAGCAGGACGCCGATGTGATCGGAATGATTTACCGCGAGGATTATTACAATAAGGATAATCCGGATATCAAAGGGGTCGCGGAAGTGATTATCGCCAAACAGCGGAACGGACCGACTGATACAGTTAAACTGCGGTGGATGCCGGAGTATGGAATTTTCGACAACCTGGTCCGTGGTCCAGATGCTCCCATGCCCGATAGTCCAGCTCCCACGCCCATCCGCCGCACCGGTAAGCCGCAGAATTTCGCTCCTGGCGCCGGAAACGCCTAAAGACAAAATCCTCGACCAGACTGGACCCCGCTTTCTGTTTACAGAGGTTTAACCCATTTGCTTTCATCGAAATGTCGTCACCCATGGAGGGGCGAATGGACGGACTAGACCTGCTTAGATTTTTAATTGAGTCGACGGGGCTCCCACAGGAAAGCCTTGAGCTAGAACTCAAGAAGCTTCTCGCCCAGCGTGGATTCGAACCCAGCACTTTGACTGTAGATCAGATACGGGACGTCCTGAGCGACTACCTGCAAGACGCTCTAGTCGAGGCCAAAGCCTCCGCCGGTTAGGCGGAGTTTCTTAGACTTTCTCAACGACGATCGTAATTTCGGCTTCCAAACCATCGCCCATGCGGACGAATGCTTTGTGCTGGCCGAGGACCTTAATCTGCTCTTCAAGATGAATGTCGCGCTTGTCGATTTCGTAGCCGTGACCCTCGAGCTGCTTGGACACATCCATCGTCGTCACGGAGCCAAAAAGCTTTTCCGATTCAGCGGCGGCTTCCAATTTGAAGTTCAAAGTTAGCCCTTGAAGCTTTTGGATAATCTCCTGGCGGCCGGCGACAGCCTTCTTCTTTTTGATGTCGGCCACTTTTTTCAAGTGGGTCCATTCGCTGAGTTTTTTCTCGGTGGCCGCTACGGCCAGCTGGCGGGGAAACAGGTAATTACGGGCGTAACCCTGCTTCACACTGACCAATTCTCCGACTTTGCCCAGATTCTTCACATCTTTCTGCAAAATCACTTTCATTTCTGCCTCCTCAAGTTTCTCTGTTGTATTCCTGGGGCCGCTTACTCATCCGGCTGCGCATATCCAGCCAGTAGTCCATCAGCCCCAAGAAACTCACAAATAAAAATAAATGAACCACGATCAAAACCATAAACACAAATTGCCAGAACGCTCCCATTCGCAAACGCTCAAAAAACCGCGCTACAACCGCTATCCCTTGCAGAAAAAACAGCAAGGCACAGACGTTCAGGATATTAATTGCCCCTATTTCGACGGGCTTTTTGACGAGGCCACTAAACGCTCCCAACAACGCCAAAATAAAGATCCAAACCACGGCATCGGGCATTCGCAGCTCGGCGAGCTGCTCTCGCATAGTCAAAGCCCGCGGGCCACTTGCGACCGGCACTTGGCTCGTAGCCGCCGCCGGACCACTGGCTTTCGCTGCCGGGCTCAGCCGGCCCTCAAGAAGCACGGCCAAGTAAAGCGCCGAAATCCACAACACCATGACCGCCGATGGAATGACTTGGACCACCAGCTCGGTGTAATTGGCCGGAATATTGGGATTGACCGCCATCAGCTGTTTGATCACTCCATCCACAGCACTATGCACTTCCGCCGACCATTTTGGGCCGATGCGAGAAACCCATAAAGCAAACGCGCCGCCCGTAATGAGAGAATTGATGAGAAGCGTGAAAAAAGCGCTGACCGGAAAACTTAAGTGAAGTTCTTCAAGCTCGCTGAACACGCCAATCAACACAACCAGCGAAAACAACATGATTCCCACCGGTTTTACGCCGGCCGCATAGAACCCGACACTGATGGCCGTCGTCCACGCCCAATAGCCCACGCGCCCCACCTGTTGGCGGAGAACTTTGAGGGGGGCTCCCCCCAAAACATATGTCATGACGGTCATCAAGACCGCCCAGACACTATAAAAAACAAAGCGTGAGAGCTTTTGGCCGGAGGACATGGATTTCACGTTCTTCCGTTACTGGCGCGGAGCCCGGTCGCCCCGGTCTCCACGGTCGCCCCGGTCCATTCGATCACCGCGGTCTCCGCGATCTCCACGATCGCCACCACGCATGGCTTCCGCCCGCATGGCCTTACGCTGCTGATTTTTGATTTCGCGTTCGCGTTCGCGATTGGCGGTTTCGGCAAGGGCCTCTTTAAAGTTTTCGACGAATTTCGGGAGGCTTTCACGGTCATCCAAGCGGGTGTGCTGGAAACGAAGGACACGGTCATTGATTCGCATCGTACGTTCAAGCTCGTGGATGCAATCGCCGGTGGCTTCGAAGGTCATATGAAAATAATTGCCGCGGGCCAGACGGTGGATCGGGTTGCCGAGCTTGCGCTTGCCCCAGCTGTCCAGGTGGTTGATGGTGCCGCTGAACGACTGCACGATTTCACGGTTCTTACGGAAGAAGGTTTTTTGCTCCTCTTCGCTCGCGTCCGGGTGCAGGATCACAACAAGTTCATATTTACGGCGGATTTTGGCGTCAGCCATTCATTGTCCTTTCGGTTTAAGCCCCGACCTAAGGTGCGGAGCAAGGCGTATTCAGATATGCCCAAGCGTGTAGCACCAAAGCCGGACTTTATCTAGCGGTAATAACAAGAGAAGATCGTATACGAATGAATATGTCACTTCGGGTGGTCGCCGGCCCCTTAAAAGATAAGGTTTTCCCGCTGAACAAGGCTCTGACGATCGGTCGCCAGGGGGACATAAGCATTGAAGATCCCACGATTTCTAGCATTCATGCGCGGATCGAAAAGGGCCCGGACGGGGGATGGATCCTCCTCGACAATGATTCTAAAAATGGCATTAAGCTGGGAGAAACTAAGGTCAAGAGTTCCCCCCTTAAAGCCGGAATGGTCTTCCACATCGGAGATCACTCGTTTGCCGTGGTCGCGGAGCCCACCAAAGAAGCCGGGACCGTGGTGATCCCCATGCCCAAGGTGCGAGAGGCCAAGGCCACCACTAAACCCACGCCCGCCGCAGCAAAAAAGCGCCAAAAGTATTGGTATGAAGCACTCGCCGACTTTTTAAAAACCAACAAAGATGCATTTAAAGACACCACTCGTCCGCTGACCCCACTTGAACCCGCGGTGATTTTGGAATTCGTTCGAGGGCTACAAATGAATTCAAAATGGGTTTTGGGCTATGGCCCTCGTAAGCTCGGCCCCGGTACAATCGACTTGCCCATCTGGGAGCCCGGAGCACCCGAGATCTGTTTTGAGATTCAGCCCACAGCTGAGGGCATCCTGTTTAAGACCGCCCACCCAGACGTTGTTCGCCTCAATAACGAACCGGTAGACAGTCGGCTACTGCACGTGGGAGACACTATCTCAATTCACGAAACTTTGATCGAAGTCGATTTTACCGAGTGAGCCGTTTATGTCCCTAGTCCCGAAATCCACAGGAACCTTTCGCAGCTTCGACGGCACGCGGATCTATTACGAAGTGCGCGGTGAGGGTTTTCCGATTGTCCTGAACTACGGGATTGGCTGCCTGCTGAACCACTGGCGGCATCAGATCAAACACTTCTCACAAAATTACAAAGTCATCGCCTACGATTATCGCGCCCATCACCGATCCGAAATACCCGAAGACCATGGGCAGCTCACCGTCGATGCCTTGGCGCAGGACCTAAAGGCCCTGCTCGATCATCTGGAAATTCAGAAGGCGAGCCTATGGGGCCATAGCTTTGGCGTCCAAATGTTAGCCCGCCACTATGACCTCTACCCCGATTTTTCACATAGCCTGGTTTTTATAAACGGATTCGTGCAAAACCCACTGCACGGGATGTTTGGCAGCGATCTCACGACGTCGTTCTTTGAGTTGTTTAAATCGGGCTATCAGTTTTTACCGGAGACACTTTCTTACCTTTGGAAACGCTCCGTGCAAAACCCACTGGCCATCCAGCTGAGCGCACTGGCCGGCGGCTTTAATTTGCAGCTGACCTCACTAAAGGACATTGAAATCTATGCCCGTGGTATCGCGGGCATGGACCTGGATGCTTTTATGAGATTATTCGAATCCATGATGCATTATGACGGCATGCCGGTACTGAGCCGGGTTCAAGCGCCCGCTATAATTATTGGGGGTAAGAAAGATTCGGTTACCCCGCAAAAACATCAGGAAGAAATGCACCATCACATCAAGGGAAGCGACTTCTTTATGGTCCCTTACGGATCGCACTGCACTCAGTTGGATATGCCGGAGTTGGTGAATTTAAAGATTGAGCGCTTTCTTCGCTCCACAATCAAAAAAAACCCCACCGAGTAGGCGGGGTTCTAAATTCGTTTTAAAAATTTAGCTTTTAATTCTGGTAAGCAATTCCACCCACGTCAAAACCATAGGCGTTCACGCTGTCGTCGGCGCTGAACTCCATAATGACTGTGTCACCGTCGATCGCGGGGCTGAAGACTTCGCCAATACGGCCGCTTAGGTTGCCATACTCTTTTCCGGTCGCATCTTTAAAGACTACTTTGTCGTAGCTGGCTTCCGTTTCGAAGCGGGAGAAGTAGACAGAAATCTTCTTCGCGCCGGGCACAGTAAATGTGTAGGTCGCTTTAGTTCTGTCGGCGTACGGATGAGCCGTCGAAACCGTTTCTGTCGTCTTCTGCCAGTTGAACGGGTCATCCGGATCCAACGGCGCAATCTGGTTGGTGAGCGCATAGTAGGCATTCACCAATCCCGTCGCCACACGGCCACGCAGGGCCGGAAGGGGACGAGCCGAGCTGAGCAGTCGGTTCTTAATCATGTCGTACGACTGATTCATATCTTGAGCCAAAAGAAGTACGGCGACACCGGTGACGTGCGGGCACGCCATCGAAGTTCCCGACCAGCTCTCCAGACCGCGCATGGTGTAACTTGAGATGTTCACACCGGGCGCGGCAATATGGACGGTCGTCTTTCCGAAGTTTGAAAAGTCAGCAACCGCGCCGCTCGGATCGATGGCGGCAACCGAAATCACGTTGTCGACCTGATAGCCGGCCGGATACTCGGGAGAAGAATCAGTGTCCTGACCGCTATTTCCTGCGGCGGCCACGAATAAGATGCCCGCTTGCCGTGAACGCTCGATGGAGTCGAGGAGGGTCTGCGAAAATCCGCCACCGCCCCAGGAGTTGCTCGTGATCTTCGCGCCCATTCGAGTGGCATAGTCGATCGACTTCACTGCATTCTCGAGGGTTCCGCTGCCGTCGTCGCCGAGAAACCGGATCGGGAGAATCTTCACCTTCCAGGCTACGCCCGTGATGCCGTTGCCATTGTTACCTGAAGCGCCGATTGTTCCGGCGACGTGCGTGCCATGACCGTAAACATCCATGGGATCGCCGTCGTTGGCGGCGAAGTCATATCCATGCACATCGTCGACATAGCCGTTGCCGTCATCATCCACGTTGGGCTGGCCATTCAGTTCGGCCATATTCGTATAGATATTGTCGACTAGATCGGGATGGCGCCAATTGACGCCAGTGTCGATCACTGCAACGAGAATATCGGAGCTGCCGGTTTCAATCTGCCACGCCTTTGCGGCGTCGATGTCGATTCCGGTTTTGCCTTTTATTACGCCTGAATCGCCTTCGACACTAGAACCATTATTGATCAGGCCCCAAAGTTTGCCGAGTTCAGGATCATTGGGCAGAGAAGCGGAGCCGGTATTGCCGACTACTTTATATATGTAGTTGGGTTCGGCGTATTCTATTAGGGCGTTGGACTGCAGAGTCTGCAGCGCATAACCTCGAGTTTCGATCACCGGCCGCTGGGTGACGAACAGCCCGCGCTCTTGACTGATCACGCGCACCGGGCCGCCGAGCAACATGCGCATCGACGAGGTGTTCATTGTCATGGAAGTGTTTTTGATTTTGACCACGTACTCGCCCGGCACGGCGGGGAATTCCTTCGCGTACGCGTTCAATGTGAAACCTGCGATAAGGGCTACTATAACCCTTATGAATCGTCCGTGAATCATCTGGTCCTCCGCTCATCATTGAGCAAATTTTATTTTTCGAACAAGATCAGGAATATCCCGATAGTTCCAAAATGGTACCAGTAGATCTTGGCTCTGCAAATTATTTCGCTACCACTCCCAGAATTTTGGGATCGAAAGACAGCTGCGTCGAAGTTTCTGTCATGGTCTGTTGGGCGGCTTCACTCACGCCGCTTTCTATTCGAGAGTTTTGTGCACGCACCATTTCAGCATGCTGAACAAGATGGCGGAAAAAAGATTTTTGAGTCTCGAGCGGAGCCTTTTCGTTAAAGCCCAGTTCTCTAAATATTTCGCCAATCGGCCGCATACACACCCCTAAGGCTATCTTTTCCTATCGGCCTACCGGGTGATTCTCATGATTGACGGCCTGCTGGTCGGACCACTTGCCGCCGGGCAGTAAGTTAGTTTTCAGACGTGAAACTGGCCTAAGGTCTAGGATTGCTCACATTTTAAGCCCGTAAATGTGGATAAGTCTGTGGGTTGATGTTCATAACTCGCTATGGGTGGATAGGTCTTAGGTCTAGATCCCTATCGGTAGGGGTGCTGACTGGTTTCTCAGCACCCTCTAGGTACATTTTCTTACAAAGCCGCCTGTTTAGTGGTGGCGGCGAACCACGGCGACATGTCGACTTTCTTCGTCAAGTAACCCATCGACAGCAAAAGATCCTGATAATCAGACATCTGTTTTTGGATTTGGCGCAGGGTTGCGGGGTCATCAAAGTTCTCTAAAGTCAGTTTGCCCATAAACGCCGTAGCCCGCTCAATTTGGATCGGATCGGCCTTCCAGCCCTGCCAGTTGGGATGTTTGTTATTGAAAAAGTTGGTGGCGGACTCGAGAACAGCTGCGGGGTTTTTGTTGATATAGACCATTGTTCCGCCGACCGCTTTTTTAAACTTAGCCAAAGTCTTTGGATTTTCTTTGGCGAACTTGCTGCTGGTGAACAGCATGGCGTTCGGTGTCCGTGGCATAACGTATTTCGAAATAATGTTTTGCTCGAGCACGCGGACTTTGCCGCTGGCGAGCATCATCGGCATGGTCGGCACATAGGTCATGGCCGCATCGATATGACCGCTGGCCAAAGCCTCGGACGCAAAGTTTGATGCCAGTTTAAATTGAAGGGTGACATCACTCATCTCGACATTGTTTTTCTTCAAATAGTTGTAAAGAGCGATATGGGTCGGCACTTGGCCGATCCGCACGACTTTGCCTTTTAGGTCGGCGCCCGATTTGATATCCGAGTCGGAGTTTACAACTAAGTGCGTGTCATAGTCTGTTCCGTAGGCCGTCAGATAGAGCGGCTTTAGCGTCGAAAAGTCGGTCTTCTCCATGGCCAGCATGCCCGCTGCGGGGCTGACCGCGATGTCACATTCACTTTGCTTGCTGAACATCATCTTGGTGATCGACCAGTCTTCTGTATTGAATGGCAACACCGGTCCGGCCTTCGACAGAACAAAACCGTCACTGCCTTCTGGGCTGGCGTTGACGTGTTTCAACAGTTCGATTTTGACGTCCACGCCTTCTTGTTTAAATAAACCTTTGTCGCGAGCCACGAGCATCGCCATATTCAAAAGATCTTCGTGTCCGCGCGGCATGCACAAGCGAATCGATTTGGCTTCGGCGTAGACAAAGTTTGTGGCCAGGGCGCTGATGAGCAGAACAGTTAAGCGGAACATCCCTCTGGGTTTCATGTGATCCATCCTCTTTAGCTGTGCGGTTACCCTAAAACGATAATTATTGTGCGCGCCTCCGTCTATATTTTAATTTTGACAGACCCTGCTAAAGCTAAGCCTAATAA
>JALHOQ010000035.1 GCA_022842925.1 Bdellovibrionales bacterium
TGACGTCGGAAACCATGCTGATATTTTCCGTTGGGTTATGTCTGTTTATGGTTTTGGTGGCCACAAATGTGGGGTTGTCTTCGGCCTTGGGTGCCTTCGTGATGGGGAGCCTGCTCGCCGAAACGTCGGAAGGGAAACGCATTGAACATCTCCTGCATCCCCTCCGCGACTTTTTTGCCGCCGTTTTCTTTGTGTCGGTCGGGATGCTGTTCGATCCCAAGGTCTTTGCCGATTCCTGGCACCTGATCTTAGGTATGTCGTTGTTTTTGATCGTGGTTAAAACGGTTACGGTCGTGATCGGGGCCACGCTTTCGGGCGAGAGCTTAAATACCGGTATTCGAGCCGGACTCAGTCTGACCCAGATCGGGGAGTTTTCCTTTATCATCGCGACCCTGGGTATGACTTTGAAGGTGATCAGCCCGACGCTCTACCCATTGGTCGTGGGGGTTTCAATTGTCACCTCGTTCACAACGCCGTATTTGATTGGCCATTCTGAGAAGGTGGCGGAATGGGTCGAAAGAGCTCTGCCGCGACGGTCTTTGGAATGGCTCAAGATGTATCAGTTGGCGCTTCAGCGGCAACAGGGGACCAATCTGGCGCCTATTTTAGTGCGGGCCTATGGGCCGTTGATGGCGGTGAATCTGGTTTTGCTTTTAGCGGTGAGTTGGTTGATCCGCCACCTCGTCTACGAACCTTTGGCCGAGCAGATCGGGGCTCCTCCTTGGGTGCGAGCGGCGGGGCTGACATTTGATCTTCTCATTTGTCTCCCGTTTTTTTACGGGCTGTGCCTCCGGCGCCCGCACAGCAGTTGGCGCGAGCAGCTCGGACGGTTTCCTCGTTTTCGTTACATACAAACGGTGATTACAGCAGTGCGCGTGGCCCTCGGTATTGCCATGGCGCTGGCAGTCTCGGCCCAGTACGTGAGCTGGCAAACCGTATCGGGATTGACCATATCGGCATTGGTTATTCTGGCTTTCGTGTTCTATCGCTATAGCAAGGTCATCTATCGGCTTATGGAGGCCCGCTTCTTCGATCAGCTGGGAGTGCGGCGGAAAGACACTGACCCTGAAAAAATTCTGCCCTGGGACCAACACTTAAGTGAGTTGGCGGTGGGGCCCGATTCTCCCTTGGTCGGAATGTCGATTGGGCAGATTGGACCGCAGGAGAGCTTTGGCGTGGTGGTCGCAGCGATTGAGCGCGGTCAACGTCGCATTTTGGCGCCGAAGGCGAGCGACGTCATTTTTCCCTTCGATCGCCTGCAGGTCTTGGGCTCCGATGAAGGTGTGGAACGTATTCGCAAACTGGCTGAACTGACCGAGCCGCCGATAATTGATGAGGCCCCTTTAAAACTTCTGAGCGTAGTTCTAGATGCAAAATCGCCGGTTGTCGGCAAGCCACTTCGAGATTCCGCGATTCGCGATCTGGTCGACGGCCTGGTGGTGGGATTGGAGCGGGGAGAGTTTCGCCAGTTGCATCCGCCTGCCGATTTGCGTCTAGAGGCGGGGGACCGTTTGTGGATCGTCGGCGACCCAGATAAGATTCTGCGGTTGAACGGGGAGGGGTGATGACTGCAAAAGTTCTGTTTTATTTTTTTTCGGTGGCGGCGAGCGCAAATGTAGGCTCGGCGGATCTTTTAAAGTCCTATCCCGGCGAAGTTTTGCGCAATGAAATCGTCGAGTTCAAACCCAAGGCGGATCATCATTTCAGTCTAGAGGCTCCGCAAAAATGTCAGGGCGGGGCTCCGCTCGAGGCCACGGCTCGCCGAATTAAATGCCAATTCACGAGCGCCGGCGGAGCCAGCGCGGTTTTGAATGTCTGTGACGACAAAAAAACGTTTTGCAAACCCG
Organism: Bdellovibrionales bacterium; assembly: GCA_022842925.1. Taxonomy (GTDB): domain Bacteria; phylum Bdellovibrionota; class Bdellovibrionia; order Bdellovibrionales; family UBA1609; genus JALHOQ01. Next base: position 1,848 of record JALHOQ010000035.1, read on the forward strand.
TGAACGTCAGTCTCCTGGTCCAAGAGAAGGCCGCGCGCGAGCCGGTTCGCTTGGTGAAAAATCAACTTCTAAACAAAGAGGTCAAGCGCATCCTCGTCCCCGGCTTTGTGTTTGTTACTCCCGACGAAGCCCGCAAAGAGGCCTTGAACAAAGGGCAGCCGGTTCTGGTTATGATCAGCACCGACTGGTGCCCGCCGTGTAATGAAGCGAAGGAGTATTTGCTCGCCTCGCCGATGTTTCAGGAGTTCACGCGCAACTGGTATAAAATCTATGTCGACGGCGACAGCCTCGGCGCCGCGGATTGGGATAAAGTTCTACCCTTCAGCTATTATCCTTCTTTCGTGCTTCTGAATGCCCGAATGGAAGAAGTGGCCCGCTTTAACGGCGAGCTCCGCCAGACTGTTTTTAAATCGTGGGCTGAAGAGAATCTTGGATTGATGAAAGACCCAGTGGCGACTCTGCGCCAACGGGTGCTGGCGCGTCGCGAGAATCAGTTTAAACAAAAAATCAGCGATTGGTGGAATGGAGTACGCAGTCCGGCCAAGCGCTACGATAAAATCCGTATGCTACGCTATGCGCTGGATCGCGATGAAAAGGATGTCGTTCGTTCCGTTCTCGCCAGCAGCGAAGAGCTGGATGTGGGCGAGCTCAAGCCCCAAATTCTGCGCTTTCGAATCGCAGAGCTAGAGGCGGCGGAGAATCGCAATAACGCCGCCATTGCGCAGGTTCGGCGTGAACTTTTGGACGCTACGTTGTCGACGGATGATTGGGCCGAAGCCCTGAGCTCGCTTTGCGATGCGGACCTTAAAGCTTGTGAATTTGAAGCGGGCAATTTGCCACGAAGACTTGAGTTTTTAAATAGCCGTGCCCATCTGACCGAGGCGGAGCGGGCGAGCATGATGGGTGAGGAATTTTTTTATTTGGCCCAGGCCTTTGAAAAGATGAAAAATGCCGCCAAACAAAAAGAGTACGCACAAAAGTGCGTGGGCGCTTATCAAGCGCTGAAGGCCCAGAGCGGGCCCCGGCTCTCGCGCAGCGCCCAGCAGGGCTTGGTGCCCTGTCTTGAGCAGGCCGAAAAGTTTCAGGAGGCTCAAGCGCTACTGAAAACTCTCGTGCAAACGTACCCTTATGAGCCGACCTTTATGATTCGCTTATCCCGACTCTACCGGAAACAGAAAAAACTAGACCTGGCCCTCGAGTGGATCAACAAGGCCGAAGGCGTAGCCTACGGATACAATTGGTTTTCGTTGGTTCTCATCAAAAGCGACATCCTCCTCGACCTGAAGCAAAAAGAGGAGGCTCAGAGCATTTTAAATGCGGCGTTAATGGAACTGCGCTTGGACGAAGATCGAGAGAGCCGAAACCAGGTGATCGTGGCTCGATTGCGAGCGGCACAAGCAAAAATTTCCAACTAAAGCCCAGTCTAAGTTACTGAGATTTCCGCCGATCAGATTCTTACTATATTGATGGGAATCTGAGAAGTTGCGTAACGAGAACCGTACCGACCGCATTTTAATTTTGATCGCCTTGATGATCTTACTCATGGCGGGCGGCGCATTTTATTTCGATAGTTGGATGTGGGGTGGCAAACGGGATCGTGGAGACGTCATCGGATTGATCACCAAAAGTTCGGGTGACGTACGCTTGAAGATGGAAGGCGACCTCAAGTGGCAAAAGGCCTCGGATAACGAAAACCTGGTTTACAATGATGCCGTTTACGCGGGCGGGGGATCCGAGGCGCAACTCAGTCTTGGCGAATCCAAAATGACCGTGACCGAGAATACACTGGTCGTTCTTCGTCGCGATCAAAACGTGAATTTTATGAATTTGAATTATGGCACGCTGTTCGGGCGCATTGCCAAGAATGAGCGCCTGATCATCGACACCGGCAAGGGCAAGCCGATCGAGTTCAATACGGCCGGAGGCGCCGAAATCACCTTGAGCAAAACCGGAGGCGTGACTCAGCTCGACGTCAAATCGGGAACCGCCGAGCTTTTGATCAACGGCGAGAGACGCAAGATCGATAAATCAACAAAGATTCTTCTCGGTGAGGACGCCCATGTCGAGAAATCCGGCGTAAACAAACTCAAGATCGTCAAGCCGGTCGGCGATCAGATCATCTACTCCGATTCGCCAGTTCAAATTCCTTTCGCCTGGGCGTGGGAAGATCCGCGTTTGAATAAACCCGATGATCAGTACGCACTCGAGTTCTCCGCCACTCCGCAGTTTAAAACCATTCACGCCACCAAGAACGTCGACGCGCAGCTGACGACTATGCTCAATGCCAGTAAATCTCTGACCCTTTACTTCAGGGTCAAGGGACCGGAAAACTCCATGACCACGACGGAACGAATCCGCTTCGTTCGCCTGAGTCAGCCGCTTATTGTCTACCCGCAGGCCAACCAGAGATTTCGCGCGCCGCTCGGGCAAGAGGCCGCCATTCCCGTTCAGTTCGAGAAACCCGAAGAGCAGACCGTGTGGTACCAGATTTCAGACGATCCTGAGTTCAAGAACCTGATGCAAAATCAGAGCATGACGGCCTTTAAAACCGCCGTCGCATTACCCGTGGGCCAGTATTACATTCGCGCCCGCGGTGACTTTGGCGACGGCAAGATCACGGCGTGGAGTGAAACGCATCCGTTCGCGGTCGACCCGCCCCCGGCCGTGCAACTGACACAGCGAGGGATGCCCACGCGGGTGGTGATCCCAAACCGCGCCTATCCGGCGCGCCTCTACAATGCAGCCGATGAGGACGTGCGCTACTATCTGCGCCAGCAGAATTTCATGGGCGCCTTCTTCCGCATTGATCCCACCACGTTCGACGAGATGCGAATCGAGTTCGATGGCGATTCGGATATCGTTTCGCAATCCACTTCGAGCTGGCCCGAGCGCAAACTTAATCCCGATAAGTACATGTATCGTTATCAGTTGAATAAAGAAGGTTTAAGTCCGTCGGATTGGTCGGCGCGGCGGCCGTTGCAGATCGTAATGGAGCCGCCCAAACCCGTCGGCCAGCCCATGTTTGACAATCCCGATATGGACGGCAATCGCAATGCGACCTGGAACTTCACGCCGCTGTTGTTCGCCGGCTCTTACGATGTCGAGGTGGCGGGTGAGCCCGGCTTCCGAAATCCGCAACGCCTGCGCCTGAATACGACGACCGTTCAACATAAACTAGCCAGTGGTCGCGCGCACTTTTGGCGCGCGCGCGCGCGGGACAAGCGGGGAAATGTGATCTCCGACTTCTCCGCGCCTCAGCGTCTCAATTCGCCCGCATCCGAACCGAAGCTCTTCGCCCGCAACAACGACCGCCGTCCGCAGGCGGCCGAACGGGTGCGCACCAAGGTGGAGCGAATCCGCGAAGACGATTGGGTCCATAACGGCTGGTGGGCTTGGGCTGGAGTCGGCATGAACTTCACCGACTATCGTCAATCCATCCCGAATGGGGATGAGGGGGCATCGCTCTCGACCGCGAACGTCGCGGGCCCCAGCGCCTATATGGAAACCGGCTATACGGGCGGCCATGGCTGGGGCGGCGTCTTTACATATAAGAGAACGCCGGGCGAAATCCTCTTCACGGACGGCACCCGCGTGGATAACCCGCAATACACGTGGACCACGGTGTCGATGGAAGGAATTTTGCGCCGGATGAGCAATATCAAGCTTCTGAACCGGCCTATGTTGTTGGGCTTCCGGGCGGGTATTCAGCAGCACAAAATTCCGTTTATCGTGCCGGGCGTGGACGCGGACCTAAACCCGCTCGCTTCACAGAAGAACAACAATATCACCACGGCTTCATTAGGACTCTTGGCTGAGATGAATCGGAAGCGGTGGATGTACTACTGGCTCATGCGCTATCAGTTCCCACTGTCGACTTCCGCGGACGGCGCCAATCAGTTCGAAATCACGCCGACCTTCGCCTTCGACGGTTCGGTCGGCATGTCCTACAACTTCACTGATCAGTGGAAGGTCGGCGTGTTCTGGTACGGTCAGTGGCACCAGTTCAACTTCAAATACAACGACGGAACCAACAACCTAAGCGGCTTCCAGTCTCTGTTCTACTCCAGCGCCGACGCCCGCATCGGCTTCGACTTCTAGCCGAAAAACGGCTCTGGGCTGCACTAATTTCACCTGAACTCTCTACATACCCTTAAGATCACTCCCTTTTTCAAAGTTTAAGCGGCTTTAAATCGTGGCACAAATACTGATAGGTAAGTGCTGAGTATGTTGCACGGACGCAATTGCAAAAAAATGTTAGCGGTCTTGTTGAGCGCGGCCCTGATTGGGCCGGCGCCCGGTTTAGCTGCCGACCATGACCCGGTTTCGGCTGCCAAGGAAGGCAGCGGGGTCCTACTCGAAAAAATCGAGGCGGGCGGCCAGGTCTTCTATTTGGCAGCGGGGATTACCACTCCAGCCCAAGAAACGGACGCGGTTCGCGCCGTCACTCAGCGCGGAGAAAACGGCACACTGATCGTGAGCGGTCCGAATGATCCGATCCTCAGGCTCGCCGCCGGCTCCGACGTGAATGTTATTGTGGCCGAGGGAGCGGAGTCTCTCAAGCTTCCCGCTGCGATTGAGAAAAATCCCTCCCTCAAAAAGCGCCTGACCGACAAGATCGACAAGATCTCCGCCTTTTTTAAAAATAAAGAAAAGCAAGAAGGCCTAACTTTCGCGGTCATCAACGCTTCGGCCATGACGGCTCTGTCTGTATATTCATCCGGATCGGTGGAAAAAGGGATGGCCGTAATGGCCGTCAGTTTTGCCTGGGCCGCATTCCTCATGACCGCTCCCGATGCCTGGGGGCGAATTTTGGACGGCGGGGGAAATGGAGTGCGCTGGCTGGCCGAGAAAGCTTTTGGTAGCTTTGGTCGCAAGCTGACCCGCGGTGAAGCGCGCCAGTACGATCTGCTCGGCAAGTTTGTGACCTCGTGGATTCCCAATACCATCGTGGCGGGTACAGTTTTTTACGGTGCGGGTGTATTGAATTTGGATTCTTGGTGGAGCGCGTTTGCCCAATCCGCATTTTTCGGATTGATTTTGAACTATAATATTTGGGATGCGGTCGTGAATCAAAAATTGCGCGACGGTGTCATCACCGATGTTTTTCGCCGAAACTATGTTCTAGCGCAGGTCTTTCTTGGGACCGTGCTCGAAGTCTCGAGTTATGTCGGGTTCGGACAGGCGCAGAATATTCTGGCCGCGACAACGTTGGCCGGAGTGGCCTATCTCGCGGGACAAGAACATGTCGAAGAAACTCTAATCCCGCGGGCGCGAATGTTAAAAAATGCAGGTCTTTTTGCTCGGAGCCGCCAGCGCTGTGAGCTGGCCCTGGTGAGTTTGAAGGAAACGCTCGTCCGCCAACCCGCCGCGCGCGGCGGACCTAGGTCCCGGGCGGAACGGCATGTGCCGGAGGATATCCAATGAAAAATCGCTTAAGCACCGGGGCGCGAAGTGTCGCCTTGCTGGTCGTATTGTTCGCAGCGGCGCTGTCGGTGTCCAATCCCGATATCTCCTGGTACCCCGTCAACATGACCGTGGCCTCTAACGGAGTGATGCAAAAGCCCGTGGCCCGTGTTGAGTCCTCGGTTGGCATCGAGGCCGGACCTCTGGCTCAACTCCAAGCGCAGCTGGCGACCGATGATATGGCCGACCAGAATCCTTTTGCCAATTTGTCGTCGGAAGTGCCACTCCAGCAGGTGTTTGCCGGAGGCGTGGCGCGCTTTCAGCGCGAGGCTCTGCGCAGTGGCGCGTATCGCGATGAGAGCGGATACGATATTCTCCACTACGAGATTGAACAGAGCGGAGGCCGCAAGGCCCATCTTCTAGCCTATCTCGATCGGTCCTTAGAAAGTCTGGGGTCCACCGACGGTGAGCCCGAGGTTCAAGCGGACACTTTGGTGGTCATGGTGCTCAAGCCCGTAGGCGAGGGTCTTGAAATGGCGGTCTTCCGCGACGGAGTTTTGATCGAGACCTCGGCTATTTCTACGGCCGTTGCAGATTCCCTTGTGGCCCAACGTCTCAACAACGGAATTCCCTTTCTCTCGGTCGCGCGCTAGCCTCGGCTCAGTAATCTTTACATCAGTAGCGCTTCCGATGCCGCGGCTGCGCATTAAATAAGCAGCCGTATTCACGGCTTTTTCTCCCCTTGACGATTCCGTTTTACTCGGTGCATAAAGGCCGACGAACAATAACCGAACGGTTTCTGAACAAATAACTTAAAAAGGGGTTCTATCTCATGTTCAAGACTAGCGTATATGCTCTAGCCCTTGCGCTCATTTTCTCTGGTGCCGCAGTCGCCCAGGAGAAAAAAACGGAAGGCCAGACCACGATCAAGATCGAAGATGCCGCCGACAAAAAGAATAAGGTCGAAGGCAATATCGACGAAGAGATTACCAATGTCCGCATGCGTGCCGACAGCGGATCCAAATCAAAATGGTCGCTTTCGACCAGCCTTGGCTATACCGGCGGCGCCGTTGCCCGTCCGTTTGGTGTCGATCGTCCGAATCTGGCTAAAGAGCCCGGAATTCAAGAGCGGACGAGCGCTAACCTTGGACTTGATGTCCGTTATCGTTGGTCGAAAAGCCAGAGCGTAACACTTGGTACGTCGGCAGGTTTGATGACTCCGTTTCAAGGAGACCTGGACGCCAACCAAACGCAGTTGAACGTTTTCGATCCAGTCGTTGGCTATAACCTTGTCGGCAAAATCGGCAAGATCCAAATGAATGGTAAGTTAATGGCTTCGGCAGGTACGTCGCAGGAGTCAAAGAATATTGACAAAGATGCGTGGGTCGGTGCTTCGTTGACCGGTCTTTACGCTTTCCAAAATCGCCTTACGGTCGGACTTTCAGTCAGTACTGGACACAGTTTTTACGATACGAAGCCTGGTCAGATCTCCAATTTAGGTGCCCGCCAAAAAACATTGGGTTTTTATGGCAATGACGCGCGCACGGAGTGGAGTCTTGGCCTTTTTCCATTCGCCGAATATGCATTTAACGATACCTTTCAGGCTCGTACGGTTTTTGGATACTTCAACTGGCGTCACCTTTACGGTGATCCGAACCGTTACCGTCTCCTCCAAACATACGTTTATCAGTCGGTGGGCGTAGGAATCTCGGTTTCCCGCGATATTTACCTTTATCCTAACATTCAGTTTGTTCCCGATAATATCCGCAGCGATTTCACGAACGTGGCGCTCTCGGCTACTATGAATGTTTTCTAAGACCAGTGTGAATTCATAATTGATTTTAAAAAGGCAGTCGTTAGACTGCCTTTTTTCTTTTAAAGAAAAGGGGAAGAATTATGGTGAGGATTCTGTTTGTTTCGTTAATGGCTCTGGGGTTTGCCGCCCAAGCTCAGGAAAATGCGAAGGCCGATGCGGGCCAAAGCACAATCAAAGCTGAAGATACAAAAGAGAAAAACAAAGTCGATGGCAATATCGACGAAGAGATTACGAACGCGCGTATGCGGGCGGAAAGCGGATCGAAGTCCAAGTTCTCTCTGTCGAGTTCGATCGGCTACACCGGCGGAACTTTATCGCGTCCCTTTGGTGTGGATCGCCCGAATCTGGCCCGTGAACCGGGTGTTCAAGAACGAACGAGCGCCGATATCGGTCTGGATCTGCGCTATCGATGGACCAAGAGCCAAAGCTTAACCTTGGGAACTTCGGCTGGTCTTATGACGCCCTTTCAGGGCGATATGAGCGCCTCGGACAACCAGCTCAACGTGTTCGACCCCGTTGTCGGTTACAACCTGGTGGGCAAGGTTGGCGAAGTTCAGATGAATGGTGGAGTATCTGTTGCGGTCGGTACCTCGCAGGAAGCTCGCGGAGTGGATCGCGATGGCAGCATGTCGCTTTCGGCTAACGCCCTGAGAACGTTCCAGAATGGACTGACCGTGGGTCTCGGGCTCGGACTCGGATATAACGCCTACAACACAAAGCCGGGTGCCATAAGCGATCTTGAAACTCGCGAGAAAGTTAAGAACTTCTACGGTGGCGATAGCCGCACCGAGTGGAGCCTGGGGCTTTATCCCTTTGCTGAGTATGAGTTCAACGACACTCTGTCCGCTCGGACGGTATTCGGTTACTTCAACTGGCGTCATCTCTATGGCGATTCGGAGCGCTCGCGCCTACTGCAGACCTTTGTCTATCAGTCTGTAGGAGTCGGGATTTCGGTGACTCGTGATATCTATCTGTACCCGAATATTCAGTTTGTTCCGGGCAATATCCGCAGTGACTTCACGAACGTGGCCATGTCCGCTACGTTAAATATGTTTTAATTTTCCGCAGATATTCGAAATCGTGCGTAAAAAGGCAGTCTTAGGGCTGCCTTTTTTATTTGTAGGCGAAGGCGCGGGCGGTCTTTCGTTGACGGCGGCGGAATGGTTTTTCATCCTAAGTCTCCTGAGGAGGATTTTATGATCCAAGTTTTAGCCGTTTTAATGGCCGTGTTGGTTGTGGGCTGTAAGTCGAATCCCCACAAAGCTGAGAAGATCGACACCCAGCTCGAAAATGCGGCCGGGGTTTCGGGGTCGCAGAGTGTGGGACTTAAAAAAGGTGAAATGGTGGTCTTGGACAAAACGGCCATGTCTGAAAAGCTGCGTGATCTGCAGAATACGGTCTATTCGCTCGAGGATCGGGTTTATGGCACGCGCAAACTGAATACGCTGGGTCTCTATGGTGATCTGAAATCGTGTCGGCGCAAACTGGCGTCGCGGCAGTTTGGTGGCAGCGGCAATATGGTTTGGACTGAACCGCTCGACCGGGTGACCGACAAAGAAGAAGAATTAAAGATCGGTTTGAACAATAAAAATGAACTGGTCGGCGTTTCTGAAGAGTATTTGCGCGACCGTTTGGCGCGCTTTCAAGGCTATAAGAACATTCTGCAAAAACGGGCCGATGAATTCGAAGCGCAGATCGAGGAGTGTAAGACTCAGCTGGCGACAAAGGAGATGGACGCCAGTCAGCCCAGCAAAGTCATGGTGCAAGAGGTTCCGAAGAGCAATTACGACAAGGTCGCGATCAATCAGTTTATGTGCGGCTATGTGAAGAAGGGCGCGTCTTTGCAGAACTTTATGGTGAATGCGTTCGCCAAAGGCTGGTTGACCCTGAATGATTATAAGTTAGATCAGAATCTTTTGTTCGCCTCGCTTAAAGACAACAAGGGCAGTCAAAAGGACAATGCCTTGATGTTTGGCGGTTGGAAGCTCGCTTACAATCGCAGTCCGGTCACGGTGGGTGAGTTGCTCAATGCCGGCAAAGATGCACAGCTTGAAGCATGGACTTACGATAAAAAAGAGGACATCAGCGGTGCGGGCACATGTTTGGCTCGCTCTGAAGGGCAGTGGAATCCCTAGCTCTTGCACGCGCGTGGCAGCAGCAGTTTAACTCCGCAGCGCCGAGAATAAATCGGTCAGTCGGATCGACTTTTGCTCACCCTGATCGAGAAACTTCACGCTAGCTTCGCCCTTTTGTATTTCATCCGGGCCTAAAATCACCGCAGCAAAGCAGTTTTGCGCTACGGCCTTCTTCATGCGCTTCGACATATTGCCCGAAAAATGCACTTCACAAGGTAGGCCTTTCGAGCGCAATTCATACGCGAGCTTAAACGCCTCTTGTTCCGTGCTTTCGTGGATGGGCAAAATCGCCACCGGCCGGGCCGGCTTGGCCTCGAGTGGGCAGAGCATAGAGAGCCGCTCGAGTCCCGCGGCCCAGCCCACACCGGGCGTGGCAGGGCCACCCATGGTCTTGATAAGCTGATCGTAGCGACCGCCGCTTAATACGGCGTCTTGGGCGCCGAGCTGCTGGGTGCGGAATTCAAAGACGCAGTGGGAGTAGTAGTCGAGCCCGCGCACGAGCAGGGGATTTTCGTTAAATGGAATACTCATAGCTTTAAGTGCACTAATGATCTGTGCGTAAGAGCGCTTTGACTCTTCATTATAGAATTCATTAATCAAGGGGGCTGATTTTAGGAGTGCCTGATCCTTCTCATCTTTCGAATCTAAGATTCGCAAGGGATTCTGCTCCAAGCGCTTCTGGCTGTCCGCTGAGAGCTGGTCTTGCACACCCTTTAAATACTTCACCAGGGCGGCGATATAATTCCGACGGCTCTCTTCATCGCCGATGGAATTGATCTCGAGCGAACAGGATTCTGCGATTTTAAGCTCGTTCAAAACCATAAAGCCCGCGGCGATACATTCCACGTCGGCCATTCCCGAAGCGGGGCCCAAAAGTTCGATGCCGAGCTGGTGAAATTGCCGGTAGCGGCCCTTTTGCGGGCGCTCGTAGCGGAACATGGGTCCCTGGTACATGACCTTTAATGGTGTGCGCTGACTTAAGCCTTCCGAAATAAACGCGCGGGCGATTCCCGCCGTACCCTCGGGCCTCAAAGTCAGTTCCTCGTCGTTGCGGTCCTTAAACGTGTACATTTCTTTCGACACGATGTCGGAGGCCTCGCCGAGCGTGCGCTTAAACACCTCAGAGAACTCGAAAATGGGAGTCGCCATCTCGTAAAAACCGAATCGTCCGACCACGGAGCGGGCGATATCGACCACTAGGTTGTGCTTGGCCTGAGCTTCAGGCAGAAAATCTTGGGTACCGCGTACGCTTTGCAAATTCATCGCCGACGAGTCTAAAATAGGCCCTAGTAAAATGAAACCAAAGATTTACGATATCACGCCTTCTATTTCAGAACGTCTCGGAGTTTTTCCGGGGGATCAACCCTTCACCCGCGAAGTCGCGTTGAGCTTCGGCAAAGGCCATCACCTCGAGCTCTCGAACATCCGCACGACCGTGCACCTAGGCGCCCATGCCGACGCTCCAAGTCACTATCATGCCGATGGCGTGAGCATTGAAAAACGCCCTCTCAGTCGCTACATGGGCCGCGCGCAAGTGATTCGCATTGCAGGTCTTAAGTCCAATGAGCGCGTGCTACCCCAACACGTACAAATGGCCATTCAGGCCCCCCGCGTTCTCTTCGACACGGGTTCGTTTCCCGACCCCGATCATTGGAATTCGCAGTTCAATTCGTTGTCTCCCGAACTCCTCGAATGGCTGCACAGTCGGGACGTGAAGCTCGTCGGCATCGACACGCCCAGTGTCGACCCGGAGGATAGCCAGGCGCTGGAGTCGCACCAGATTTTGTACAAATACGACTTTGCCGTGCTTGAAGGCCTTTTGCTTAAGGACGTGCCCGAAGGGCTTTACACGCTCGTGGCTTTGCCACTGCCCATTGTAGACGGCGATGCCTCACCGGTCCGCGCGGTTTTGCTTCCTCTCGTTCAGGCGTTTCCTGAATTCGAATAATGAAAACCGAGTTCGCGTTCCACCTCGGGCGGGAGCTTCGGTAGTTTGGATCGCGGTACGAAGAATGTCGTGAGCTGAAAAAAGTCTTGAAAGACTTTATGGCGATCGGTGGCGTCGCGCAGGTACTGGTAACCGCTCGAGCCCCCGGTGCCAACCTTTGAACCGAGCATGCGCTTGGCCATCAGAGCATGGCGGTGGCGCCAGGTGGTGAACATCTCATCCATATCTTGCAGAGCGGTGATCACGCGAAACGGAAGTTGCAGCGCCGGTTGATCGCGATAGAGTTGGACCAGGAGTGCGGCATGCACCGCTTGGTACGACAAACGCCACTCACCGGCTGAGCGGGCCTGATTGTATTCCTTCTCATCAAAGAGGGCGCGGAAGCTCGCCATCGTGCCTTCGAGCATCGTTTTGTTGCGGGCCCGATCCTCGGCGCCCAGAACTGGGTTTTGATCGATGATTTCGATGTCGCGCTTTAAGGCGTTTTCGACGGTGTTCTTATAGGCCTGCCAGAAATCAAAGCCGCGCATTTTCAAAAACGGAGTTCGCTCCAACCATTTTTCCACCCGTTCGAAGAGTGTGGCCTTGCCTTCGAGCGCCACCATCTCCGAGCGCTGATCCGGCTTAAGAGATTGCTCGTAGGCGGCCTGACCGTAGAGGAGGCGATTCTCGCGCTTTAATCCGAGCACCGTCTCCAGCTGCCGGAATTGCAAGCTTTGGAAGCCTGAGGCGGGGATCAGCATGTCGCGGAACTCGAGGAAATCTAGAGGAGTCATGGTTTCGATAATTCCGACCTGATCCACCAGGAGTTTTTGAATCGCCACCACCCGCTGTAAGCGGGCGACAATCAGATCCATCTGCTTTTCGTCGATCCGGTCTTGAGCAAAAATCTCGAGGACGGAGCTGACCTCGGTCAGAATCAGCTTAAACCAGAGTTCGTAAACCTGATGGACAACGATAAAGAGCATCTCATCATGGGCTTTACGGCCAATTCGCTCGCTTTCCAGTTCCTGGCAACCCAACAGTTGGTCGATATGGAGGTAATCGTGGTAATTCATTTTATTGGAAAACATTTTCGCACCTCGGCTATTTCATTTAGAAGCTTTTGGTTCAAATCCTCGGACCAATCCCAGCTGATCATCCAGCGGCAGAGATGGGTTTGCGGATCCCACACGTAAAACATAAACTTTTCTCGTAACGGGTGAATCCAGGGCTTTGGCAGTTCCACAAAAACGGCGTTGCTCTGAACGGGAAAGGCCACTCGGATTTCAGGAAAATCTTTGAGGGACTCACTTAAGCCACGAGCCAGGCTGGTGGTATGGACCGCGATCTCGCGCCACAAATCCTCTTTTAGAAAAGCGTAAAACTGCGCGGCCAGAAATCGAGTTTTGCTCGAGAGTTGCATGGCTTGCTTGCGATAAAACTTAAATTCATTCTTAGCTCGGTCAGTAAAGAGCAGCACCGCCTCGGCGCCCATCAAGCCATTCTTGGTGCCGCCAAACGAAACCACGTCCACGCCCTCGGTCAGTTCGCGCAAAGAAACACCGAGCGTGACTGCGGCGTTAGTCAGGCGAGCGCCGTCCACATGCAACATAAGATTTTTTTCGCGACAGAACCGACTCCAGTTTTTTAGGTCATCCAGCGAATAACACACGCCCACTTCGGACGGCAGGGTGAGTGAAACGGCTTTCGGCTGGGAAAAGTGCTGATCGCCCATGCGCTGAAAGAGTTCCGCTGTTTGTTCGGGAAAAATACGCCCGTCTTTTGACGGAAGCGCGAAGAGTTTTCCGCCCCAGAATTTTTCGGGCGCGCCACACTCATCCATATGGAGATGCGCCATCTCTGAGCAGATCACCGAATTGAAACTCGAAAGAAAAGGAGCGAGGCTCAGCACATTCGCGGCCGTACCGGTAAAGACATATTCCACCTGAACTTTGGGGCCGAATAGGCGCCGAAATTCAGTCTTGGCCAGCTCGCAAACTTCATCTAGGCCATAGGCATGGGCATGGCCACGGTTCGCCGCCGCAAGGGCCGCCATAACTTTCGGATGTACCCCTGAGTGATTGTCGCTGCCCAAACTGAAAGGAAACTTCAACTCTGCAAACACGGTTAGCCCGGCTCGTGCAAAAACATATGGGCCCATTGCGCGGCCAGCTTAGCGGAAGCATGCCCTTGCGACAGCGACGGAGACACTTCGTAAATTCCCATCACGCGCACGTCCCAGCGCTTGAGCAAGAGCGCGAGCAGCGGATAAAAATCGTGAGGCAAGAGCCCGAGCGGCCAGGGTGCACTCGAGCCTTCGGCGAACGGGTAGGCAAAGGCATCAATATCGATCGCCAAAAACGCGGGCCGCGCTTTTAAAAGTAGATCGCCCAGCCGTGAGGTCACGCACTCGACCAGGGAGGTTCCGCTTTGCAGAATTTCATCCATGGCGATGATGTGCCCACCTTTGGCTTCCACGTACTGCCAATGCGCGCGCGAGTTGCAGAGGGTTTGAATGCCGAGTTCGACAAAATCAAATTCTTGATTTAATTCCAGCAGACGAAAAAAGGGAGTTCCACTGCTTAAGCCCTTGGCCGGATCGCGCACGTCGAGGTGAGCGTCCACATTCACAATCACGGGTTTGATTTTTGGATCGCCACAGGCGCGCAGAAAGCCGAGTCCATCGGCATAGGCGTAGTCATTGCCGCCGCCGAGAGCGAGCACGCGCTGCTTTTTTAAGAGCACATCTTCAACCGTCGAAGCGGCTTCCGTATGTCGCTGATTCAAATCACCCTGAGCTTTCAAATTTCCTAAATCGCAAAAACAGCGCGCAGCCATTTTCGGGTGCGGGGTCATGCGATAAAGCCAATTGCGAATCGCATCTGGACCCGCTTTCGCGCCCAGACGCCCGCCGTTGATGTGAATTCCCTCATCATCCGGATAGCCGACGATCGCGACGTCCGCATCTTGAGCGGATTTCGCGACTCGGTCACCTAAGCGAGGGTCCGATGGGTCGTGCCGAGAGAATAAAAGAGACGGGTCGGGTGGAGCGAATGCGTTCATAGGGGATGAGGAATATCAAAGATTCGGGATGACGCATAAGGAAAAAGTACGACGCTGACGGCGAAAAGTGCGACATTACGAACCATCTATGGCGCATCTGCAAATTTCCCAGTTAATTGAAGCCCCGAAACTTGAGGTTTTTCGTTACCTCACGACTCCCAGTCATATTCCGGCGCTGCTAGAGCCCGCGATACATGTGGAAGTCCTCTCTCCGGATTCCGAGTTGAAAAGAGGGGATGAGCTGCACTTCAATATGACCCGCTTCGGTCTCTCGCAGAGCATTCGCTTTCGTATCGAAGATTTATTGCCGGGAAGCCGGCTGACGTATCGTCAGAGCGAAGGCATATTTGCCGCGTGGACGCACACCATGAAATTCGAAGAGCACAACGAGCGTGTGACGTTGGTGACGGATTTAGTCGACTACCAGGTGCCGATGGGCATTTTGGGTTTCTTGGCGGATGATCTTTTAATTAAGGGCGATATGGGGCGTGTGCTTAAGCAGCGCCTGGACCGGGCAAAAAATCATTTTGAAGGCCGATAACTGGCCAACAGGCAAGTCGGCCAGTTTTAAACAACCTGGTTGTTCTTTAGAACTTCCTGCAAGGCCTGTAGCTGTTTCAGCGGGTAGGCTCCGAGCTTGTCAATGAGCATGGACTTGAGCGCCGTTTTCGGATCCTGGCCCTCGAAGCCGACGAGCCGATCGTAGGCATTGGCTGTCGCCACAATCATCACCATAGGCTCAATGTCTTTTTCGAGCAGGCCCAGCGGGAAACCGCTGCCGTCCAAATGTTCTTCGTGCTGAGTGATGATCTTGAGGACGAGTTGATCGAGAAATTTAGATCCTTGCAGTCGGTGGGCGCCGTCGAGCGGATGCTTTTTGTAGACTTCAAGCGCCGCTTTGGGATATGCGCTGGGGTTTCCGCCCACGTCAAAGCCGGTGTAATAGTGTTCGGTGTCGTGGACCAAGGCGCCGAGGGCCATCAGAGAAATGATTTTGGGGTCTTTTACGCCCTCGGCCTGAGCCATCGCGATGCTCAGCGCGGCCACATTCACTCCGTGATGCGTGATACTTTTGTCGGAGTTGGGGATGGAGAGAAATGCGGCCAGCGCCCCCTTTTCTTTGTCGATAAAATCAGAGAACCGCTGGACGGAGCTCTTGGCATGGTCGTAGGCGAATTTTTCGACCGGGTTTTCCATAAACTCTTCTGCGGCCGCTTGTTGAAAACCTTGAATGACTTCACAGCGAACTAACAGACTCTTTCCGGCCGCGGCGTTGTAGGCTCGGTCGATATTTTCCTCAAGGTATTGGCGGTAGGGAATCTCATCGCCCTTGTCGATATACATCGCTTTCAGCTTTTTGGCCTTTAGGCGCGCCAATCGCTCGCCCTCAAACGAATCGCCGCGCCGACAGTACAGAATCATTTTGCCCGCCACGCGGACAAAAACGTCGAAAGGGATTTTATTATCCCCGCGCAAAGTGCCGATTCGAATAGCTGTGTAGTCAGGATCCTTTATCACTCGGCTTCAGGTTAGTTGAGCGAGTGTCCATTCGGCAAGACTCTTTAACCGAGGCTCGTTCAAACTTCGTTGAACTTCTGGCCTTAGTTCCTGAAGTCGCCGGTTGGCGATCACGACTAACGCATTTCTTTTCAATCCTATCGGTCGCGCTCTTGAGAGCGGCGAGCGCGCGGTCTTGCGCTCGATCTCTTTATGGGAAGCCGTGAGCAACCAACGGAGATCGTCGACGAGCGTTTCCGCTTCCGTCTCAGGCGGCTCGGCCTCCCTGCGCATCTGTTCTCGTCCAAAAACTTTCTCATTCCACGGGCAAACAGTTTGGCAAATATCGCAGCCGAAAAACCAATCGCCGTTCTTTGTGCGGATCTCTTCTGGCGCCACACCTTTGGCTTCGATGTTCCAATAGGACAGGCACTTCCTCGCATCGAGCCGTCGCACATCGAGAGCTCCCGTGGGACAAGCCCGGATGCAGCGGTCACAGGTGCCGCAATGGTCCGGCACAACTGCCGCCACGGGCTTGAGATTTAACGATGTTAAAATTTGACCGATAAAAAACAGACTGCCTTGTTTGGGCTCGATCAGGCAGGTGTTTTTGCCGAACCAACCCAGGCCTGCGCGGTACGCAAGGTCGCGTTCTAAAATCGGCGCTGAATCTGTGAAACATAAAAATTGCTCGCCCGGATTATGTCCCCGTAACTCATCCGCCAAGGCGTTTAATTCTTGGCGAAAATGAAGATGGTAATCTTCGCCGCGACTATAGAGAGCTGTGCGAAGACTTTTGGGGAATTCGGGCGCCGGATAGGGGTGATCGGCATAGGAGCGGGTGATGACGATCGCGCTCTTGGCTTGCGGGGCGAATTGTTGAGGGTTCTCTTTTAAACGCTCGTGCTCACGTAGGTATTCCATGCCCGCGTGATGGCCGGAATCGAGCCATTCGCGATAAATGGCCATGGATAAAGGTGTCTCAAGCGGGGCGAAGCCGTAGTGAGAAAAGCCATGACGCTCAATGAGGGTGCCTAAATCCATAGGAGAGGGCATAATCCAAAGGATGCAGCGCCGTCAAAGATTGGACCTGATTCATAAGCATCCTGCCTTTCCGACCGCGGAGCGGGTGCTCTTAGGCTTAACTGAGGCGGGCTTTCAGGCCGTTCTGGCGGGGGGCTGCGTGCGCGACGCTGTATTGGGAGTAAATCCCAAAGATTTGGATATGGCGACTTCGGCGCCGCCCGACACGGTGGAGCGGTTGTTTCGCGCCACGCTTGCCGTAGGCAAGGCTTTCGGCACGATTGTCGTGGTGGAGAATGGGTATAACTTTGAAGTCACCACCTTCCGTAGCGAAGGGCCTTATCTTGATGGTCGGCACCCGTCGAGCGTCTCATTCAGTGGTATGGAAGAGGATGCCAAGCGCCGCGATTTTACGATCAACGCCATGTTTTACGATCCCGCCGAGTTTTTGCTTTTCGATTACCACGGCGGAGAAACCGATATACAGGCGCGGCTGATCCGAACTGTGGGTATGCCCCAGGAACGGTTTAGCGAGGATCGGCTGCGCATGTTGCGCGCGGTTCGCTTTGTTTCACAACTGGGATTTCGAATTCATCCCGATACCCTGACCGCCATTCAATCCCAGGCCGCATCCATTCAAGGGGTTTCGGCGGAACGGGTCTTGAATGAAATGCAGCGCCTCTTGGGCTCGCCGCATTTGCGCGAGGGGATTCGGGAGTTGATTCGCTCTCGGATGCACTTACAGGTGTGGCCTGAACTCGAAAAATTAGAAGTTGAAAAATTAGACGCGTTTCTTTCATTCTTGTCGTGGGAGAACGCCTTCGCGGCGGTGCACCTCATGCTGCGCGCCGATCCCGAGCCGCGGCTTCGCGCCTGGAAGGCTTCGCGTGAGAGTTTAAAAAAAGTGACCACACAAATTAAGGCCGCTGAGACTTTGGTGAATGAGCGTAGCTCAAGAGCCGAGCGCATCCAGGCTTTAGGTGGTCCAGAGTTCGCGCATACTCTCGTTCTTGCCTCTGGGCTCTTGTCTCTTAAGAACGACCAAAACAAGCTTGACGATTGGGTTAAGGAATATTTGGAAGTGGCCGGGCCAAACGGCGAATTGCCAAAACCACTTCTCACCGGGGACGACCTGACGCGGGCTGGAGTCCCGCCCTCACAACGCATGGGCGAGATTCTGCGTCAGATCTACAGTGCCCAGCTCGAAGGAAAACTAAAAGATCGCGCGCAAGCGTTAGCGTTTCTTAACCAGCTTAAAGACGCGGACACCCGATAGGGCCATCCACACGATCAGCCAGGGGATCGTGACTCGCCAGTCTTTTTTCTCAATCAAAAAATAGTGCACGGTCGCGAGTGGCAGCACCACGTAGGCGAGTCGGTGCAGCGACTTCCACCGACTTCCCAGTTTTCGAACAGAATAGTTATTGGAGGTGAGTGCCAGGGCGAAGAGAATCAGTAAGCTGATCAGACCCAATATTAAATAGAGCTTTTCCACCATTTGGGTGAGTGCAAGGGGGACATCACCCTCCTTGAGCACATAAAAAGTCATATGCAAAAATGCGTAAACAAAGGTCACCACTCCTAAGTGCCGTCTGAGTAGGGTGAAGCGACGGAGGCGATTGGGCATCCAGCCCACCGCCAAGAGCGCTCCCCAGATCAGATTGGAAGCAAGGAAATAGTAGGTCCAGTCGCCTAGTACGAGATTGATCTTCTCTGAGGGGTTGGCGCCCAGCTCCCCTTGAAAAAGCTGTCCCACCAAAACACCGGCCGGGATGAAGAGGACGAGAACAAAAATCCATTTGTAGAGCCGCATAGCTCTCATTACGATAGAAGGTATGTGGAGTTACAAGAAAAACCTGGAGTTTGACCTTCCCGTAACGCCCCGCTGGGCCTACTTGCGCCGCCGGGATCTGATGAAGGGTACGGCTCTTGGAGCCCTTGCTTATTGGTCGGGCTGGGCGTTTGCGCAAGAGAAATTAAAATTTAAAAGCAACGCCGATTTTCAAAAAGTCGATCCGCCGTATAAGGTCACCGATAAAAAATTGGTGCTCTCGTACAATAATTTTTATGAGTTCAGTCTGGAGAAAGACGAGGTCGTAAAGAAGGTCGCCGGCTGGAAGATCGATTCGTGGAAGCTGGAAGTGGGCGGCTTGGTTAAAAAGCCGCGCACTCTGAATCTTCAGGATCTGACGACCGCTTTTGAACTGGAAGAGCGCATTTACCGTTTTCGTTGTGTGGAGGCGTGGTCCATGGTGGTGCCGTGGATTGGATTCTCTTTGAGTAAGCTGATCGAAAGTGTGGAGCCGAAGCCGGAAGCCAAGTTTGTGAAATTCACGACGCTCGCGGATCCGGCCAAAATGCCGGGGGTTAAAGAGCTGAGCAACTACCCATGGCCCTATACGGAAGGTCTTACGATTGAAGAGGCGAAGAATCCGCTGACCTTGATGGTGGTGGGCGCCTATGGCGAGCCCCTGGCCAAGCAAAACGGGGCGCCAATTCGTTTGATCGTGCCTTGGAAGTATGGCTTTAAGTCGGCTAAGTCGCTAGTGAAGATTGAATTTGTCAAAGAGCAGCCGAAAAGTCTGTGGCAGGATCTGGCGCCAAGTGAATACGGTTTTTACGCTAACGTAAATCCTAAGGTCGATCACCCGCGCTGGTCGCAAGCGTCGGAGAAAGTGATCGATGGCAGTTTCTTTCCCAAGCGCATTCCGACCTTGATGTACAACGGATATGAAAAATATGTGACCGGGCTCTATGCCGGTTTGGATTTGAAGAAAAAATATTAACAGCTGAGAGGGTTAAATGCTGATTTGGACGAGCGCTCTTTTGAGTTATGGGTTTGCCGCAAGCCTGCTGCCGCAACACTTTAAACCCGGTCGCTATTCGAATGGCCAGTGCACGGTCAGTGTGGAGTTGGATCAGAACGGCATGCCTCTTGTCGATGTGAAGGGTGAACCAGGTCTAACCGCTACTTCATGTTCCGGTGACTCGAAAGACGACTGTGGTGAACTCCGGATACCTTTCCGGCCGCGAGTACTCAAAAATGAGATAAAGGATTTTTCGCTCTATCCTCGAAACATCCAGTTAAAGAGTTTCGAGAAGAAGGGTGACGGTTCGATTGCGTTCACTTTTCGCGTAAAAGAAAATTCCTATTTAGTGGTGACCAATCACCACAGTGAAATGTCGCTCGTGGTAAATGCTCAGGGTGAGCCGACTGAGGCCTCGGGATTTTGGTCATTTAATGAGGGTGGATTCTCAAAACTCAATATGCATTCCAGAATCGTCGACCGCTGCAAAAACTTAAAACCGGAGGGGGAGATGGGGAGTTCCCCCGCTAAGGGTTCGGAGGTGGAGTCAAAAGTTCAGTCGGATTCGGACGCGATTAAATAGCTAAGGTCTCTATATAGGGGAAGCGACCTCTTCAGCTGAATCATTATCACTATCGATCGACTGATCTGTTTGGTTTTGAGTTGGAAGGTTTTGGAACTCAGCGGCGGTCCAAAGCTCGAACGAAAACATAATTTCCGAAATAAGGGTTGGCTGAATTGTGGTCAAAATATCCCAAACTTTATTGAATCTAGCTTTGATTGTAAGGCCATGAAACTGAGGGCTAACAATCGTAACTACCAAAGAGTCATCCGAATCTCCAGGCCTGCACACGATGGACTGCGGAGACAACTCATGGAATGACTGTTCAACTATTCTACAAGTTTGTTTAAAATCCATTTTGTCACCCTCTCAAAATCGTCAATAAAGTCGTCCACTTCAGATTCCTGGTACTCGCTACCGTCATATCTCATGTGCATGTTCCATACCGTTTTAATGGCGGCAAAGGCGCGCATGACCTCGCCACTCTGCCTAATGGTGTTCCCGACCAATTTTCGGCCCCGAACGCGCTCGGCCGCTAGGAGGTCCAGGCTATGGGTTATCAGTCTCCGGCCACCATGTTTAACGATAGCACTCTTCATTGCAATTTCTAAGGCTAGGTGTGCTTGTTCCAGAGCGCCTTTCCACAGCTCCTCCCGCTCTAGGGCTTCGCGCTGAAGTGTGTATCGCAAACTTTCAATTCTCAACGTTCGCCAGGGCACTTATTCTCTCCAAGGTCGAGTATAAATGTTTAGGCACAAAATTAAATGATGGATACTGCAGAGTCAAAATACCTTTACTGGCTTAACCAATTTGCATAGAAGGCTAAATAATGCTCCATCCATTTCCGAAAGCCGGACGAAATTCTAGTGGGTCGAGATAGTCTCACGTCCCAAGGTCCATTTTGAATATTGCCAACTACCTCGAATTCGGAATAGTCGCTTTTGCTTTAAGGTCGGCGTCCTGGATCTTCTCTAACGCCTTCGTGAGCCGATTTAAATCGGCTAACTCAAGATCGGCGCCTTGAGAGAACACCACGAGATTGCCGAGAATAGAAAAGATTCTAGGCGAGTTGGGTGAGTCGCCGGGTTCGACATCCAATAAATCTAAAGTTTGGACGATCATGTCTCGAACTTCCTTTGTAGGGAGGGGATCGGGCTTGATTTGTAGGTCGTGGAGACGCTCTTCGATTCGCGCTAGAGTTGGAGAGAGGCGAGATTTGAAATCTTGAAAGTTGCAACGATGAAAGATCATTCGTGCATCCGGTATTTGCGGCAGTAAAGAAAGGTCATCGTAAGCCACTTGTTCCTCAGGGTACGGCGACCCTTTTGAGATTCCTTTTCTTTTGCTGAGAACGACTGTGCTGTGAGTCAGTTCCGCGCCCACAATCAGAGAGGCAATGTCTCCCGGCTTAGGCGACTTCACTCGCTGGCATGCGGATGAACTCATATAGCTCCAAAATTCAGCCAAGTTTACGGCGCGATAATGCTTTAAAGCTCCGCTGTACACCAAGACGAAGTTCCAGCAGTTGGGGCCAAATTTGGTGAAGCGAGGGTAGTCGGTGGGACTCGAAAGGTGGGCTGGGCGCTTAGAATGAGGATCCTTTGCCTGGGCAGACGCCGGCAACAACCAGATCAGGCACAAAACAAAAATGCGCTTTATCATGACTGCTCATAGAGCAATCTATGAGCCTAGTTTTTCTTGAATTGCTTTTTGATCTCGCGCTTTGTGCCTTGATGGCGGCGCCAGTCGAATTCGGGATTTTTTTCGAAGCGGTCGCGCCAGGCTTTCCAGCGCTCGGGTGGGAGTTTGTGAACCACGTTGCCCTTTTCATCGAAGATGTCGGGCGACTTGCCGAAAATAAAACCAAGAACTTTCGAAAGCATAGGGGGACGATAGCGAATTCCCCCTAGTTAGGCAAAGGCTATTGGCACTCCAGGTTGACACAAGCCGTAGTGAGATCGCCAATGGCGTCTTCCGGGATATGTCCGCGTTGGGCCAAGTATTGATCGATCATCTTATCACCGCAGATCTCGCGGGCGTTCTCTTTGGCCTTGAGCTTGGATGGACCCTTGCCAATCGCGGTGCCGTAACCGGTGATGATCCGGCAGCTATAGTTTTTGCCTTCCGCAGCTGGAGCGCGGTGAGGGGCGGCGGAAACCTTGGTTCCGGCCAGCGTCACAAGTAATACAGCGATGGATAATGTTAGGGCTCGCATATGAGACCCTCCTTCTGCCTTTTATACAGAGCAAGGACGAGTCCAAATGCCAGTTGGCGGTATCAGGCGTAACTAGCTGTAAAGATTCAATTAAACATAATATTTCAAGTGACGGTTTAGGGCTCTAAACCAGCTAAGTGAGGGGCGGGCGGTTTTCGGGCGAACGGGTGCCTAGGGATTCGACACCCTTACGTTTCTTTCTTCTTTTTGTCGGTGGGGTCACGAGGTGGCCATAGCTTTGAGGTGGAACCTGTGGTTGAGGTAGCCGCATTTCTGCATGATTTTAAGGGCGAAGTAGC
>JALHOQ010000036.1 GCA_022842925.1 Bdellovibrionales bacterium
ACGGGTCCTGTTCACCACAATCCGGTGATTTTCATCATTCGATAGAAGCTGCTATGAAGAAGGTCGGCGGGCTGCTCGACTCCCTGTGAGCCGGGGCCGGGTGCGAGCCAAATGGCGGCGCACAAGATTAGGGCCAGAATAATCCAGTTTGAAAGCCTCATACAAAAATCCGCATCGGTGCCGAAAAAGGGCGCAAATTCCTGGTCCTTTCGATTTGAGCGCGATTCTATCGCGCAGGGCATGTGACCGAGCTATCGTATGAAAACCTTGTGCCATCGATAACTTGACGCTGCGCTGGCCGATAAGCCAACCTTACTGAATGCAAACTGAACGGGTGCTGAAGTACTTCAACGAACGGGCTGACGCCTATCTTTCTCGTAGTCAAAAGGGGCTGTGGGAAATTTTCCGTCAGCGCGAGTATGCGGCCGTAGCACGGCTTCTCGCGCTCAAGCCCGGCCACCAGGTCCTCGACGGTGGATGTGGTGCGGGTTACTACGCCCTACGGCTTCGCGCGGAGTTTGGTGCTGAGGTCACCGGCGTGGATATCTCGCAGAAGATGATCGCACAGCTTTCTGCCCACGGTATTTTGGGGCATGTGGGCAATGTGGTGGATTTCGACGGCGCCGAAAGGTTCGACCGCGTGCTTTTGGCGGGAATGCTCGAGTTCGTTCCCGACGTGGAGGCCGTGTTCCGCTCGGCATTTCGCGCCTTAAAGCCAGGCGGACGATTGGTCGCACTGTTGCCGAAGGCCGGCCTTTCCGGCTGGGCTTACGCCAAAACCCATGAATGGTCTGGATGCCCAACCCGGGTTCTGAGTTTATCGAGCTATCAGCACCGGGCCGCGCACGTCGGCCTTCAGTTTGTGGAATCAGTTGCGAGCACCCCGATCAGCCTAGCCGCATCTTGGGTGAAATGATTCGACGACTGTTGCTATTCGCAGCTCCTATTTTCGTTTTTATCGTAGCCATCGATTGGACCTACCTGTTTTTCCGGACGGTTCATTACGTATTTCAAGAGCGCGATATGATCCGCGCCACCGAACTGCTGAATGGCACACCGATTTTTTTCGGTCCCGAGATGACCGGCGGCGGAAATCTTCCCGGCCCACTCTACTACATTCTCTTAGCCGTACCATTGGCATTCAGCTCCGATTGGCAATCAGCTTGGTACTTTATGATCGCCTTTGCCGCCGCAGCCTGCGTGGTCGGCTGGCGCTTTTTAAGCCAGCGTTTTTCGCCTGCGGCCGGCGTTATCTGGGTTGTGCTATTTGCTTTGTCCGCCAATTTCGGGCGCGTTTTGATGATGTTTTTGAACGTCAGCTTTATATTTGTGTTCACGGTGGCGGCATTATTGAGCCTGCTTTGGGCCATGGTGGGGGAGAGTGAGCTGGCTCGCCGACGGGCGTATTATTGGGGCGCATTCCTCTCGGGTCTGGCGGTTCAGTTGCATTTTTCGACGGTGACCTTGTTGATCGGTTTTGGACTGGCGCAATGTCTAGCACCATGGCTTGGTGTGGAACGCCAGCGCATTCGATCCTTGGTCATCGGACTCGGATGGTTTTTGCTGCCGCTACTGCCCTATTTCATTTATCAGCTTGGAGGCGGGACATGGGGGCAGGCGCGCTTCTTTGCCGGTGAGGCGACGTCCGCGCTTCCGAGCCTTATGCTCCTGGTTGAATTTGCACTGCAGTCGTCTCCGTTGCAGCTCTTAGGCGCCTTCGCGCAGAAGTGCGCCGATACGATTCCGTGGATGCTCCTTCCACTAGGACTTACGATTTGGCTGGTGCCAGTCAAGGCCACACTTACGGAAGAATATGGTCGCTGGCTTAAGCCGCTTTTATTCTTGGCCCTTATCGCGGCGGTACCGTTTGCCTATTGGACTTTCGCCACGATTGGAATTCGCTATGCAGTGGTTTTTAATATTACGGTTCTCTTGCTCGCGGCGTTGCTTTTTCATGCTGTTTCTCAGCGGGAGCATCGCTTAAAGATTTATACGGGTGTCACTGCCGTCTGTGCCCTGCTCGCCGGAGCGCACTTCGTTTTGATCTCGCGCGATCTGAACGAGCCGATCATGCCGCAGGACTATTTACGTTATGCCCTAACGCTATTGGCGCCGCTCGCACTCTTTGCGTTGGCCGACAAGAATGTCTGGAAAAAGAGTCGCATCTGGTTCGCCGCACTCACAGTCACGGCGGCCCTGACGGTGGTGCAATCCGAGTATGGCCGGATTGGTTACTTCTATTCGGAGCCGCGCTTAATGCCGCCGGTGGGCCGTTGGATCGAAATGTGGAAGCTGGTCTATCAGGCGACTGGCTGGAGCTATGAAGAGGCCATGCGGCGAACCTATTTCGTGAATCACCATCTCGAGCGCGATGGACGAATGACTTACGACTCAGTGGCGAAACACATCACGCCGGAGCCCGTGGCCGACCGGCCCGACGGTTTTTTTGTGACCATGACGGAAGGTATGGCCTTTCGCTCTTTCAATTTGGTGGATGTTCGCAACTGGATTTTGATGCAGAACGTACCGCAAGAGCTCAAGGACGCACTCAAGTCGGGCGAGATCCAACTTTTAGAGCGGTACGCGTCCGATTTTTTAGTTGTGCCTTACACCATTCACAAGCCGGACAAGCTACCGCGATTTTTTCATAACAACGGGCAAGGCTACTACCCCAGCGCGGAGGACCGGCTTTTAGGCGAAGTCACCGATGAGAGCGGGGTCAAAGTTTTGGATGACGGCCGGGTCCTTTTCAAATGGAATGAATGTCCGAGTCACCATGCCTTTTGCGATGCGGGTGTCGTAGCTAAGATCGAACAAAAACAAATTGGTTTGAAACGGGTGTCGATTCAAGTGGTCGGCTCCGCTCTCTCTCAGGTTTCGCCGTGGATCAGCCCCACGTGGACTCAGCGTTGGATCAAACCATACCTGGAAGTTCGCTGTGGAGGAAAAGAGTTTCGATTTACAATCGCCGAGTCGGTCGGATACTCGCGAACTTACTCCGCCCTGCCTAAGCAGGTTTTACTTTGGGGCAATAACTCCATTGTTGCACCACTTATTCGGGACTTTGAATTTCCTTGCGCCAAAGAGCCCTCCCAGCTGACGGTGGGCCGCGAGGGGGCGGAAGTCGAAACGCTATACGAGGTCAAACGCCTTCCCGGCGGGCATTTGTCCGTTCACCTACTGAATCGATAAAAACTGGCCGACTTGCCTGTTGGCAAGTCGTGCCGGTTTTAAAGAGAAATTTCAATGGCCGCTAGTCGACGGGCTTCGCTCATTCGCTGGTAAGCGCGTCGAAGATGCGGATGCCAGGGCCGAATCAGATTCAACTGCTCTTGAGGATCGAAATGTAGGTCGTAGAAATGCTGTTCTCCACCGTTGTCGGTGATCAGTTTCCAGCGACCGTCGGTGATAAAGTCCGAGCCCAGACTGGATCCGAAGGCGAATTCGCGTGGATTCTTCCATGGGACGCGACCCTGGGTCTGCGGTGGCGAGTCTATTCCCAAGATATTTAAAACGGCCGGCATAAGGTCGACCAAAGTGGTCAACTGGGAAATTTCGATCCGCCGTTTGAGCTTGGGATGATAGATCAACATCGGGATGCGCGCGACTTCGTTGTAGAAAGAGCCATGACCAACCTCTCCGCGCTCCAAGAGTGACTCACCGTGGTCCGAGAAAAAGGCCACTACGGTCTTATCGAGTGCTCCGATTTTTTCGAGCTCGGCCCACATCTGTCCGATTTGTCGATCCAACTCTTGCGCCGCCTGTGTGTAGGATTGCTGGTACATCGCTTTCTCTTTCGGACCGGTATCGAGTCCCAGGTCTTCTATTTCGCGCCGGGCTTTGCGGTGTTGGATCTGCCCGACGGCGTGCCAGAAGGCATCGGGGGTCGAATACTTTTCGAAACACTCCCGCATGTCTTCGAAACGGGTGCACGCGGCAAGTGCCATCCTCAGTTCCTCGGGCGAGGGCATTTTTTCAAAGCTTTGTAGAAGCAGCACCTCCGGCGATTTGAAAATCCGCTGGCGAAAGTGTTCGAGTAGGTTCTGGTTGTAGGGCACTTGCATCCCGAGAAATTCGTGCTCGTTGGAATGCACAATGTAAGGACCGTGGGCGATATAGGAATGCAAAAAGTTGAAGGTTTTCTTACCTTCACGTAGCGATTTCAGCGCGTCCTTTCGAAAGCCGTCGACTGGATAGTTGCCGAGGGGAAGTCCGCGCGCGAACGGCGAAGGGGCGAAATGGTTAAAGCCACGATTGAAACCGGAGGCGAAGCGCAGATAGCGAAGTCCAATTGGCGCGTTCCAGTAGGTGTCGTAGCCGCTTCTTCGCATCACTTCGGCCCAGGTCACGTACTCGCTTGAAAGAGGCTCCGGATTGTCGGCCGTGAAGGCGGCAATCTCGCCCTCCTCATCGCGCACGCCGAACATTTTGGTCTCAATTCGGTGGCGGGCGGGGTAGAGCGAGGTGAAGACGCTCATATGGCTAGGAGTTGTAAAATAGCCGTTGGCATAGGCGTGAGTGAAGATCAGGCTCTGATCTGCGATTTTTTTTAAATTAGGCATCGCATCGAGACGATCGGCACGAAGGGTGTCGAGCGAAATCAAAATCACATTGCAGTCCGGGCAGGGGGCGATGGGTGCGAGATAGGGCGCGTGAGGTTCGGCCTTTTTCCCAGCCCAACTATTTAAAATCCATTTCCCTTCGTGAGGGCGAAGAGCGACGTACGCTAGGGCCGCGACGGCCAGTATGAGAGCAAGCGCGGAAGCGGCGCGCTTCATAGGCAGGCTACATCCTTTAAGATCTCGGCGGGTGTTCTCTGCCCATGGGGGGTGAATACGGTGAGATCGAAAATCGTTCCTGTCTTTTGACAGCTGAAAACTAAAATCGCGACCTCGAACTCCCGTTCTTTTTCTTCGCAGACTCCGAACTGTCGGCGGCGATTGGCGAAGGTGGTGATGAGGCGACCTTGCCACCCCTGACCCGAAGCGTTTTGGACCACGGGAGTGAACTCCTTGGGACATTGATTCTGCTGTGAGAAGGCTCCCGGATAGGGTGAGACACCGCGGTTAAACTGACTGTTGATTTCGAATACCCGTTGGTCCAGGTAACGCTCTACGGACCCGCCGGCTTGTTCGATGACCGTGACTTTGGCTTCCGAGTCTCCGCGAATGGCGAGGAATTCGGTGACCGGAAGTTCCTTGACCGTTTGCCGGATCGTACGTTTAACGACGAATTCTTCAAGACCGGAACGCAGGCCTTTATCGACGAGCACCTGCGTGAGTTCCTCTCCTCGCGACGTCATGGCGAACCACGCGACCCCCACGGCGACTGCGGCCGCAGGAATTAAGATCCAGACTGAGATTGGTCTTCGTAGCATAGTCATCAGAGTTTGAGTGAAAGCCTTTGCGCGGGCAAGGTCAACGTTCCGCGCACTTGATCAACGCTCGAAGACGCACGTCCGACAGAAATTTCCGACATCGGAGCGGGGCAATCCACACTAAAGCTGCGCTCAAACGGTGCGAGGATCGAATTGTTTCCAATAAAATAAAGGGTCACGGGTTCGTAGACTAAATATTCTCGGCGATAGCCGATCGAAGATGCGAGCTTCAGAGTCTGCTTGTGTCCCCCACATTCGAGTTCCACGTAGGGATCGTTCCACGATTGTGTCCAGGTCGGATGAATCCACGGCGAATTCTGCGAAAGGGCTTCGCCGATGACATTCACGCGAACGTTCACGCGGCTGGGGGTGGTGCGCTCGACTTCGACTTGCGCGGCGCTATTACAGTAGGGGTGCGCGTCGGGACACTCATTCCACAAAAAGACGAACTGGTTGTTGGCCAGCTTATAAGCTTTGTTGTTGTCGTAGGCGTTGAGAAACTCAGCGTGCTCCGAGGAATTGTAGTAGAGGCCCCAGTTGTGGAACCGTTTCGGCAGGCGGGATTCCTGTTTGACCGTATAAGCGACAGCCATCATGGGGCCGCTGATCGGATCAGACAATTCCACTTCACCATTCCGCAGCCCTTCCTTCAAATCCTCGGCGATGGGCTGGGTGAGGAGCCAATCGCGCAGGTCAGGAGCGGCGTGAGGAGGATTGACGATGAGGATATAGCCATCAGGAGGGCTCGCGGTCGGTGCGCGCACCGGGCCTGTCTCGCGGATGATCGAGCGATAGGTTGGCTCCGGGTCGCCGTTGGTGTGGGCATTGACGAAATACACCCGGCCCTTCAAGTCTTCCACACTCCAGCCGGTGCGGCGGTAGACTTCGCGCCAGACTGTACGCCATTGAGTGTAACGGACCATGTTGTTCTCATTGGAGCGCAACCCCCCCGACCGATAAAGCTGCAGATGCAGGCCCGCGAGCAGGGCCGTGAGAGTGACGGCGGCCACCTTGGCCGTGGGCAATTCCTTTTGCCGAATAAAAGTGAGAACGACGGCCATCAGAGCGAGAAAAGCGCCGAGCAAGAGCTGGACCGGATCAGCGGGGCTGCCGTGATCGAACCAAAGGTAAAGCCCAGCCGGAACCACGATCCCCGCCGCGAGCGCGTTGTACACCCAGATCTTCAATCGTGAATTCAGAAGAGTTTCAATTGCAACTGCGGACAATACCAAGAGCGACATGACCATCGGCAAGCTATACCGGTTGGCGATAGGAACAAAGAACACGTAACTGAATGGAATGAAGCCAAATGCGGCGCAAATCGCAAGAGGTTTGATCAGCTCCCTTCCGCTCGTAAAAACTTTTGGATTCTCGATCGCCGCTGCTTCCGGAAATCGCAACGCGGCCTTGCGACTAACCCCTAGTGTGAGGGATACCAGCACGAGCGCCCACGGAGTATTGTTGATTAGCTGAATCAGCATTCGGCGGAAAGTCGCCGCCGGGTCAAATTCGTAAACGGCGTTGAGTAGATGAAGCATGGTCGGCCATACGTCCGACACTTCGCCGACGTACACGGAGGGCTGCCCGAAAGGCTGCCCCATCCAGCCCGCGAGACTCCAAGCCAGATAGGGAGTAAAGGGCAGAGCGAAAGCGAACAGGCCCCAGAGGAAGTGCTTCCGTCCGATCTTAGGCAAACCCATTCGTTCCGCCCGCCACTGCATAAAGAGCGCGGCGAAGAAAAGAAAAATAATCGAGTAGTGAATTTGGATCCCGATCGAAATCACCAGTGCGGCCACAACGAACGAGCGATTTCGGCGGGGCGCCGGTTGCGATGGACTGAAAGCGTCGCAAATTAAAATAAGAGCCGCCACTACGGCGATAAAAAGATAGCTGGGATTAATAAATAAGGTCATATAATGCTGGGTGATCACGCAGAGAGGGAGCAGCGTCACGAACAGCAGGCCCGCCATGGGCATCTGGCGGCGGCGAAAAAAGAACCAGGCTAGAACTGCGGACGCGCCGGCCAGGCCCATCATCAGATACCAAGCTCCGCGCCAGTCGCCCGTCGTCCACAATCCGGGCAAAAGAAGAATGTAGTAAAAGGGTCCCGGAAGGTTTCCGCCACCTGTCATCTCCGGTCCAAAAAAAATCGGCCAGCCACTGAGTAGGCGCAGCGCCCGTCCGATGTCGCGACTCTGAAAGGCATAAAAAATGGTACGCTCGAGAACCGTGGGCGGATCGATAAGAATGAAATAGTAGGTGAGAAGCCCGGCCGCAATCGCAACCGCCGTCCCCCAGTGGCGAAAGTTCACGGACAAATTGGACAATAAAAACCCTGTTTTTTCACCGGAATTTTTGCTCTTCTGTGACTTCGATGAAGAAGACGCTGTTTCATGCCGATGACTGGGGCCTGTCGAAAGCCATCAACGAGGGTATTTTGGAACTCGCGAGGGAGGGCAGGCTCCGCAGCGCGTCGTGTATGGCAAACGTACCTTATTTAGAACACAAGAGCCGCGAGCTCCTGGCCTTTGCCCGCGCCGGAGTCGACCTTTATCTTCATTTGAACTTCACTTACGGTCAGCCTTTGACCATGACCCACGCGTCCCCGCATAAAATCTTGCTGCTCAAATCCGCTCTCGGTCTCCTGGAAGCCCACGAGGTGCGCCGGGAGATCGAAGCTCAATTCGATCAGTTGCTTGCGCTCGGCTTCCCAGTCGTCGGCGTTAATGGACACCACCATGTTCATCTCTTACCTGGAATCTGCGGTCCGCTTCAGACCGTTATGGTCGAGCGGGGGATTAAAAAATTATTAATGCTGGACGATGCAGGTCATACGCCGAGCTATTTGCAGACCCGGATTTTTCAGTTTCTTGGCGGCTTAAAGCAGGGTATAGAGCCGGTGCGTTGCGGATACCTTTTGTCGCGGAATCTGCGCACTCAGGAAGATTTTTTCCGCAAGGTGCAAAGTGGAACTTTGCCATTGCTTGTGCACCCGGCCCTCTGGAATGATTTTGCCGAGTGTGGGATGACCGATCCGCTTCGGGACGCTCGCGTGCATGAACTGAAAACCATAGTGGGTTACTTGAATGGTTGACTACGATTCGGCAAAAGAATTCTGGGAAGACAAAATTCTCCCTTGGGAAGAGTCCCGTTACTCTGCAATCGGAGGGCTCTCGCCACTCTCATGGACCGTGCGCCGGCGATTGTTTAAGGCCGTGGGTATGGTGCGCGAGCGCATGGACAAGGACTCCCGAATTTTGGAGCTGGCCTGCGGCAGTGGCCATTTCGCTGGCCATCTACGGGGAGCCTGCTCCTCTTATTTTGGAATCGACATTGCGTCCAAGGCCATCGAGGAAGCTCGCGTGCGCGTTCCCGAGTCAACTTTTCAGTTTGCCGCCGGAGATGTGTTGGAGAGTCCTTGGCCGGCCGCCGATTTAACGATATTTCTCGGGCTCACGGATTGGTTGAACCCGCCGGAGCTGAATCGCCTTTTTCAAAAAATAACCTCTCCAGAAATTTTGTTCTCTTACACCGAAGCCGGAACTCTGAATCCCTATCGGCTCTATCGTAAGTTGATGGATTCGCCGGAGGAGCACCGCTTCGATCACGCCAAAATGTATTCGAGCCCATTCATACTCGGTTTGATTTCCGATTTTGGATTTAAGGCGGATACCGTGGTGGCGCCGACTGTCGCCAATCCAGGTGGATTGATTTGGGCCGTTCGCGCTAGTGCGGAGCAGTCCGCAGGCCGATAAAGTCGAGAATGTGGCGAGCCGCGGCCTGAGCGCCGCCGCAATCCACCGGCGACTTTAAATTCTGCTGCCGGGATTTTTCCCGTTCAATCTTCTCGAGAAGATTGGGGAAACGGCCGACCTCTAAAAGGTCGGAGCGAATGCCCAGCCCCAGCTGTTCGACTTCGCGTGCATTCAACAACTGTTCCGGGTGATCGGTCATCGGCACCACCACCATGAACTTAGCGCGAGCGATGCATTCCGAAATCGAGCTCAACCCGCCCTGGATCAATACCACTTCGAATTGATCGAGCTTGGATGCCCTGCTGGGGACGGGCGAGAGAAGCGGTAGATTGTACTTCTCGGCCAAAGCCAGGAAAGCGCTCCGCTCAATTTCGGACCCGCTGAGCAAGAGTCCGACCCGATCTTTGTGTTCGGTCAAGCTATGCTTCTGCAGAAATTCTTTGCGAACAATCAAAGGAATCCGTTGGATACGCTTACTCGTCGAGCCCGTGGCGCGAAAGCACGGTACGAGTACGACCGTTGAAAAGAGAGTTTGCAGTCCAGAGTCCAATTTTTCACGAAGAGCGAACGTGATACGTTCGCGCCAGGTCGCCGGTTGATAACGGTGAGATCGCGCCCGCTCAAGAATGTCTTTTGCCTGGCCGACGTAGACCACAGGACAGCCGGCGCCAAAATACGCCGGGAAATGATAGTCGGAATCCAAAAGGAGAAGGTTGGGCTTGAGCCGTTGAACAAGTCTTCGAATGGCGGCCACATTGCGAAAGTAGGTGCACGCGGTTCGGAGGATGGGGGTTTGAAGTGAGTAGTCTTCGATGCGCGTAAGGTCGAAGTCGGCCGAGCCGTCCTTCCTGTACTCGTTCAAGAAGCGGTAACCTGAGCCCCATGTCACAACGTGGCATCTTATTTTCGCGCCCACTTCTTGAGCCTGATCTGCAATAGCCTCAACAATCGCGACAACGCGCGAAGCGTTGCCCATGCCGAGACCCGAACAGCAGATCAAAATAGATTGTTCCACGGCGAAATTATCCCCTATACTTTTTTAGCCCTGAGAAGATGAGCCAGTCAAAGATTCGTTGGCCCGAAATGGCCTCTATTCACTTCCTTCTACTGTGCGAGCAATTGCTGGGCTCGCGCGTTTTCAATTGGGTATTAGGTCGCTTAAAGAAAAGCCTTTTGCAACAAATGGCGAATCGCCGCCGGACAGCTCAGCGTCCGCCCGCCCTTCTGGTCGAGCGAGTTGCGAATATGTCGCCGGAGCGGTTTCGTTCTGAGTATTTTGCCAAGGGACGAGCCGTGATTATGTCCGGCGCGGCTAAGAATTGGCCCTGTTGTCAGAAGTGGGACCTCGATTATTTTTCGATGGCCCACGGTGGGCAGGACACACTGATCGTACAGTCGGAAGGTTTGACCACACGGGAGCCGCGCAACGATCATCACTTTCAAACCGTTCGTGAACTCATCGCCAATATTAAGCAGGGCGGGGACCGCTACCTCCGTTTCAGTCCCCTTCTGCATGACAATCCGGAACTCGCATCCGACCTGGATTTAAACTGGCTGGGAGATATGCGGGGCGGGCGCACTTTCGGCAATACCTATTACATGTTTATGGGCGGCAAAGGTCAGACGACCTATCTGCACAATGATCAGCCGTGCAATCTCTACATACAGGTTTCCGGTGAGAAAAAGTGGACGCTTTATTACCCGGAAGATTCCACCTGTCTTTATCCGCAAGTGACCAACGCCGCCTACGTGAAGAGTCCGGTGAATATTGACGCCCCTGATCTAGAAAAATTCCCGCTGTTCAATAGCGCCCAGGCGTATATTGCCCATCTCAAGCCAGGTGACGTGATGTATGTTCCGCCCCATGTGTGGCATCAAGTCGAAAACCTTACGGATTCCATCGCTGTCGGTTACCGCTTCTCCTCTGCTAAGGCGGCGCTCAAGAGTTCCGTGATCTTCTCTTTGATTCGGGTTTTTTCCACCAACCCACCGGTTTGGCAGACCCGTCGCTACGGCAAAATCGACACCAACTTGATTTGGGCCCACTCCGCGGGAAAAATCGATCAGGTTCTGAAAGAGCGGCAGCAGCGGCGGGACAATGACGAGCTGGCTCTCTGATTCGGAGCTAATGCTTTATGTGCAGCAGGGGCAGGAGTTGTTTCATAGCAATTGGCCTGTCGCGGTGGTGCTGTTCGTCCTTTTGCATTTGACGGCCAGTCTGACTGGTATTCCTGGCGGTTGCACTGTTCTTAATTTTATTTCGGGTGCGGTGTTCGGATTTTTTCTGGGCTGTGCCATTGTTTACCCAGTTACGATTTTGAGTGCGTTGATCGCTTACGGAGCTGGGCGTGCGTTCAGCGGGCGACCCGTGGCGGAACGAGTACAAAAATTTATTGCTCGTTTTTCTGAGCGCTTGGGCCATGGTGATTTTTTGTTCTTTGTGTCATTAAGACTAAGTCCTCTCTTTCCTTTTGGACTATTAAATTTGGCGTGTGGTTGGTTGCGAGTTCCATTCGGCCTCTTTTTTACGAGCACGACCGTGGGCATTTTCTTCGACGTCACGATTTTAAATAGCTTGGGAGCGGCTGTGCGGGTGGCGGGCAGTGGTGAAGCCGGGCCGACGCGAACCTGGCTTTTTGCCGCGTTCGCAATCCTACTTTTGACGTTTTGGCTGATGCGATCTTTGTTGTTAAATAAAAAGGAACAGATAAGACTCTGAATATGAAGGTTTTGTTTCTAAATCCGCAGCAAGAAATGGGCGGTCTCCAATGCCTGTCCGCCTATCTTAAACAGCACGGGGTTGAGACAGCCTTGGTCAACGATCCCAACTTGTTTGATAATCCTTGGGTACAATATCCAGCCATTTCGAATTTTTTTAACGACAATGACCATATCCTGCGACAGGTTTGCAATCATAGCCCGGATCTTGTTGCCCTACCGGTGGTCACCGACGACTACCAATGGGCTCTGAAGTGGGCGCGTCTGATCAAGGAGCGGTTGAACGTTCCGATTGTGTTCGGCAACGCCCACGCCACTTTTCATTCGAACGATGTATTACGCCAGGACTGCGTGGATTTTGTGGTGCGGGGTGAGGGCGAAATCACTCTGCTGGAGCTTGTTCAGGCGCTGGCCGGCGAGCGACAATTTAAAGATGTACTCGGTCTCGGTTACAAAGAGGCCGGTGAGATCAAGCTCAACCCGATGCGCCCACTGATTGAGGACTTGGATGTTCTGCCGTTTCCCGACAAGGATCTCTATTACGAGGTCATGCCTTACCTCAATCACGGCTACACAACGATGAGCGGTCGAGGTTGTCCGTACCGTTGCACGTTTTGCGACAACAACACCTCCATGCGTCTGTACAATCAAGAGGTCGCCAAAAAACAAAAATGGACCCGGCGGCACAGTCCGCGCTACGTGGTCGACGAAATCCTTTGGGCGAAAGAGCGTTATGGCATTCAGCACGTGCGCTTTAATGATGAGGACTTCAGCTACGACAAGAACTGGCTGAGGGAGTTTTGTCCACTCTACGCTAAGGAAGTCGGCATCCCGTATTTCGCTTGGGTCTATCCCAATACGATCGATGAAGAAATGGCGCGATTGCTGGCCGAGAGCGGCTGCGATTCTGTGGAAATGGGAATTCAATCGGGGGCCGAGCACCTGCGCAAAGAGGTCCTGCACCGCCGCACCAAAGACGAACAGATCGTTACGGCAATGAAGGCTCTGCGCAAATTTAAAATCCGCACGACGGTCGATATCATTATCGGTCTCCCGACTGAAACTAAGGCGGATCTGGATGCCACAGTGAGCCTTTTGGCCAATGGGCGGCCGTGGCACCTCTACGCTTTTTGGTTGCGCTACTATCCTTCAACGGAAATCTTATCGATCGCGAAGGAGCGAAAACTCCTCACGCCGGAGCAGATTCACAAACTCGAAAGCGGGCAGCACACGCGTGGGCACATCGCCGGTGGGACCGCACTCGAGCAGGATAAGCTGTCGCGTAGTTATCATGCGTTTATCGTACTCTCCCCTTTGATGCCGGCGTTTTTTATTCAGTTCTGCGTGCGGATGAATATCATCCGATTTTTCCCTAGCTTTTTGAGCCCGTTCTTAATGGTGAATATCACCAAAATGATTAAACGGGATAAGTACAACGAGTTCCGCGTCCGCGGCTGGCATATGCTCCGGGTGGAGTCCTGGGGATTGCTTAAACGCACGTTTAGGAGATTGATTTATGGTCCGACGGATTCTACTCCCCGCGCTCCTTTGCGTCGGGTTTTGGGCTCAGGCCGATAGCTTTAAAGGTCGAAGCGAGATGAATGGCATCTCGTACAAGGACTTTGAAGGTTTTGAGGACAAATGGAAATTCGTGACCGTTCGCTACCGTGGCGATACGGGCGAGCAGCGATTCACCTGGGGAAATGATTTGGCCATCAAGGCTTTGGAGGCTGGCTCGACCGACTATCCGGACGGTGCGGTCTTTGCCAAGATTGGCTTTGCGACGGAGAAAGATCCGTCGTTTGAAAGTTCGATGGTGCCTTCGGGCGCCAAACGTTACCAGTTTATGGTGCGCGACAAGAAGAAGTACGCCAGCACGGGCGGTTGGGGCTACGCCTTGTTCGATGGCGCCAAGCTGACGAACGACGGCGATCCCAAAACTCAGGCCATGGCCTGCTACGCTTGCCATCAGCTTGTTCCGGAACGCGGCGAAGTTTTTTCGCAACCTCTCAAAATCTCTTCGTTCGCGGCTAAAGTCCCGCCGCCAGCGGAGAACAAGGAGGTCCACGTCAGTGCCGTGAGGTTCGAAACCGTTCCCCTAAGGAAATTGCCCGAATTCGTCCGTCGCAGTCTGCCCGAAAAAAGTCGCAGCATCCGGTCGGTGAAAGGCGAGCTGCGAAACAACGTGTTTCGCGGGACGATCGATGAGATTCGGCCCTCGCTGGTTGAGGAGGTTAAGCGCACGGGCTTGCCGGCCGCTCTAGTTGCGCTTTCCGACTCCCAATTCGCCGCCGTCTATCCGGATCCAAACCGCAAAGACTGCAAAAAGAAGAGTTTGAAATCGGTGTTCTCCACTCAAGTGCCCAGCACGGATCCAGGTGCGTCGGGGTATCTCGTGGTCGCGTATCAGGATCTCTGCCTCTAAAGGTACCTTTAGAGGCACACGCGGGAGAGTTGTTCTCGTTTGGTCAATCGTTTGAAATCGGTCTGATGATCGATCATGTACTCTTCGAGCTTCCAGGCCATGTCGGGCTCACTCGCGACTAAATTGACGGTTTCGCCCGGGTCACTTTTCAAGTTGTAAAGCTCGTTTTTGCCAGTCACCAGATTCTTAATGTACTTCCATTCTGAGCGATAGCGAACCGTACGGATGTCGTCCTGGCAGTTGCGGGCGATTAAAAAATCGCGATTCAGTTCCTTTACTTTCTGTTCGAAGTTGCGCGCGTTGATTTCGCCTGCAATTAGTCCTTCTGTGATCTTGGACATAATCTGGTGATTGACCTGTTGATCGATCACACCGCCTTTGGAGCCGGGGAACTTCACCATAAGGGGGTAGCGAAGCATTTCCTCGTAAACGTTAACGGAATGGCCGAGGACTCCATGCTCCATAAAAGCCTCGCCGTGATCGCCAGTAAAAATGATCACGGTGTTGTCTTTGAGCTTCTCGTTCCCATAGAGGTTCAACACTTCGGCGGCCAGCCCGTCAAATTTTTCCATCTTAAGATCATAGAGCTCTTCGACCATCTTCAGATCGTCGGCAAAGCCGGGCGTTTGCCGCCACTTCGCATTTCGTTTCGGATCCGAAATAACCCCCGAGGTGGAGAGCACGTGGCGATCGTCGCCGAGGTTAAATTTTTTCTTTAAGAGATCGAAATTGTTCAAAAGGATCGTGACCGCAGGAAGCTGAAGGTCGAATTTGAGCGGATCCGAGCGGTAACGATCGAGAAGCTCCCGACTCTTGGGCGACAGCCGGGCAAAATCATTCTCGGTCATATTGACGGGATCATAGTACGGGTAGTGCATGTATTTAAGGTGTGAGAAAAGATAGAAAGGCCGTGCCCGTC
Organism: Bdellovibrionales bacterium; assembly: GCA_022842925.1. Classification (GTDB taxonomy): domain Bacteria; phylum Bdellovibrionota; class Bdellovibrionia; order Bdellovibrionales; family UBA1609; genus JALHOQ01. The sequence continues at coordinate 15,195 of JALHOQ010000036.1, forward strand.
GACCGAGCAGCGCTTTTTGCAGTTCGGCGAAGGATTCCTTGTAATGCAAGATCGCATCCTCGGACCAAAACCATTCTTCATCGGCACCGGCACTTTGCGTGGGCGGCACAAAGAAATGAAAGCCAGAGGGCCGGTTGCGAAAGTGGGAGTATTTGTGTCGGGCGAGGAATTCGCGATGGATCGTTTCCGTGGCTTCAAAGGTAAAGTTCTGCCACGGCTCTTCGGCTACGGCGTTCGTAAAGATGTAGGCCCCCTGGCTCCATTCGTCGATCAAGGGTGAACGCTTGAACTTCGGGTTGTAAGCACCGATCCGGTCGGGACGAAGCGAGCACACACTCACCACGAGAATATTCGGTCGGCGGTCAAAGTAGGCGCCCACGTCCCATATGGGATAGAGGAACCGGGAGAGCGCGATCAGGGCCGCTACGGCGACGACCAGGCTTAAACTAGGGAACAGAAATTTCATTTTTAAACTGGGCGAGTATATCGCTGAGCCATTCAGATCCGAGCGGTTTTCCATCTGTCCACGGAGCTGAGATGCGCCAGCTCCAAACGGTTTTGGTGGCAGGATGGTAATAGGAAACGTACGCTCCGCGATATTTAGCCTGATCGGAGGTGCAGGCCCCAAAGGTACGTTCGGGCGTCGCCGCACCGATCAAAACGTCCTGCTTGCCGGCAAGAAAGGTCATTTCTTTTTTGAGGGGGCCGTACTTGGACGGGCACGAGCCGATGGCCTGCGCAATATCGCCCATATAAGGTGTCTGGGGGGCGGCATATAGCTTTTTAAGCACGGTCCGTTCGGAATCCATCATAGCTCGAGCGGCGGCGGCTTCGACGGGTGAAACGATTTTGATCTCGATGCGTTCGTTCCGGCGGCCCTCGACTTCGATCAGTCGCTGAATTTTGTTTCCACTAATTTTTTGGTCTTTTAAGACCTTGAAGTTTTCGCTGCTTACGGTGACGCCGTATTCTCGCAGCGCTTCCTGCAACGGTGAAGCGAAGGCCGACACAGAAATCGAGATGGCCCAGCTCAGAATAAAATTTCGCAAAATCATTTAAGAACTTTTAGCACGGGCCCGACGGCGATCCAAGCGCGCCCGGCAATCCGAAACTGTTTTCGGGTCAAATGTGACGCCTTGAAACGCGCCCGTTTGCAAAAGGGGGCGCATGCATTCCGTGCGGAATTCTTTGCGCTTTTCCTTGGTCGGTCCGCGTTTGTAACCCGCTGTTTCGCAGGCGGCCACCAAAGCTTTACAGGCAGACGTCTTATTCGGATTCTGGCGGGAAAAGAAGAGTAGGGCCGCCACGCCCACAGCCGCAACACCGAGCAACATCCACTTTGTCATCTGGGCCCCCTGGGTCTATGTGAATGATCCCGCATGGACGGCCAGCGCGCAATGACTTCAAATCCGAAGCGATAATGCTCGTTGTCACATTTCTCGGACACAACGCATCTCTCTTTAAACAGCTTTAATCTCGATTTCAGCCCGGACTCACCCCGGTTTGGTAAAACTTGAGACAGCAACCCCTTACCCTCCAACAACTGTTCACCACAGGCACGGGAAATTCTCCCGTGCCTGCCCTTAATTCCTTGATCAAAGTCGAGGTCCTACCTATAAGCCCCCCATAGGGGGCCTCTCATGACATTTTTACTTTCGTTGCTCTTGTCTTTTTCTTTCGCGCAAACCGGATCCAAAGATTGGAAGCTGATTCAAGAAACCGACGCGGTTTTGCAGGTGCCGGTCTGTCGGGCGTTCACGCAGGTTTCAACGAACCTGCCGGTCGCGGTGGAGTTGTCCGTTAGCTTTCCAACTCAGTTCGATCGCCCGCCAATGATGATTTTAAAGGTGCCGGCGGGCTCGGGTGTCGAGCGGGCTGTCATCCCACTGACCTCTCGGGAACAGGAAGACTTTCTGATATTTCAAGCTGTAAGCGATCCGTCGCAGACAGACAAACTTTGGTATGTCCCGATCCAGATGGAAAAGCTGGTCGACATCATCATCGGCAATAACTTTTTGCCCGTGAAGTTCACCAAAGACGGCAAGGAGGCATCGGGGCGCATCTCATTGACCGGATCGGCGGCTACGATGAATCAGGTGGCGACTTGCCTAAAGAGCGGCGCCATTTTGCCGACCCGGTTTTTTCGCGAGCTGAACACGGCGGCTGGCTCCGCCCCGTTGGGCCCCGATCAATCGGTGCAGCAGTTGATGAAATATGTCGACGATGCCTTCACTCACTTCAAAGCCATTGCGAAAGCCGAAGAGGATCTGGCTAAGCTTCGTAAAGACAATAAAGGATTGTTGCAGCAGGAAGCCGATGCCCTAAAGCAGCTGACCGTGGCGCAGAACAATCTGGACCGGTCGACGGCGGCGGCCACGGCCACTCGCTCCAAAATCAACAACGGAGAAGAGCGCCTGCGCTTGATTCCCGTTGAGATCGCCGACCTACAGGTGCAAAAACCGGCGGCCCAACAAATTTTTGATCAAAAAAAGGCGGCCTTTGAACCGCTCCGCCAGCGGGTTCAAGAGCTGCAGGCCGATATCAATGCGGGCCAGCGGCGCATCGATGAAGCCAAATCGAATATTAGTGGGGCGGAACGGACTATTCGCAACGGCGAAAGCGAACTGCGCGACCTCGAGCGCGAAGCCGATGGGCATATGCGCACTATACGCGAGATCGACCGGGACCTGCCGTCCCTGCAACGGCGCGAAAGCGACTTGCAGACTCAGCTGAACAGCTACAGCGTGGAAAATGAGAAGCAGAGAATCCTAAGCCGCGACAGCAGCTATCAGAATCTGCGCAATGAGCGCCCCCGCATTGAACAGGACCTTCGACAAAAGCGGGGCGAGCTTCAGTTTGCGCAAAAGCGCGCACGCGATGCCGAAACCGAGCTGCGCCGATGCCTGGCGAAACCAAACCCTCAGTGCAGTGCTGAAGAAAGTGCCGCACGCGCGGCTCAGGACGATGTCCGCCGGATCGAAGGCGAACTGAACCAACTGCAGAACCGGCTACAAAACATCGACGCGCAAATGCGTCAACTCGAGGACCGAGCCGAGCGCCAGGCGCAAAATGGGCGCGATGAGATCGTAAACGAACTGCGCCAAGTTTCCTCGCAGCTCGGAGAATTGCGCGCGCGGCGCGAGACGGCTTCCAATCGCCTACGCGACATCCAAGGCTTTGAGATTCCGCGCTACCAGCGTGAGGTTCGCGATGCCCAGAACGCGCTTCCCGGCTACCGTCGTGAATTGGCCGATGCCGAGCGCGATTTTAACGTGGCGGTTGCAGCTCTGCGAAACTACAAAGTTACAGTTAATTACGACAGCGCGAAAAAAGAATTCGACGACGCCAAGGCGGCGCTGGACGGGTTAAATAGTGCGATTACCGCCAAACAAAGCGAAGAGCGTCAAATCACCCGCGACCTTCCGGGCTGGCGCTCGACTCTGGTCAGTCAAGAGCGGGAAGTCGCTCGTGTAACGCCGATCCGCGATGCGGCCAAAAGTAAACTCGACGGCATCCAGACCCAGCTGCAAGGCTTCCGTGAGCAGGAGAAAGCCTTGCTAGAAGCATTGACGGTCCTGAGGCCGCAATACGATGAATTGCGCAAACTGTATCAAACCCTAGCCAGTGTATTGCTTAAACCTTAGTAATTTTCGCATTCCGATGGCTTGAGCCCTTTGAAAACTTTTTTAAAGGGCTGGTATCCGCTTCGTCGATTTACAGATCGTTTAAGTCTGGTACCCTCACTCGCATCTCTGAGGGGGGATCATATGAAACACATGTCCAGCGTCCTTTTAATCGCGGCTTTGCTGTCCGGCGCCGCACACGCATCCGTTGTCAAACTTGATCAAGGTCAAACACAAAAACAAGGAGTGAACATCTCCGTTGGCGGCACCGCGACGGTTGACGGACAGTCCTATCCACTGACCACCGTCGGCTCTGGCGTTCGCCTGAAGAAAGTGTTCTTTAACGTCAAAGTATATGTGGCTCAACTTTTGATGGGTGATCCGAGCAAATTCGTAAGAGCGGCAGACGGTGCTCTGAGTTCCCTCGACCAGCAGAATATTTTCGCCATGCATCTGACCTTCCTGCGTGAAGTGCCAATGGATAAACTGGTGAGCGCGTTTGAAGAAGGTTTTGCCGCCAATAACGTGAACATGAACGATGCGGATATCGGAAAGTTCATGGCCATGGTCAATGCCGGCGGCCACGGCGAAGAGGGCGGTACTCTCACCGTTCTTATCCATCGCGGCACCGATGGTGGTGAAACGCTAACCTACGAAGTTCAGCGCTCGCGCAATCCCTACAGCGGCTCGATGAAGGCATCCCCGGGTCTGGCTAAAAAAGTGTTCGCGTTATGGTTGGGTGTGCCCGCCGACGATTTCCTCGGCCAACTCAAAACCGAATTGTTGCAGTAGGAGAGACGACGATGAAAACCACAATCTCTCTTATGTGCACGCTCTTGCTTCTCACCGCCTGCGGAGCCGACGAGGCCATTGAAGCGACCAAGAGCATGCCCGAGCGTATGGATCAGATGAAACAGAAGATGGACGAAACTGAAACGGCTCTTGGCCGCGTGTTCAGCTTCGAAGCGCTGCTCAAAGAACCGTACGGTAAGAACCTGATCCCGGTCCCGTTCGATTTGATTCCCTTCGCCACTGAGTTTTCTAAATACGCTCCCACTAAAGAACTTGTGGAGGTCGTGTACCTTTGGGTTCGCAAGATCAACGAAGTCACGCTCGATCTTCCAAGTCCAACGCCGGATGAGGTCTTTCAATTCGACTGGCGTAAGATGCACGTTCAGGCCGCGCTGCAAGCGGTGGCCGGCACCATTCCCCGGACCAAGCTCGAGAAGATTATTCGCGAACAGATTTTCGCCTCGGGGAGGTACTCGGATGCGGCTCTCAATCTGCTGATGTTGCGCGTTCGTTACCTGCGCGATGTGATGTTGGATGCGAGTCTTTTATCGGAAAAGATGAACGACGTAGGCGACTTAGAGAAAGCAGTCGAGTACGCCGACGAGATCGACTATATCGCGCGTTTGCGTTTCGCCCGGCAGATCCATCTGGATCTAACCGGATTCAAGAACAATGACCTCGATGTCATGGAGGTCTTTGAGCCCTCAGTTGCGCTCAAGATTTGGCAGAAAATCAAGTTCAAGGCGACTGTGAACCTCAAGGTCGAACTGAAAGATGTCAGCGGCGTTCCCGGTGAGAATGAGCTGCTCTATCAAGAAAATCAGGCGCGATACAATAAAGCGCTGACATTTGTAAACGACAAGATTCGAGCATGGGGAGTTCAGCCCTAATCGCGACGGTAAAGTTCGTCCATCATTCGGTGGGCGCCGGAGAGCCGAAACCAAAGCCACTCTGATAGAAGAATGATCAGGGCGACGGCGGGAAGGGCGAAGGCGCCTGTAAAGATCCAGAAGAGAATTTCGAGCTTGGTCTGAAAGTCACGGCTCCAGAGCATGAAACCGGTGACTAAGGCTCCCACGCCCGAAAGCATCATAAGCTGCAGGAATAAAAAGGTCGCCAGCACTCCGATCAGCGAGAGGCGAGCTGCGCGTAGCGCCCGCAGATAAACCGAGAGACTGCGGCGCTTGTACTCCCGCACGAGCGTTTGTTTACCCCAGAAAATCCATATAAGCCGGAACAGCCAGTTCAATCTCGTCTCCGTCCGGCGAGTAAAAAGCCGATGATAAGGAACACGAAGGCCACGATACCTACGGCGGCCCAGGGGTTCTTTTTGATCTCATGCTCGGCCTTGTTCTTGGTTTCATGGTAGCCGTCATTCAGTTTGCCGCGGATTTCATCCAAGTGGGGTTTCAGCTTGTCGATTGTGTCTTCGATGCGTTCGAGTTCCTCTTCGAGTCGCTCGCGCATGTCGGATCCAATATCGCTCGCCGCGCCGGCGGCGCTCTCCAGATCGTCAATGGCTTTCGAAAAGCCGCGTCGTTTCGTCATGTTGTGGACTCCTCCAGCAGTCTTTTCGGCACTATGTAGAGCTTTCTGTTGCTCGACTGGGCCAAGGGGCGGTACGACCCCCCTATGGAATTCGAGAAACTCGTGCAACTTCCGGAAAGCGCCCGCGACGACCGCTGGGAGAAGCAATTTCTCGATTCCATACTTACCCTAAAAGTTCGAGTTTTGGAGGATGGCCAGACCGCAACCGGTCCCGATGGATGGCCCTATCTAAAAGTCGCGACTCAGGACGGCGAAGAGTCCTTCGACAAGGTCGTGCGGTGGCTAGCTGGCCGCGGAATTGGCCTCGTGGTCAATCCCCACAAAATGGTTCCCGACTATGTTTTTACCTACGGCATGCTGTGGAATTTTGTCGAAACGGGTTTTTTTGTTTCCCCCTGGAGCCCGCCTCCCGCGGGTCAGGTACTCATAACTCCCGAAAGCCGCCCCGTAGTCGGCCCACCGACCGATAAATTCTTACCCCCTTATGTGCGCGACATACTTCGGGAGCTCTTGCAGGCTCAAGGCTTTGATCAGGTGAAAATTCTGGTGGCCGCCAGTCAAGATTTCACCGAGCAGGACTTAGTGGTGGCAAACGAGAGTGTGGGCGAACTCAACGCCAGTGAACAGCGTCAGTTGGCCGAGGCTCTCTCGTGGTTTTTGCCCCTGCATTACAGCTTGGTTTTTGGCCCGGAACAGAATTTGCGGGGCTGGGTATCCTTGTAATTTCGCCACGGTCTGGCGACTAAATAAACGAGTTTTAAAAACCACCGCTAATATATTGCAGCAAAAACTGGCACCGAGTGTGCAATTCTTTCCGGCATATGTGGAAAGTAGCCGGACTGTTTTTGGTGGGTGGATTGCAGATGCAAGCATGGGCGCAGGTTTCTCCCCAGCTTGAAACTCAGGAGCGTCGCGCCCGCTGCCTTGAGGCCTACGCTTCAGCCGAACGCGATCTGGCCGTGCGAGTCACCGAACTCGAAGGCCGCAGAAATTCGGGATATCTCGTAATGGGTGGCAGTGGTGGTGGTTGGCTATACTGCGTGTATCGCCTTCGATCAATTCCGGGGGCTGTGGCTTGTACGGGTATCTTCGGTCTAACCGGCGGTTCCGGTTACGCCTATAACCAAGAACTGAATCAAATGATTAAGAAGATTCAAGATGCCGCGACCATTATGAGCATCTATTCGTCGATCAAGGACTCGCGTGATGAGACGAATGAAGTTATCGGTTATATGCGGGATCTGCGAATTGATGTGAGACATGAGCAATTCGCTAAAGAAAATGCAATTCGGGCGATGGAGAATGCTTCACTCTGCGATTCCAACGGCGTTCCCAATGCAACTTACGAAGATTTTTTGAGTCTGACCAGACCCGGCGATATCTAGTCTCTTTTGCCGATCGGAAGCACCATTGCGGCTTCTTCCTTACCCATCTCGCCCGGAGCGGGTAACAAATCGACCAGACAACCGCGCCAGTATTCCGGCACATCCGCTGAAAAAGTAATCGCGATTTCGAAGCGTCCCTTGCCGATGTGATCGGCGCGCGTGATGGTTCCGTCTAGATCCAAATTCATTTGCGGCAGGTACATCACCACCTGGTGGCCCACCAAATTCGACATACTCAGATTTTCTCTATATTCTTTTGGAACCAATGATGTGCGATCAACCTTGACCAGAAATCCGCTCTGCGAAGCATCGACGATCACACCCTCACGGGCGATCACCGAGTAGCTGGATAAGGAGGTCAATTCCGCCACATGAATTGTATCTACAATTTTTCGAGCCGCGTGCCGTCTTTCCGCTTTCATTTCCTATCCCCTGCGATGTTCCTATTGATCTCATCGGTGGGACTCGACCAAAGTTTAAGTCGAAAGACGCGCATTCTCATATTGAGACGCATCCGCCAAATCTAAACAATGCAAACTGAGACCAAGAGCCCCTCGGCCGAGCTGACGAAACCCTGGCCAGAACGAAAACCATTGCGGCCGGCAAAGGAATATTCTTCGTCCCCTAGAGAACACCAGCTGTCTATATATAGTTCAGTCACCGTTTTAGGTTGATGAGGTGCAAGGGCTTTATAATACGCCTCTTTGGCGACCCACAATAAGCCGGGATAGGGACATCTGTTGAGTTCACCTTCCGTTGAAATACGATTCACCAACCGCGATTGAATTCTTTCTCTCAACTCAATATCAAACCCGAGCTTTGCAGGATCGCGCAGGGCGAGCCAACCTCCCGCACGGGGGCAGTGGGAGACACTAATGGACCAGCCCGCTACGGTGGGCCGCTGCTGGAGGTCACTGAGGTGATCAAATTCCGATCCGTTTAAACCGAGAGTCTGGCGGATGGAGTTGCGAATCAGGAGGCGATGCTGAGGCTCTGTTGAGTTCCATGCCGACGAGAGCGCGCCACGCAATTCGGGGTTCCGCTGTCGCAGGCGTTCGACTAACCCTGAAACGTGGTCGGCCATTGGACCTTTTCGCCTTTGGTGATGGCGAGCATGCGGCGTAGGCCGACGCGAGCCTTTTCCACGATCTCTGGGGCGACGTGAATCTGTGGGGTCAGGGTTTTCAGGGCGCGCTCGACCTTCTCCAGGGTGTTGAGTTTCATGTACGGGCACTCGTTACAGGCGCAGGAGCCTTGGGCCGGCGCTTGAATCAATTCCGCGTCCGGACGGGACTTTTGCATTTGATGAAAAATCCCATATTCGGTGGCCACGATAAATTTTTTGGCGGGATTTTTCACCACCTCTTCGAGAAGTCGCGATGTCGAGCCGATCACGTCGGCGTATTCGAGCACGGCTTCGTCGCATTCTGGGTGAGCGATTACGACTGCGTCGGGATGCGCGGACTTCAATTCGAACAATCGACGGGAGGAGAAAAGCACATGCACTTCACAGGCACCGGGCCAAAGAATCATTTCCCGATCGAGTTTCTTCGCTAAATAGCGGCCCAAATTTCGGTCGGGACCAAAGAGGATGCGGCGGTCCTCGGGAATGGCGCGGATGATCTTTTCGGCATTGCTGGAGGTGACGCACACATCGGTGATGCTCTTCACTTCGGCGCTCGAGTTCACATAGCTGACACAAATCGCGTCGGGATGCTGCTCCCGCCAGGCGCGGTACTTGGCGTAAGGGGAGTGATCAACCAAGGAGCAGCCGGCATCGGTATCGGGAATCAAGACCATCTTCTCCGGCGACAGAATTTTCGCGCTTTCCGCCATGAACACCACGCCCGCCAGCAGAATCACCGGCTGTTCCGCCGCCTCACCCCACTGTGCGAGCGCCAAAGAATCGCCGACGTGGTCGGCCAGATCCTGGATCGCACCGTCTTCGTAAAAATGCGAGAGAATGAGCGCGTTACGTTCAGCCTTAAGTGTCAATATTCGATCGCGAATGGTGGGTTCCATAGGGCGGCGAGAGTAGCACGAATCCT
>JALHOQ010000037.1 GCA_022842925.1 Bdellovibrionales bacterium
TTTGTGATCGCCGCGGGCGCGGGATCCGAAAATCCATACTTGGCCGCCGGCCTTTTTCAGGGGTTGGATAGCGGTTCGATCTAGAATCTCAAACTGAGTCTGGGTGAGTCCGAATTTCATGCCAATCGATTTAGCAGGTCCTGTGCCATTTCGCGGACGGCCGGTTTAGGTGCGGTCAGGGGGAGGCCCAGCTTTCTCATTGAAGTCTTCCACGCCAATTCGACACACAACTTGAAGCGCTGAATAACTGAATCTCTTAACATGTCTTTGAGAGCTGAATCGGACTGGTGGTGGTATGCGGAGTGGGCCTCGTTTAGCGCTGTTAGGGCTTTGTGGAACTCTTCGACGCTTACAACTGCCACGGCTCCCCGAGAACCTTTGAATTTGGTCGGCGCGACTGGATTTGAACCAGCGACCTTCTGCACCCCAAGCAGATGCTCTACCAAGCTGAGCCACGCGCCGACTTCGCTAAATTTGCAATTAACGAAGCCAGAGCGTAGCCAATACCGCCGCGCATTGGCAAGCGGTTTCAAGGACTTACTGGAACTTCTCGGCGGTCATGGTGTGAACTTCGTTAATAAAACCATGGACCTGGAGTTCGGCTTCGACCCAAGCGGCCGGGAAGTATTTGCAGACTAGGGTGGTGTAGTCGGTCACGGTCAAAGTGGCCAAGGGGCCGCCTTCTTCGAGAGGCTGTATTTTGGAGCGAATGATCGTTTCGCCGCAGGCGCCCCGGGTTTCGCTGGCGACTTCGAACTGATAGTTCAGCGGAGCCGGTCCGGCCCAGATGCACATGGCGTTTTTAGGGCAGGTTCCGGGCAGGTTCAGCTGAAGACCCATGCGACGGTGAAAGACGTCCATGCGGATCTCGCCGCCGATCGGGTTCTGCTCGGAGAGCGCGCTGCCGCTTTGAGTTTGGATGCTGAGAATTTCAGCGGTAACGAAGGTCTTAATTGAGCGGGCGTGTGCGGATGTTGAGAGAATTAGGATTGTAAGTGCGAAGATCAGATTTTTCATAACTATTTTCCTTAATATTTTATTGGTTGATGACTGCGCTTGTTAATTTAAAAATTCATCGCCGTGCATTTGGTGCTCTTCTTGGCGATAAGGACGGGGCGTTTCGACGGTGTATCGTACGACGGTCGGGATGATCGGGTAGATCTCACAGTAGTTGTGGCGGTTATCGACAACTTCCAATGTCCGACGGGGGCCATCGACCGGCATCAAATTCTTTTCGGCCGTGTAAATGACTTCTCCGCAGCCACCTTTTTTAACTTGCAGGTTTGGCAGCTCGATCGTGATCATTTGCGGCATGACCATGGCGCAAACGGCGCCGGCGGGACAGTGAAAGGCGGGTTGCAGTTTGAGTTCGATGGTGCGGCTAAAGCGGTCGATTGAAACGTGACCGTAGTGGATCTCTTTTGCAGCTAGAGTGCTACCGGTTTCGAAATACATCGTGTTCAAGTGCGCGACCCGAACTCCATTTGGCGTGGCTTGAGCTTGCGCTCCGATGACAGAAAGAACGGCGAACAGAATGAGCTTTTTCATCTAAAAATCCCCCCTAATGAGATTTTGCAGTTTGATTTGTGGGCTGAACCAACAGCCGAGACTGTTATCCCGTATTTTTAAAAGAATAAAAAATTATTTGAAGTAACAAAGATAGATTAGTAAAACTGATGGAATGGAAATGCGCATCCCCAATTACAATCTCAATCATTTCAAAGTGTTTATGGCAGTTTACCAGACCGGTTCCATGACGGGAGCGGCGGAAGTGTTACATTTAACCCAGAGTGGAGTATCGCAACATATAAGAGCTTTAGAGGAGGAACTGGGCCGACCCCTGTTCTCTCGAGTCGGTCGCAAGTTGTTGCCGACCGAAATCGCGACTCAGATCTATCCGGACATCGCCCAGGCCTTTGTGACCGTGGGGGATCGTTTGCGCCGGGTGACCGGTCGGGACCAGGAAGCCGAAGGAATGGTTCGGATCGGAATGCCGATCGAATTCGGGGTCAATATTCTCGTTCCGAAGCTAGCGGAGGTCGGCAAAAAGTTCAGAAAAATCCAGTTTGAAATCACGCTCGACTACGCATCGGTGTTGTCGCAAGCGTTGATCCGGGGTGATTTGGACTTTGCTTTTGTCGACGAATCCCCGCTCGATCGGCGAATCGAGTATAAGGCCGTAGCGCGTGAGAATTTACTTCTTTGCGCTTCACGGGACTATATGAGTGGCCGGCCGCGGGTCAGCTACACTCAAAGCTATTTTGAAAGTCTCGACTATATTGAGTACCGCGGTCAGGAACCCATTTTACGGCGGTGGATGCTGCATCATTTGAAACGTAAGAATCTGCGGCTCAACGTGCGCTCGCACATCATGGACGTGCAGGGTCTGGCCAAGTTTATCACCTGCGGATTAGGTGCCGGGGTCCTGCCAGATCACGTGGTGACCAAGTTGAAAAAAGATGGCGTCGAATTGTATGTGTTTGAAGGGAAATCGAAACAGCCTCTTAGTAATGAAATTCGTTTGATTCAGCTGAGGGAGCGGCCCCTTGGTCCCGCGGCAAAAGTGACCTTGGCCGCTCTTTCGTAGCCCACAACGGACAAGACCCTCCGGTCCTACCGAAGGGTCTCGTTCATTCGTACCAGAAACTTAGACTAGCGTTTGTCCTTTTCGAACTTGACCGGGCTGAGAGTGGCGGGACGCTGTCCAGCCGCTGCTGGAGTTGTCGGATCGGCGCCGAAACTGATCGTCCAACGGACATCTCCGGCCGGCTTATCAATCCGATAAATATTGGCGCTCTTACGCGGAACTGGAACGCCATAACAGTTGGCTTCTTTTGAATTGGCTGTCACCGGCTGTTCCTTGTCCACGGCCCAATCGGCGCGACCGCAAAGCTTCCGTTCATTGGCTATCTTGAGGCCGTTCTCATCGCGAACAGTCAGCACGACTTTATTAAAATCCATGTCGAGGCCTTTGGCATCGCCCACGTTCGCGACTTGCACTTTGTCTTTTACGTCGAATACGCCGGACTCGTTCCATACATAGGACTCCTGGCCCGTGCAATCGGCGGTGTTGTAGACAAGAGTTACGCGCTGGAGGCGATTGGCGTCGAACTTATACTGAACCCGCTGGGCCTTAACGGAAGCCTGGAACTCGGTCATAAAGCCACTGATAACGGCGCCAAGGGGCTTGACCTCACAGGTGCTCTGCCATGTCCCTTGTAGATCCGCATCTTTCATTGGTTGGGCAATCGGGTTGTTCTTATCCTTACAGGCGGTGAGCGCCAGGGGGAGCATTAAAAGCACGAGGAACTTATTCAAGGGGACCTCCTATTGGTCGCTAGAATGATGATCTGCTCGTAAGAGCAAAGATGCTGCCAGCCGGTTTTGCCTGTGACTCGGTGATAAAATCGCGTAGGGCATTTCTACACAAAAAGTGTTGGGGCAAAATTCCCGGATGGGTCCAAATTCGTTGTCATTTTACCTCCTTTTTTGCATGATGCCGCCCTACATGATCACAATGTGGCGAAATCTTTCGGTCGGAAAGAAGCTTTACGCAGTGGTAGGTTTGATGGCGGTCCTGATCGCCCTTGAACTCTTTACGCTTCTTTTTGCCATGAAAACGTTGTCGGCCGTCCGCGCGATGGTGCACGGGGAAGGGCTTTGGTCGAAGGCGCAGAAGGACGCGATTTTAAGCCTTTATCAGTACGCCGTGACTCACGACGAAAATTATTACCGAGGATTTAAAGAAAGCTTGAAAATCAACTTTGGCGATCGTCAGGCCCGTTTGCACTTGCAACAGCAGCCCATAAATATGGACTTAGTTCGCGCGGGCTTTCGCGATGGCGGCAACCACCCGGACGATATTAATGGTATGATTTTTCTGCTGCGCCGATTCCACTTCAACCCCCATGTGCAAACAGCGGTTGAAGCCTGGTCGCAGGCCGACGTGAAAGTCGACGAACTGATTCGGGAGGCCAATATACTCCACCTTCACATTCAAAACGGTGGACCGCGCTCGACGACCATAAATGGAATTATGGAGCGCATTGGATCCATTAATGAAGAACTCACCGTTTTGGAGACTCGCTTTTCTAGCGCGCTGGGCGAAGGCTCGCGCTGGCTGGAATCGATTTTAATATTTCTGCTCACTCTGACGGTCCTAACGGTCGAGGGCACGGGCCTTTATGTGACCTATCGCTTCAGTCGACATCTGACTCGGTCCCTAAAGGATTTGCGCGATGTCGCCGACGAGGTCGGCCGGGGAAACTTCGCCTTGCAAGCGAAGGTGACATCAAAGGATGAACTCGGTCAGTTGGCAGAAGCGGTCAATAAGATGTCGAACGACCTCAAGAACCACATTTTTGGACGCCGCCAAGCCGAAAACGCCAGCCAGATCAAATCCATATTTTTAGCCAACACCAGTCACGAGATCCGGTCGCCGCTCGGGATTATTCTCGGCTTCGCTGAACTTCTTCGCGATCCCAAACTTGGTCCAGAAGAGAGGCAGAAGTATCTGGACATCATTGAGCAGACAGGTCGGGACTTGGGCCGGGTCATCGACGATATCCTCGACATCTCAAAAGTCGAAAGCGGGCGTCTTGAAATCGAGCCCTCCGAATTCGACTTACAAGATTTTATGGCCGATCTTCGCCGCATGTTTGAAGTGAAGACCCAGCAGCGCTTCAATCAATTGAAGTTTGTATCCGAGCTCCCTCCCCAGGAGTCACGGGTGGTTACGGACCGAGTTCGCCTGCAGCAAATTCTTGTCAACCTGATTGGCAATGCCAATAAGTTCACTGAGCATGGGCAGATCGAGGTGCGCTATGGCCGGAACGGCGATAAACTCCAATTCCGTATCCGCGACACAGGAATTGGGTTGGACTCGGAACAGGCCGGGCGCCTGTTTCAAATCTTTTCGCAAGCGGATCAAAAAACGGGACGGCGTTTTGGCGGCAGCGGCCTAGGGCTGGTGCTGTCGAAAAAAATCGGCCAGTTTCTCGGCGGCGATGTGGTTTTGGAACAGAGTCAAATCGGCAAAGGCAGCACATTTTTGGCCACGGTCGCGGACCATAGTGGACTCTCTGTTCTCAAACCGCGAATGGAGAACCTAAGGGAGACGGAGGCCGACCCCAACGGATTTAGCGGCAAAAAAGTCCTGGTGGTCGATGACAGTCCCGATAACCAGCTTTTGTTGCGCATGCTCCTGACTAAGATGGGATTCTCGGTGTCGGGCGCCGAGGACGGCCTCGAAGCCCTGCGCCGGGCTCAAGCGGATCGCTTTGACATCGTGCTTATGGACGTGCAGATGCCGGGTATGGACGGTTTCGAATGCACTCAGGAATTGCGGAAGAGCGGGTATGAGGGCGCCATAGTCGCCCTGACAGCGAATGCCCTTAAGGAAACCCGAGACCGCTGCTTTGAGGTCGGTTGCGACGAGTTTTTAACCAAGCCTTTGGACGTCGAGAAGATGACTCGGACCTTCCATAATATCATCGCCTAATGTGTCACGCGTCATGACTGGATGGGCCGGTCGGGTTCTAATTTTTCAATCCTTGTACTAAGAGGAAAACATATGCCGAAGACCATGCTCCTAAGCCTGTTCGCCGCCCTGATCCTGTTTGGCCATAAGGGTTTCGCGGACGAACCTGAGTCCAACCGCCACACAGTGGTTGGACTGCTCTCTCTTAACAAAGACGAGCCAGCCAAACTGATTATCAATGCCACTCATCGGGCCCGCTACACTTTGCATGTGCAAAATAAGGAGAGGGTAGTGAAGCTAATGAAGAGAGCCGAGTACCTCGGTCTGGTACGAGTGGAAATGGAGTTAAACGCGGAGCCGAAAATCGTGCACATTCTAAAGGTTGAGCCGGTACGGGTCCGTCGGGTTCCTCTTTATGATTCCGATCTCAAAGCAGTCGCGGCCCGTATCTAGGGTTTTTGCCACACGCGAATATAGTCGGCCTGGAGAGTCTGCGGAAAGCCCACTCCGCTCGGAGCCCCGGGAATGACACCGCCGACGGCGAGTGACAGCATGATGAAAGCATCATCGCGCAAGACGGAATCGCCCGTGTAGGTGCCTTTGAGGATTCCATCGACGAAGAAGTTGATCTTGCTGTCGGTCCATTCGAGCGTGAAGGTGTGATAGGCTTCGGAGAAATCAACTCCATTGACCGCGCCCACCAGGGCTTTGACGGCGCCATTGATGTCATAAAATTTATAATTAAATCCCGTTTGATAAGGATTCTGTCCCAGCCCGGACATAATGGTGATTTCGGGCGGGGAACGTTTGTTGTTGGGTTGGAGCTGGAACAGAGACGAGAGACCGGCTCCCACCGGAAGACGCAGTCGGGCTTCGACGACACCATAGGTGAAAGTGAACTTGTTGCGGGTGGTGATGGCTCCCGAGGCGTAGTTCATATTCTCGCCCCAAGTCGTTTGCGCCGCTCGGCTTTCGGCCACGAGTGAGAGGTTGCCGCCGCTCACGCGCACGTTTTCGGGGCGGTAGGCCTGAAGCTCGTTGTTGATCGTGGTGTTAAACCAAAGTCCCGTATTCCAATACGTCGTGTTGATGCCCGAACCGTTGAAGCTTTCGTCGAGGACGAGGTTGTAGCTGCCGATGGGGCCGGTGGGAAGAAAGTTGTTCGGATTGTTGATCACACTTTCCTTTGGTGGCGCCGTCGGCGGCGAAGACATCACCATGGAGAAATCGTCAAAGTCGGCGAACGAGTTGGCGGCCGATTGCTTCCACACATAGACCTTCGCGCTGGAAGCACCAGTCGGGATCGTGACGCTGACGGAGTGATTTTGATAGGTGGTGGAAGTGACGCGCGTGCGGATGTCCGCGATCGTAGCATTGCTGAGATCAAAGAAGCGAACGCCCATATAGACTTCGTCGCTCGCGGCGGCGACTTTGGCCACGGCTTTGAGCAAGTACGTCGCCCGGGTTTTGACTCGAAACAAAACCTCTTGCCCGACGCCGCCTTGGCCGCTTCCGCTGATGCGCACGGCTCGGCCGCCCGAGTACGCACCGGTGGAAAGAAGAGAGCTACCGCCCCAATCTTCCCAAATATTCATGTCCTGAGCAAAAGTGGGATTGCGCACGATATTCGCCGTTGCCGGAAGCCCCGGATCCACGATCACGGGCCCGCCGCCTTGGCCTATGCCGCCGTCTTCTTCGCCATAGTTGTAAGCTTCGAATGCCGGCCCGCAACCCATGACAATCAGTGAGAAGATCAAGATGTACCAAACCGAGATGACCCTCATTGCAGTCCCCCGCATATGGTCAATGCAGGGGTGAGGCCAAACCAAGCTGTCGATATCAGAGGTATCTTTGGGTATTTCGTTGAACGAAAGGGGGATGCCAACTACTTACGCAAAATGGCCGAATTTGGCCGCCATATGAAACGCTTAGTCGCCGCCGCAACCGCCTTCGAAATCGGTTAGGGCTTCTTCGACGTCGTTTCTATTCTTTGCGTCGACCAAGCCTGTCACCATTTGGTCCATATCGAGAACGAGGCGTTTGATACTGCCGTTGTTGGTGACTGAACCGCGAAATCGTAGATTTACCTCTTCACTGATCGCGTAGTCGCCGTTGGCATTCGATACGGCGGCCGAGACGCCACCACAATCTGAGGAAAGGCGTAGCTCGACCCGGCCATAGCTTCCGACCGGTACGTCGATGAAGTCGAGTACCGTACCATCAGGCCTTAAATTCAGAATTTGGTTCTCTCCGTTCAAATCGATGCGTACGTCGTCCCCGTCGTCATCATCGGGTTTAAGCAATCGGATCTGTTCAACACAGAGGAAGATTTGCGGAACCGGTTCATCGGCGTCCAAAATCTCCGCGAAGGAGCCGACCTGAAGGCTTAAGGTGGGTTTGGGGTTATCGGTCGTCGTGCCGCCGTTTTGCTGCAGTATTTTATCGTCCGAATCGCCCGGCTGGCTCTTGAATTTAAACCCTTGCGGACTGCAGTTCTGATAACTCAGCAAACCCAGACCCATGAAAACCGCGATCAAGATGGTCTTGATGCGCGCAACCCCCATTTTCATGAATCTCCCCCCATTTTTTTCGTCAACGGAAATGCTAAAAACCCGAAGTGATAGACCGTATCCGACGTCTCACTCGCCTGTGACAAGGCGATGATTTTATCCCGTGCTTCGTTGAGAATCTGCTTGGCGGCTTCGACGTGGTCGGCGGGGATGGCACACGTATAAGCGCTGATGTTGCGTTCTTCGGAGGGGATTTCGGAAATGGATGTGGCAGCCAAATTCAGCATCTCGGTGTGGAACTTGGTGAGCGCGGGTTTCAGGACGCCGGTCTTACACTGAACTAACTTATCGGGCTTAATAAACTTGCCTTGATCGTCGACGGTTAGAAATCCGTGGTCGATCAAGAATTCCACCGCATTCTTGATTTCCGGTAGGGAAACCTTATAGCGGAGCGACTCTTGAATCCATTTAGGATCAAGTTGAAAGCCCGGAATCTGCGCGAGCTCGCGGATGGCGATATGATACCAGTGCTGCAAATACTTGTAAGTTTCGATCTCGAGCGGATTGAGGTTGCGATAGCGGCGAAAGCGCTGAATTTTTTTAAGTGCCTCGAGCTGCTCCTCGGGAGAGTCGGCATTCACCACCGTGATCAGCCATTCCAGATACGAGGCTTCGGAACGCTCGAGCTTAAGTGAGGGCGCGAGTTTGGCCAATTGTTCGCTCGACAGGCGGCGTGAGCCGCTGATGATCATGGACAAATAGCTTTCGGACACGCCACTCGCTTTGGCGACCTGGCGTGTGGACAGGCGGTGCTCGCTCTTCAGGTGCTGGAGCCAATCGCGCAGGAATTGTCTATAGTCATGGTAACTATAGATATCCGGAGCGGTGCTCGGTAATAAAGTCGGGGCGGCCGAGGATGACATACACTCAGTCTATCGGCTTTTTTAAAAACCTTCAGAATTTGTGAACATTCCGTATCAATCTGGCGCGGCCGGATTGAATCATTTCCTATAGTTATAGGATCGCGAGTGTAAACGGTGGAAATTTAGGAGGGAATTTCTGTGATCACGAGTGTGTCAGTTTGATTCGCAAAAAAGGACCGCGGGCCGCCAGATGGCAACCCGCGTGGATTTGGGTTTGGGACTGTATGGTTTTTTTGTTCAGTGACTCATAGCTGCTTATGAACTCATCGTATGACGCTTCGCAGAAAATTGCAACATGAGTTTCGTTTTCTCTGTGAACATCTCGCAATGAGAATTCGCGAAAATGATCAAACAGATTCTGTGCTTAAGCCATGAGGTGGAATTCGTCTTCGCATTGAATTCGCTTTTTTTGTGAAGAGTTTCGTCTCACAATGAGATGTGAAAGTGAAAACCGCCAGTCGAGAATTCATATTCTTCACCATTTTGATCGACGCTTTGGGAATTGGTTTGCTCATTCCAGTGTTTCCCGATGTCATCCGCCGCTTCAATGCCGATCCCGGATTTGTGCACACGTACTTCGGCTATTTTATTTCGGTCTATGCGCTGATGCAGCTCGTGGCCTCGCCGGTGCTCGGCGCGCTTTCCGATCGCTATGGCCGCAGACCGGTGCTTCTGATTTCGCTTTTGGGCGCCGGCCTCGACTACGTGTTAATGGCTTGGGCGCCCACCCTCACGCTGCTTTTTATCGGACGGGTGATCTCGGGTCTGACCGGCGCGAGTATGACTGTGGCTTCGGCCTATATGGCCGACGTGTCGACCGACGAAAATCGCTCGGCGAATTTTGGCTTGATTGGCGGGGCGTGGGGGTTGGGGTTTATTTTGGGCCCTGCCCTTGGGGGCGTGCTCGGTGGCTGGGGTGGGCCGGCCATGCCGTTTTATGTGGCGGCGGGAATGAATCTTCTCAACTTTGCGTTTGGGCTCTTGGTGCTTCCGGAGTCCTTGCCCCAAAGCCAGCGGCGTAAGATGGAGTGGAGACGAATCAATCCGTTCAGCTCCTTGTTCAGGATTCTAAAGCCCTCGCCGATCGCGATTCTGGTGTGGATTTACTTTTGCCTTTTTATGGCAGGCAATTCCCATCCCAGCATTTGGACTCTGTTCACGGAACACAAATTCAAGTGGACCGCGTTTCAGGTGGGGATTTCGCTCACGTGTGTGGGGTTTTGCATCGCTATCGTGCAGGCTTGGCTGGCGGGCCGGGTGGTGAAGAGGATCGGTGAGGCGCGTTCGCTTCGGATCGGCATTTTCTTCTATATTGTGGGATTCTTCCTGTTCGCCGTGGCGCCACTGGGTTGGATGATGTACCCGATCTTGGTGGTGTACTCGATTTCGGGCCTGGCCCAACCGGCGCTGCAATCTTTGATCACGCACGGGACTCCCAGTAATGAACAGGGGGAACTGCAGGGCAGTTTGATTTCGCTCGGCAGTCTCACCTCGATTCTGGCTCCGTTGCTCTACACCCAGCTGTTCACGCGCTTCACCGTGACCGGCTCGGCGGAATATTTTCCCGGCATGCCCTACTTGGTCGCAAGTCTGATCGGCGTGGGCGCGTTTGTCCTCTTGTTCTCCTATCGGCGCCGAGTTATGTAGGGGCGTGAGTGCAATTCAAAGAATATTCGAGAATGAAAATTGGCTTGTCGTCGTAAAATCCTCGGGGTGGTTGACGACTCCCGCGAGGGACAAGGACGATTCGCGACCGTGTTTGGGTCGTGAACTGCAAAAGGAAGTCGGCCAGCAAATTTTTCCAATCCACCGACTGGATTTTGAAGTGTCGGGACTCGTTCTCTTCGCGAAGTCGGCCGAAGCGCATCGGCTTGGGCAAAAATGGTTCGAACACGGTGAGATTATAAAAACCTATCGCGCTCGCACGATTGCCGGGGTCGCATCCCTACCGACGGATTGGGTCGAGTGGCGATCGAAACTTTTGCGCGGCAAGAGGCGGGCGTACGTATCGCCCACCGGCAAAGTGAGCGTGACCCGCGCCAGGGTGACCGAGAAGCACACGGATTTTTTGGTGTGGGAGCTGCAACCCCTGACAGGCCGACCGCACCAGCTGCGCGTGGAGCTGGCACTCCATCATGCCCCCATTTTAGGTGACGAGCTCTATGGTGGACCTCCAGGCGAGCCGAATCGGATCGAGCTGACAGCGGTGGCCTTGAACTTAGAAAAGATCAACGCCGCGGATCGACTCGGGTTGCCGCCGGTCCTCTCTCTCGATTAAAAATCGACTATGCTTTTTTATTTCGTTCGCCACGGCCGCACCGAAGCCAACGCCAAAGAAGTTCTGGCAGGTAGCGGTCTTGATCATCCTCTGCTACCCGAGGGGCACCTCCAAGCCGAAACCTTAGCCAAGCGCCTCACGCAGCTGCTTCGCCATCGCGTGCATAAAATAATTTCGAGCGATATGACTCGGGCTAAGCAAACAGCGCACTATCTGGCCCGCGAGTTAAATTTGGATTTGCACTTAAATCCTGATTGGCGCGAATGGCATTTGGGCGAGTGGGAAGGAAGGGGCACGTCTGAGTTTATTCACCTTTTGCTCGGCGAGGGTGAGCCGGCGGAAGGGGAGAGCCGCAAAGTTTTTTACGGCCGGGTCGAGAAGGCGTGGCGAGATCACCATTCCGACGAGGAGCCGTACCTTGTAGTAAGTCATGGGGGTGTATGGTTGGCGCTTCAGGATCATTTGAAAATTCCACGTTTCAAGATTAACAATTGCTCTCTCATAAAAGTTGAGGCATCAGGCGATCAATGGACAGCGGAGGTTTTATGGCCAGGGGAATGATTTTAGGGTTGGTTCTATTTATCGGTTCAAGCGCTTGGGCTCTTTCGGACGTGGAGCGCTGCGCTCGTAAGGCGGACCGCCTTGTGCGGCAGGAGTATCCCGATAACCGAGTTGAACGGCAGGAGTTCAAAAACACCACGCCGGGTAGTTATGATCAGGAGTACCTGGGCGTATACTTGATCGACGGTCGCCAGATTGAAGTGGGCTTCTATAGTTCCTTTATTTGCGATCGGTTGCAGTTGGTAACAAAATCCGAGTAAGGATGGCTTGTGGCCTCGTATTGACTCATGGATGCGTATTGAACCATAGCTAGATGCTACTAATGCCGGCGACGGCGCCGGCGATAAAGTGAGCCAGTTCTGTCGCACCTTCCCAGGCGCCGGCCCCGCACTTTTTTAGTTCAGTCTCGGGCGAGATGGGCTTGTTGCAATCAATCGCGTATTTGCCGAGTTCGGGATTCTCTTTAAAGAAATCGGCGCAATTGGCTTCCTTGTAAACCCGGGCGCACTCGCGCGCGTAGTAGCCCGGATCGGGAGCGGCCGAGGCCTCGGGTCCATTTAGAACCTGAGCCGTGTTGTCGGCGAGCGCCCAAGGGGTGACCCAAAATAAGACGGTTAGAAACACTCTCACCCCAACGTGTCATAGCAAGCGGCGGGCTTAATTAAATAAAATATCAAGCCTTTCGCGGGCCTGGGTGCGACAGGTGTAGACGAAGTTGACGCTTTTTAGAGCGCGCGGCAGGAGTCGACGCAGTCTTCAAAGCGGGTGACGAGGGGTTTAGGCGCGCGACAGTCGGCCGTTTTTCTGTGACGGACGACCGAGAGGGTGGAGAGCGCGACGGCACCTGAGCCGCCGAATTTAGCCTTGCAGGCGGCGACGGCGTAGGCCGTTAGGCCATCGCGATAAGTGGACGACTCGGCCAGATAGTTTTTGGCTTGGTAGCGGTTGATGCCGATTCCGCCTTTCGACGGTGAACTTTGTGCGAGTACGAAGTCAAAGCCGGTGTAGCTCAGTTTGGCCGCTGTGCAGTCGCTGCTGGACTGCGCGCGCGCGAGGCCGAAGGGATCGGCGCCAACGGCGTCGACGATATTCACGTGTCCGCTGATCGCTACGATGTCGCCGGGAAGAATGCTTGTCTGTTTGGTCATCGTAGTTTTGTCGAAACAGCGCATGCCGTTGGATTGCGGTTCTTTGAAAGCGGTGGAGGGAATTCCGTGCACCAAATCGGCCTTCATCACTTTCTTTGGGTCATAATCGAGTTTGAGTCCCGCTAGGCCAATGGCGGAAAACACAAAACCTGAGCAATCGATTCCGAGAACCGACGTACCCGATCCGCCATTCTTAAACATATCGAGCAGGTAGGGATCGGCGCTCGAGGTGTAGGGTTTACCGCCGAAGTCGTAGATCAGAGGCGAGTTGCGGATTTCAAAGCAGCTCGTCTTCGCCAGACGCTGACCGTTGATGTAGTAATGGCTCGAGTTTACGGCCGCGACATTGGAGATTTCGCGTTTGAGGCCTCCGGCTGGATGCTCTCCCACCACGGTGATACCTTGGACGCTCGGTGTTTCTGCCGTCATTGGTGCGAGCGAGAGCACGTCACAACTCTGATATGCGGTGGCGAAAGTTTTGAGAATTCCTGTCACCTCGGGAGATTGAGCCTTGGCGAGTTGTTCCCAAATCGTACCCGGTGCGGGAGCGGGTGAGGTGGGCGTGGGAGCGGGTGGAGGTGCCGAACAGTCGGCATTGATCGCGGCTTCCGCGGCGGCGAGTTTGGCCAGGGTGGCGTTGATTTGATCGGCCAGATCTGCATGCACGGAGGTGACTCGCACGCCGACTTCCATTTCGGCCAACGCCTTTTTCCAACGGCTAGCGTCTTCCGGCGCGAAGCGATCATCAATGCCGACGACAACGGTTTGATAATTTTCGATAAATGCGTCCACGTAGCGAGTGAAGGCTTCACCGCCGTATCCGCGGGCTTCGCCTTCCTTCTTGAGAGCGGCTCTCAGTTCCTCGGGAGGCGGGTAAATTTCGGACTCTTCAATTACTTTATGGAAGCTGCTCCACATGGCGCTTTGCGATGTTTTGCAACCGAGTTCTAAAAGGGACTTCTGTGCGATCTCGCGCGCGGGTTTGCCCATCGGCGCGCACGCCGCGACTGTTAAGGAGATTGACGTAATTTGCCAAAGTCTTTTGCTCACGCCCATTGCCCATTTTCTCGGCGGGACGTTGGTCGAGCTTGAATAAACGATCTAATCGTCACAAGGCGTTAAGCTCGCGCGAGAATTCACTTTTCTTTGTCTAAGAGTTATTCGTGGTGAGTACATCAATCGTCTAAAAAGGATACGGTACTTATGAACTCCTTTGGCACTCTCTCCACACTCGAAGTCGGCGGCACGAAGTACTCCTATCACTCGCTTCCTCATCTCGCGAAAACGTTGGGACTGGATCTTTCTCGAATGCCGTACGGGCATAAAATCCTGCTCGAAAATCTGCTGCGCTTTGAAGACGGCGAAGTGGTGAAGAAGGCGGACATTGAGGCTCTGTTAAAAGTGGATCCGAAAACGGAGTCGGAATACGAAATTCAATTTACGCCGGGCCGGGTGTTGCTGCAGGATTTCACCGGTGTGCCAGTGGTCGCCGACTTGGGCGCTATGCGCGCCGCCATGGTCGCGCGTAAAGGGAATCCAGACAAAGTGAATCCGCTGCAACCGGTGGACCTCGTGATCGATCATTCGGTGCAGGTCGACTACTTTGCTTCGAACGACGCCTTCGACAAAAACCTGGCACTCGAATTTCAGCGCAACTCGGAACGCTATCAGTTTTTAAAGTGGGGGCAAAAAGCGTTTCGCAATTTTCAGGTGGTGCCCCCGGGAACGGGAATCTGCCATCAGGTGAACGTGGAGTATCTTTCGCATGTCGCACTGACCGGAAAGCTGGGCGGCCTTGATTTTATTTATCCGGATACGCTGGTCGGCACCGATTCGCACACGACCATGATCAACGGTCTTGGCGTCGTGGGCTGGGGCGTGGGCGGCATTGAGGCGGAAGCGGCGATGCTCGGGCAGCCGTGCACGATGCTGATTCCGCAGGTGATTGGCTTTGAGTTTACGGGCCGGCTCGAGCCGGGTGCCACCGCCACAGACCTCGTGTTGACGTGTACGCAAATGCTGCGCAAGCGCGGCGTGGTCGGAAAGTTCGTCGAGTATTTCGGTGAGGGTGTGGCGACTTTGAGCGTGGCCGATCGGGCGACGATCTCCAACATGGCGCCCGAATACGGCGCCACGATCGGAGTGTTTCCGGTCGACGCCAAGACGATTGAATTTTTGCGCTCCACCGGCCGCGGCGATCGTGCCGACCGAGCGGAAGCCTATTTCAAAGCGCAAGGTTTGTTTGTTTCGACGCCGTCGAAGAATGTTCAGTATTCGGATGTGTTGACACTCGATCTCTCTACGGTCGAGCCGTCACTCTCTGGTCCAGCTAAACCCCATGACCGTGTCGGCTTGAAAGGCGTACGCACCTCCTTTCGCAAATTCGCGGTCGGCCGCTTCGCTGAGCAGTTGAAGGGAATGGATGCGGCTAAGGTCAGCGCTTGGGCAGACGACACTTCGGCCATGAAGACGAAGTCTGTCGAGCTTGAGCCGTCGCACCCGGATAAGGAGTTAGGTGTACTCGGCGCTACCGTTCCGATTACAGATCCCAACGGACACAAATATAATCTGACCAATGGATCGGTGGTCATCGCTGCCATCACCTCTTGCACCAATACCTCCAATCCCGATTTGATGATTGGTGCCGCTATGCTGGCCCGCAATGCTGCCGCTAAGGGTTTGAAGCCGCGGCCATGGGTGAAGACGAGCTTTGCCCCAGGCAGCAAAGTGGTGACGGACTATTTAATTGCCGCCGGTCTGATGCCTTCTCTGGAAAAAGTCGGTTTTAACCTTGTGGGCTACGGGTGCACCACCTGTATCGGCAACGCCGGCCCGCTCCCGCCGCATATTCAGGCAGCCATTGATAAGGGCGGCCTTGCGACCACAGCCGTGTTGAGTGGCAACCGCAACTTCGAAGCGCGAATTCATCCGAGTGTTTTGGGCAATTACTTAGCCTCGCCACCCCTAGTGGTGGCCTACGCCCTCGCCGGAAACATCAATATGAATCTGACCGTCGATCCGATCGGTTACAACGACAAGAACGAGCCGGTTTACTTGAAGGATATCTGGCCGGATCGTGAGGAGCTGTCGAGTCTGGTGATGAAACATGTCACCTCGGGGCAGTTCAAAAAAGCGTACGGTGATGTTTTTGCCGGTGACAGCAATTGGCAAAAGACGGCAAGCCCCACGGGCGCGACCTACAGTTGGTCGGATGATTCGACTTACATCAAGCAGCCACCGTTCTTCGATGCCAAGCTGATCGAAGAAGCCAAGGCCCGCGAAATCAAAGGTGCTCGTGTTTTGGGGTTGTTCGGCGACTTTATCACCACCGACCATATCTCTCCCGCTGGAAATATTAATAAGTCCACACCCGCCGGACTCTATCTGGCGCAAAAGGGTGTGCAACAGGCGGACTTTAACTCCTACGGCGCTCGCCGCGGCAATCACGAGGTGATGATCCGCGGAACGTTCGCCAATGTTCGTATTAAGAATAAAATGGTGAGCAAAGAGGGTGGCCTCACCAAGATTTTTCCGGAAGGCAAAGAGACCACCATCTATGAAGCCGCCGAAGATTACCGCAAGCGCAATACGCCGCTCGTCGTCTTCGCCGGTAAGGAGTATGGATCGGGCTCATCGCGCGACTGGGCCGCCAAGGGCACGCGTCTTTTAGGTGTCCGCGCGGTCATTGCGGAAAGCTTCGAACGGATTCACCGTTCGAACTTGGTCGGGATGGGCGTGTTGCCGATTCAGATGGACGGGACCAAGATGGCTTCGCTTGGCCTTACGGGCGATGAAGAAATCGACATTGGCGGATTGGACAAGATGGCCCCGCTTAGCGAAATCGAAATCGTGGTGCGTAAAAACGGCGAGACTAAGAAGATGACGGCGCGCCTCCGTATTGATACACCAAACGAACTCAAGTACTTTAAAGCGGGCGGAATTCTGCCATTCGTGCTGGACCGCCTGTCCAAATAAAATTCCTTGGAGGGGAAATAAAAATGAGAAAGATACTCGTGATCGTAGCTGCAGCACTGTCGCTGCAGTCAGCAAGTGCATTCGCGGCCAGCGGCGATACCATGAACTTCCGCTTCAGCCCGTTGGGTTTGGTGTTCGGCCTACTGAGCGTCAGTATGGATTTCAAGGTCAGTGAAGATTGGACAGTGGGACCTCGCGGCTCCTACTGGCGTCTTAAGTATGACGGTATTTTGAGCGAGGTTGAAGTCACCGCCTATGGATTCGGGGGCCGAGCCAACTGGTTTAAAAATGGCGTGTTCACCGACGGTCTTTATCTTGGGCCCTCGATTGAATATGCAAGCGCTAAAGCGACTGTAACTGATTCCGCCGGCGGCAGTTCCGCAACGGCCTCGCTGCTGTTCGCGCAAGCGATTGTCGGCTACGGTTGGTTTTGGGATAGCTTCAATATCATGCTGGGTGGCGGTCTCTCGCTTCCGTTGGGCGACGCTGATCTCGAGACGACGGAGAATGGTGTGAAGACTAAGCGGAGTGTTTCGAGTGGGAATTTTGCGGCGGAGTTCTCCCTAGGGTGGACATTCTAGAACTGGCCCACCTACCTGTGGTTTCGCTCGGAATTTTGTCCTACAGAATTCCGAGCTTTCCTTAGTTCTTTGTTAAAAACTGATTGTGAAAATCCATGTAAAGCCAGAGGTGATCTACTAACGCCTCGGCTTTTTTTGTCGTGCACCAAGTCTTACGAAAAAGCCGATTTACGTTGGCGCGAAACATGGCACAGGTGTGATTGAGCGAGAAGATTGGATCGAACTTTACTTTTTTAAGTTCACCCTGACCACCTATGGATCCTCGTTGGCCCTTCACAGTTTTATGGATGTACCCAAACGAACTTATCCAGGTCGGGTAGTTTGGATTTTGATCTGAGGTGACAGTCGCCCTAGGGTCAAGAAGTTGATCGACTTCGCGAAACAGTTTGCGCATGGCCATCGGCCTTCCGTCGAGGCGGCGGCCGTATTTTTTTCGGGCACGCTTAGCCAAATGACCCTTTGCGGGCATTGAACTCACCTCGAAGCCCAGGATCTTTCTGGATCCTTCCTCCACCATCAACGCAATACTGAGCGGTTTCAATTTGCTGTGCTCATGGGTCTCCATCTCGTCGAATTGCGCTCGCCTTACAGGACTAACCGCGAATCGAGTTAGGTACCGCAGTTGCCGAAACTTGGCCTGCAAACCCAGAAAGCGAAGTTTGCGGGCCACAGTTGTTCGCGAAATGCCCATGAGCAGACTGATGCGACGTTGAGACATTCCTGAACACAGGTCCTCCTTTATGGGCCGATTTACCTGTCTTTTCTTTTGACCGAACTCGGGAAGCGCAGTGGCTTCCGAGAAAGTTTTTCGACAGTCCAAGCACCGCCATCGAAGAACTTTCCTTCGATCAGAACTTCGACGATAGAAGCCATGTCGGATGCGTTGTCCGAGGTGCGGACAAGGTTGAGGTTCAAAGTCTGGAATATTTGAGCTGGGATGCATTCACTAAAGAAATAGCAAATAGCCTGCCAGTGCGGAGGTTTGATGCCGGGCGCACACAGGCTGGCGGGCCAGCTATAGCTCGATCTGAGAGCCGATTTCGATCACCTGCTCATACGGAATCTGAAAAAACGACGTCGCCCGATACGAATTCCGCGACATAAAACTAAATAAATGCTCTCGCCACAGCGCCATTCCACCCGTCTTGTTCGACGCAATCAGCGTCTCGCGACCGACGAAGAAGGTGATGTCTTCGAGCGGGATTTGCAATCCCTTACCTTGAATCGATTCGAGCACCTCGTTGATTGTCGGGGTCTCCATAAATCCGAAATAGCAAGTCACGCGGTAAAGATTATCGCGGAAGGTTTCAATTCGTGCGCGCTCTCCGCGTGCAATCCGCGGCACGTCCTTAGTCACCAAGCTCAGGAGCACAACGCGCTTATGGATGACCTTATTGTGGCGGAGATTGCGGGCTAATGCCGGAGGAATCATCTCCGGATCGGTGGTCAGAAACATGGCGGTACCGGACACGTGGTGGACCGCGCTAATATCGGTGGCCACAAAATCCCCAAAGGGTTGGCATTGGGCTCGGAGTCGGATCGCCAAAATGCGGCGGCCGCGCTTCCACGTGGTCATCAGAGCGAAAAAGAGGGCTGCGGCGCCGAGCGGAAACCATCCGCCGTGCGGAATTTTATCGATATTCGCTCCAACAAAGACCCCATCCACTAGAAGCATCGGAATTCCAAGCGCGATTACGGTCAGTGGTTTCCAGCGCCAGCGCCGGTAGGCGACCACAAGAGCCATGGTTGTGGTGATGATCATGGTTAAAGCCACCGCAATACCGTAGGCGCCTACCAAATTGCCAGACGACTTAAACTCGAGCACCAGCCAAATGGTGGCTATCATAAGTGCCCAGTTCATGCTGGGAATAAAAATCTGGCCGATTTCGTGGTGAGAGGTGTGCACGATTTTAAGGCGTGGGCAAAAACCCATTAAGATCGCCTGTCGGGTAAGGGAGAACACCCCCGAAATCAAGGCCTGCGAAGCCACCACTGTGGCCATCGTCACCAGAATCACCAGTGGATAGAGAGACCACTCGGGCGCCAACATAAAAAACGGATTTGAGATCGCCTGCGGAGTTGTCAAAATCAACGCGCCTTGACCCAGATAGTTGATCACGAGTGCGGGGAACACGAGATAGGTCCACGCCAGTCGGATCGGCTTGCGCCCGAAGTGCCCCATATCGGCATAGAGAGCTTCGCAACCCGTGACCACTAGAAACACCGAGCCCATGGCCCAAAACACTTTGCTCCCGTGATGCATAAATAGCTCCACGGCGAACCAGGGATTAAAGGCGTGCAAGATGTAAGGGGAGTGCACGACATGGGGTAGCCCGAGGAGGGCGAGAACCACGAAGTAAACAGCGATGATTGGTCCGAAGAGAAAGCCGATTTTGTTGGTGCCGAGGCTCTGGATATAAAAGAGCCCGGTCAATATCGCGACGGTAATGAGAACGATGTAGTCGTCAAATGCCGATGTGGCGACCTTCAAACCTTCTACGGCCGACAAAACCGAGATGGCCGGTGTGATCATACCATCGCCGACCAAAAGCGCGGCGCCGAATAAGCCTAAAAAAACCAACCAGCGTTTGCGGCCACCGCTCGTTTTGCTAGGTGGAACGGCCAAAGCGAGAAGCGCTAAAATTCCGCCCTCACCTTTGTTGTCCGCCCGAAGAACGAATAAAATATACTTCAAAGAGACCACGCCAATCAGCGACCAGATGATCAGCGACAACATGCCGAGCACGTTGTCGGTGGTGACGGGAATATTGTAGTGACCCGAAAAACACTCCCGCATCGCATACAGCGGAGAGGTTCCGATATCGCCGAAGACGATACCGAGTGCGGTTAGAGTGAGCGCATAAAGGCGCGACGAATCATGCTTGGGATCCTGATGTTGCTTGTCACTAGTCATTGAGCGATGATTATACGAACAGTCCACCCGATGAGCAACAAATGCAGTTAGAGCGCGAACTAAAACGCTTTGTCCGACAGATTCGCCCGGGACTAATCGGTGCGACTTCCAACGCCAACGTGAATTTGCGCCAGGTGATCGACGATCTAAAAACAGTTCCGGCGGTGGCCGAGGAACTCTCGCGCAATCTTAAAGATTTGTTGACTTCCCGTGACTTTATTCAGGCCTTGACCGAGACCGGGCTGACCCTTGAACAGGGCGTCTTCGGTGAAGTTTATAAGCGCATCGAGTACAAGTTTCTGCCCAAGGCCCATGAGTACAACGATATTCTATCTCTGATCGCCCGGGTTTTTGACTCGAAGAGCGCCGATGCGAATTGGCTTGAAAATATTGACCGGGATTTGTTCGCGGAATTTTTAGCGCTCATTTTGCCCGCGCGCTCCGAACTGGTCGAGGCCCTAGCTCCCCAGTTGTTTCTAAGTCTCGAAATCTTAAGTCTGCGGCTCGCCGGCTTAGGTTATGATCCGCTGGTCACCCATCGCCTCAAGAGTCGGCGCGAACTGCAGTACTCTTTTATGGAAGTGACTCGCCATGTGCACGCCTTAATTGACGGTAAAGGACCGGCCGAAGAGGCCCTGCCCATGATCCGCGACTCGCTTGGACGCTGCTCGATGGCGGTGAGTTGGATTCGCTCGCGCCGCCATTTAGAGGGCGCATCTCTCGGCCTGACCTACAGACTGACCAAAATCCAGCAAGTGAACAAGCGAATGCAGCAGCTTTTAGACTTGCTCGAAACCATCTTTGGCGAATGGGAGCCGAAGCCCGCCATGGATCTGTTTATGGAGATTTCGCTCGCGGAAATGCAGCGCTTCAATCTAGGCAAGTTTGTCGGGCAGAATGTGGAGATGTTGGCTTATCAAATTACCGAACACACCGGTAAGACGGGTGAGCACTATATTACCAAGACGCGGGACGAATGGATCGATATGTTCCGCTCCGCCGCCATCGGCGGCGTAATCGTAGCTTTGATGGCGGTTTTGAAGGTGTTGATCGGAAAGCTCGGTCTGCCACCTGCGCCCGAAGCCTTTGCTTTCGGAACTCTCTACGCTTCGGGATTTGTTTTCATTCTTTATGTGGGAGGGACTCTGGCGACCAAGCAGCCAGCCATGACGGCTTCGACTCTCGCCCATGCGCTGGATGAGGCGACCACGTCCAAGGGTGCCATGGAAAACCTTAGCGAAGTCATAATTCGCACCTCACGCTCCCAGTTTGCGGCTCTTCTCGGCAACTACTTGATCGCCTTCCCCGCTGCCATATTCTTTTGCTTGCCCTTCGTTCTGACTCGGCATGATTTGATGTCGCCCGATAAAGCCTGGGCCACTCTCGACAGCCTTCATCCTTGGAAGACGCTCTCCTTTTGGTATGCGGCAGTCGCCGGCGTGGGACTTTTTCTCTCGGGCCTTCTGGCCGGTTTTACCAACAATTGGTTTGTGTTCAATAGTGTCGGATTTCGTCTCCGTCAGAGCGATATCCTTAAGCGCATCGTGGGTCCGCACAATCTCGATAAAGCCATTCGCGCCATCGATGAAAACCTCGGTTCATGGATGGGCAATATCTCGCTTGGTTTTTATCTCGGCGCCATGGGCGCGATCGGTTTGATCTTCGGTCTGCCCCTCGACACCCGCCATATCACTTTTGCCACGGCCAGTTTTGGCGCGGCGATGGCAAGTTTAAAGTTTAATGCCCCTCTCGGGGTGGCCATACTCGTCGCCGCGAGTACCTTTATCTGCGGCTTGATCAATCTGGCCGTGAGTTTCTCTTTGACTCTTTTTCTGGCGGTAAAATCCCGTAGGATCAAATTTTCGCAGACTCCTGAGCTGCTCAGGCTTCTCGGGCGTAAACTCAGGTCCCGACCCCTTGACTTCTTTATCCCGCCGCGAGAAGCCGGATAGCTATGACCGTTTGGAGACTGAAAAAAGGCGCGGATCGCCGGATCCGCTCCGGTCACCCTTGGGTGTTTACCGGCGAGTTGGCCCATTCCGCCAAAGAAGTGGCGCCAGGTGAGATTGTCGAGCTTCGCACCGCCGACGATCATTTTCTTGCCTACGGCTACGCCCATCCGACCTCGCAGATCTGCTTTCGCAAATTGAGTTCGCGATCGAAAGAAAAGGACGTGCTCAGCGTGGACTTCTTTCAGCGGCGGTTGCAGTCGGCTTTTGAGCACCGGCGCGCGGCCGGCTGGAGCGAGTTTTCGCACCGCTGGCTTTTTGCGGAAGCCGATGGCGTGCCCGGCCTGGTGGTGGATTCGTTTTTGACGAGCGAGCAGGGGTGGATCGTGGTCGTGCAGGCCTCGACCGCGGGAATGGACAAGGTTTTGCCGAATGTTTTTTCGGCCCTCGAAGAACTCGGTACCCAGCGCGGCGGTTTGACTGTGGTCGATGCGCCGTCAAGCAAGAGCCGGGTGATGGAGGGTTTGAAGATCGGGGAGAAGCGAGTCGTGTTCGGACAGGTGCGCGACGTCTATGATTCCGATTTTCGCTTTCTCGATGATGTGAGCTTGCGCGTGGACCTGGCGCACGGGCAGAAGACCGGATTTTTTTTGGATCAACAGTGGAATGTCCATCTTCTTAAACAGGCCCTTAAGCATAGCTTTAAGCGCCCCACGACTCCGGTGCGGATTCTTGATGTTTGCTGCTACGTGGGCCAGTGGGGAGCGCATCTAGCCGCGGCCTTGATGAGCGAAGGCAAAACAGTTGAAGTGACGACGATTGACACGTCCGAGGCGGCCTTAAGTTTTGCAAGACATAATGTCTCAAGATACGCGGGCGGCGTAGAAGCCCTTTGCGGCGACGCGCTTGAAATTCTAGGAACGCTTCAGCCCGAAAGTTACGACATCGTGGTTTGTGATCCACCCGCCTTTATAAAAAAACGCGCGGATCTGGAGAACGGACTACGCGCCTACACCAAACTGAATCGCGATGCGCTTAAACTGGTGAAGCCAGGCGGAATTTTTGTTGGCGCCAGCTGCTCGGGACTTGTGAAAGCCGAGGACTGGCGGACGGTGCTGTGCGATGCCTCGTTGAAATCAGGCCGAGTCTTACGGCACCTCTATCTGGGTGGCCACGGACCCGATCATCCGGTACGGCCGGAGTTCCCAGAGGGCGAATACCTGAAATGTTTTATCGCTCGCGCCGACGTGCCCTTTTAGCGGCAAGTGCCTGAGATACCATCAAAATCAGCCGTAACCGGAAATTATGGACCAACGCTCCATTAGTAGGGCCCGGCCGGTTCTTAGGCCTTGAATTCACACCACTTTAGGGTAAAACTGGCGACCTTTCCAAAACAGTCGGGGCGTGGCGCAGCCTGGTAGCGCGTTTGCTTCGGGAGCAAAAGGTCGCTGGTTCGAATCCAGTCGCCCCGACCATTCTTCGATTACCGCTTGAGCTGAAGCTTTCTGAAATCCATTGAAGTCAAATACTTGAAATCATACGAAGGGGCCTGGCGTCCTGTGCTTAAATATTTCGCAATCATTCGCGAAATTTCGGGAGATTGCTACTTTTTGGCTACTCCGTGGCTACACGGCTCTCACGTAATTTTGGGCGTGGATCTTCGCGGAGTTTTATTCGACTGCTAAGAAAGGCAGGACTTAGATGACCGAATGCCATGGAGACGCTAGAAGCAGGTGCCCAGTGTGATCACAATGGGCTATCGCTAAGTATTGAAGGGATTATAGTCCAAGCATTTTATCTAGTTTCGTCTTGAGGGCCTTAAAATCATAGCAAGCTACTTTTTTTCCGGTTTTCTCAAATGCGAGCTGGGAAACAATTCCGTAGCCTGCGAATGTATTCTGAGGTTGCTCTAGATACAGTTTGTCATGATAGGCATCGGCAGCATCTATGATCTTCCAGCCGCGTTTCTTAATTTCATTTGCCAGATCCTCAAGAAACATGACGGTTATATCCCGCTCGTGAAGCAGCATCACATGCTTTGGGGACCGCCGAATCGTTTCAATTGCCAATTTGTCGGCGCATTCTAATGACGTCACAATATGGTCAATGAAAAGGGTTTTCACCTTTTGGTAGTC
>JALHOQ010000038.1 GCA_022842925.1 Bdellovibrionales bacterium
GGCGGGACCTCAAACGCCGCGAAGACGTGACCTTGATGCTCAAACAAGGAGGCCGCGTGTGGAATGCCCGTCTGATAGGATTTGCGGATAGCCCATGTGCCATCTTCCGCCATTTCGAGGACCTGAATGCTGTGATTGCCATCTGAACCTCTGACCATTCGAGAGAAAAACAATCGGCCGGTGGACGTTTGTAAGGTCGAATTTCTTGAACCCTCGTCCATGTGAGTGTACGCAACGGCATTTGTGATCCAGCGAAATGAGCCGTTGTGCCAGCCACTCAGATAGGTCTTGCCGCCCGCCATTTGAAAGACGGACTCGACTATCGCACGTTCAGGCCACTTTTTAAAATCAAACTTTAAGACATCTTTTTTCTTCTTGAACCCAGTTTTCAATTGGACTTGCTGAATCCAGTCGGACCGGTCCCGGTCCCAAAAATTAAATGCGACATCGGCCCCCGATGGTTTCCAGTCCACTAGCCATGTGCTTGCGGAAACTTTCTTTTTGAAGATTTGCAGTGGCCGCAGAATGGGACGAGTATTCTCCCTCGATTCACCGCGCGCTTCCGACTCCGTGGTGGCCTGATTGTGGAATTGAAGAATCGCGCGTTGCACCTCGGGCCACGATTCGGGAGTCATGCTACCAATTACTGTAGCGAAGGCTTTTTGAAACGACACCGACTCGACCGAAGCCGGCTTTCCCATCACCGGATTCAGCGGCCGTGCTGATTCAGCGACCCGTCGCAAGTCGGCGGCGGTGATCAAGGTTTTTTTCCAAGCTCCCTCCGCCAAGCGTACATAGGCATCGCGCGCTAAAAAGGCTTCGCACTCAGGCTTTTCAGCCGAAGCTAGAGATGAGGTGGCAAAAAGAACAAGAGTAATCACAAATAAGAATTTCATTCCCCTACCTCGGTAAAAACCTTTCGAAACTCCAAATCCGTTGCGGAATCTGAAAGTCTCTTCATGGTGACCATGGCCAAGCCGTTCCCTTGTCCCAGCCAGTTGGTGTAATATCCGTTGATCGCGTCCATTGAACCGAGCTTTTTATTATCGCTGCTGACAAAATCGATCCAACTTTCGGCGGAGAGCACGATTAACCTCCGTCCTTCGGGTCCGGCCAGGACGACAGGGCTGACAAAGTTCGTAGCCAATTTGCTATTGAGCTTCTGCGACTCTCCGGTAATCAGATTGGCGAGGTGATGATGATGTTGATAAAAATTTCCGTCCTGAAAATGAAGCGAATATAGGTTTGGTCCCTCTGAAAGCCACTGAATCATCCGAGAATGTACATTGTAGCCTTTATCTAGTTTTATTTCATATTCCTCCACGGAACTATGCAAAGGCCGAACAGTAATTTTGTCTCTGCGAATAAAACCCAACCACGGCTCACCGGCATGATTGATCAAGGAAACTTGCGACCGCATAGGGCTTGCAAAAACTGGCACCCAATTCAAGTCTTTGAGCTGAAAGACAGTAAATTTGTCGTCGATACAGAACCAAG
Source organism: Bdellovibrionales bacterium (assembly GCA_022842925.1). Taxonomy (GTDB): domain Bacteria; phylum Bdellovibrionota; class Bdellovibrionia; order Bdellovibrionales; family UBA1609; genus JALHOQ01. The sequence goes on from JALHOQ010000038.1 coordinate 1,498, forward strand.
AGTGGCCGATATAAATAACACTGTCCTTGTCGCGGGCATTGCAACCAACTTTAGACCTTTGTCCGTCGCGACGGACGGCCAAAGTCGAATAAGTGATGCGAGCCGATCTATAAAACATAAGCAAATGCACGCCGTCCGTGCGCTGCCAATTGGCCAAAGCACCCAGGCTAGCTCGGGCTGGGAGTTGTATACGCGAAACCAAAGCGGCTGGTTGACCCTGCTCAACAATCCAATGTTTAAGAGTGCGGTGGCCAGTCAAAACGTGGAGATGCCAGTGACCGTGTGGACCAAACTCAAGATCGATAAACACATTTTTGGCCTCACGAAACTCGCTCAAGCGCCGCACCTTTTTTGTCTTCGCGTCTCTAATATGAATGACATTCTTTCGATCTAAGTAGGCCACAACTCCGTTCGCATTCGAAGGGTCAGCGGCATAGATCAGTTGCCCTTGATCGGGATCATAAGGACCGGGAATTCGAATCGTGGCAAAGAGGCGGGGTCGTAAAATAGGAGCCATTTTAGTTCGCGCCTCGTCTCGACGTTCATTCTGTCCTTGAGCGCTTTCAAGTATGTTCTTAAGGCTGCCGCTCGCGCGAGCCCAATCTGCCGTGGTTCGAAGCCGGTTATAGGATTTAATGAGAGCGTGAAAAGTCGGCAAGTTCTCTGTGGTGAGGGGCTTGCCTATGGACTTCAAGTCCTTGATCTCGCCGGCAATGAACCGCGTAAGATCATCGGGACTTAGATGTCCGTTCCGAAGTGCGGACTCAGCAAGTCGCATAAGTGCCGCATGCGGCGAAAGTCCGTCCTCACAGTCGTGCGCGTGGCCAAAGGCCGGAATGCAGAGGAAGAGTAGAACGAGCCACATCTTCATTTCCCGCCCTCACTCACGAGTTTGTAAATATAGGCCTGCTCACGGCCCAATAGAGCAACAAAAAAATTGTCGCCAAAGCGAAGCTGGCGGGATTGAAAAACCTCTGTCGGTGTTTGAATCACTAGGCCCATACCAGTGAATGGATCTACAATGGTCCAGCGGTGAGCCTTTAACACTGAGAGCACGGGCTGTCCTCGGGGATCCATAAGCCACGAAAGGCCTTCGCCCTGGGTCTCACGTGAATCCAGCTTTTGAAAGACTGGACGGCGAGACTGAAATGGTTCAAAAACTGAGAAGGTCGAAGTATAACCTGATTTCTTATAACCAATGCCCGTGACGGCCATAAAGAATCGTCCGTCTTGGGTTTGAGTGAGTTCTGGAGCGGTTCCCCATTCGGCAAAGTGCTCAATCTTAAACTTAAGAGTGGAAAACTCGCTGTCAAAGGGCTTGAGCAGAAGGATTTTTTTACCCTGGGCTACGGTCATAAGAATCTCGCGTTCACGAGTTTCAAATAGTCCAACTAAGATGGGCCGATCTTTGCCGGGTGCGGATCTTTCAAAAGCTTGCCTATAGATCCTTTGCCAGCCTGTTTTTGTAAAACTCCACACTCCGATGCTGAGCTTCTCCTCCTTTGCCTCTATTCCCGCGTAAAGTGTGCGCCCATCGCTTGTGCGGAGCAGGCCATAGGGATTGTTGTTCTCCATTACGGTGAGTCGATCGGAACTGCGAAGATTGGAGCGAGCTGGCGTAAGGAAAACTAATTCATCGAATTTAAAGATTTTTGGTCCCGAGGACTGTAGAAAAAGCTGCTGTCCAACCCCTTGTACACGGGAGACATCTTTCTGAACCAAGACTTCCTCGAACGGCGCCTCAGAAGAATTTGATATGGGCAGAATGCTCAATCTTCCTCCGCACCCGCCCCAATTACTGGAATAGACCCCCAGTCGGAGCGACCCGTCGGGTGAGCGCAGCCACGAAGCGGTCGGAGAGGTATGAGGTAAAAAGGGGAAAGACTTGAGTTTAGCAAAGCATCCGCTCTCGCATTGGTAAGCGTAAACAGATATCTCATTTTGGCTCGAAATGAAGATCGTCGGATTTCCCTGTGCATCGAGCGTCCATCCGGCATCTCTAAATGAATCAGGAGAATTGACCTGATGTAGGAGTTTCGGGCGAATTATGGCGTTGGTCTCCTGCCGAGACTCCTCGCGGGCCGAAACCTCGGCCGCTTGTTGGTTAAGATCAGCCGTTATCTGCAGTTGTAGCTGTGCCCATTGCGCTGTCGAAATGTCAGTCGTTCTTTTTCTTAAAGCCTGAACAATGGCCACTTGGTCCGTAGAAAGGGATTGCCGAATATCCAGCGGGGTAGGGGCCGGTTGACTGATCCATTGTTGAATTTGTTCCGGCGTGTGCAATCTCTGCACGACCGCGAGTTTAACCAATTTGGCAAGATCGTTCACCAGAGCCGACTCGCACGGATTCTCGGTCGCGCCGATTTGAAAACTCCAAATGATAAGGGCTGCGGCTAAAAGGCTTCTCACTTCGGCCTCCCGGTCTCATTGTAAAGGCGAAAGACCCGGAATATTTTATCGGCGCCGATCATCGCCATATACACTTGATCATCCGAAACACGCCAACTCACCTGTTTGTCATTGGCTGTGGGAAGACTTAAAACCAATTTTGAATACTCCAAATCATAGATCAAAAGAGATTGAAATCCCTTTATGGCCAGTAGCAAGCGCCCGGTGGGAGGATCGCGCCATATGCGCGCCGAAGCCACAAAAAGGCCTGTATTCCACCGAGAATTGAACACGCGTGTTTCGCCAGGTCGCGAAGGATCATGAACCTCGAACACCGATCGGTCCTCGAAATCATGATAATAAATCTTCAAATAGTTTTTGCCCTCTACCCGCAGGACATCCGGGTTCAATTCGGTGGCCGAGTCTTTCACATTCACGTTCAGGGTGCGACCCGGGGTTTGCGACGTAACGGACTCGATACGCAATTCGCGAGCGGAGGTCTTGAAGGCGGCAAAGACCTCACCATTTTGTTCAAATAGTGAGGCGGCATGAATGGATGACGTTAAAAAGGATTTGCGACTGATTCTAGTGCCATCGTCGGCCATCTCCAAAACTTCAGTCCGTTCTCCAGCTAAGTCCGAGAACCCCGTTTTGCGGGAAAAAAAGAGTCGACCTGATTCAGTACGAAGGATCGAACTTCGCGTACCATAGGGTAACCCCGCGAAGCTTTTACCGTTGGTCAACCACCGATCCTGAAGATTCTCTCCGAATAAATAGAACTCCCCATTGAGTAGCTGGCCGACTCGCTGTACGTGTCCATTAGCAGGAATTTTTCTTGGATCAATCTTTAGAAAATCGCTTCGTTTTCTAAACTGAGTTTTCAGGTCGACCGCTTGAATCCATTCGGGTCGACTCTGATCCCATAGATGAAACGTCACATCGGAGCTCTCGGGAGACAAGTCCACAAGCCGGATCGTTGAAGAGACTTTCTTCTTGTAAATTTCTTTGGGCGCTAGAACTGTCCGAGTCATCTCGCGCGACTCTTCTTTTATCTCCGCCTCCGCCGCTGAGCGCTTGCCTAGGGCGTGCAGGGCGGTCTGCACTTCAGGCCAAAATTCAGGAGTCATTCTGCCAATTACAGTGGCGAAACTCTTTTGAAACGACACCGACTCGACCGATGCCGGCTTCCCCAACATCGGATTCACCGGCCGTGGGGAGTCAGCGACCCGTCGTAAGTCCGCTGCGGTGATCACGGCTTTTTTCAAAGCTCCCTCAGCCAAGCGCACAAAAGCATCGCGAGCCAAGAAAGCCTCGCACTCAGGCTTTTCCGTCGCGGCCGAAGATGAGGTAGATAAAATAAGAAGTGTCATGGCGAGAATGGTCTTCATTCCCCCACCTCGCTGAAAACCTTGCGAAACTCAATATCCGTTGCCGAATCCGACAATAGTTTACTTGTGACCATGGTCAAGTCGCTCTTATCACCCAACCAATAGGTGCTAAAGCCATTAATCGACTCAATTGAGCCAAGTCTTTGATTGTCGATGCTGATGAATTCAATCAAATTTTCTTTATAGAGGGCAATCAGACTTCGGCCTTCGATGCCAGTCAGAATGATGGGCCGGATGGCGTCCGCCATCAACCTAGTGTTGAGCTCCGCCGACTCTCCCGTAAGCATATTGCCCAAGCGATAGTACTTTCCGCCCTGAAAATAGAGTGAGTAGATGTTGGGCCCGTCTGAAATCCATTTGACCATATGAGAAAAAATATGAAAGCCCGGGTCTGCCTTTATTTCAAACGTCTTTGCGGGTCGAAGTAATGGTTGGATGCTCAATTTGTCTCTACGGATAAACCCGAGCCATGGTTCCCCGGCATGATCGATTAGCGATAGCGGTACTCGAGTTTTATTCTCGAAGACCGGCTTCCAATGCAGATCATCGAGTTGAAAAACCGAGTAATTGTAGTTAACACAGAACCAGGTTTGGCCAACTAGAACTAGGCCGTTTTTATCGCGAGCCCGACAGCGAGTCGGGGATCGACGTCCGTTGGGACCTATCACCATAGCCGAGGCATTGTCCCAGTAGGATTCTTTCGGATTATTAAGCATGAATATATGTCTCTCATCCAAGCGCTGCCATTTGGCCAAGGAAGCTAGACTCCATTTTCCCGGAAGTTCAAGGTGCGAGACCAAAGTAGGTGGGTGGCCTTGTTCGACAATCCAATATTTGAGCTTGCGTAGGCCGGTCAATACGTGGAGACGCCAGTGCCCGTCTGGGCCGAACTCGATATCGAGGGCCACTTTCTTGGCATCAACAAAATCTTTCAGACGCTGTGGTCGTTTTCCTTTCGCGTCTTGTACATGAATGACATTGTTTTGATCCAGGTGAGCCACGGCTCCATTGGTGTTCGACGGGTCAGCGGCATAACTTAAGTGACTCTTATCAGGATCATAGGGGCCTGGAATCTGTATCTTAGCAAAAAGGCGGGGCCGTAAAACGGGAGCGGTTTCAACTCGCGATTGGCCTCGGAGTTCATTTTGTTTTTGCGAGCTCTCGCCGATCTTTTTCAGGGCTCTGCGCGCCCGATTCCAATTCGAACTGTCTCGAAGCAAATTGTAAGTTTGAATCAGGCCGCGAAGAACAGGCAAATTCTCTGTGGTGAGTGGTTTGCCGAGGGACTTTAGATCGGTGATTTTGCCCGCGACTAGGCGATCAAGGTCGTCGGGGTTAATGTGTCCGTTTCGAAGTGCGACTTCAGTCAATCGTAAAAGTGCGGCATGCGGGGCCAGTTCATCCTCACATTCGGGCGCAGCCAAGGCGGGCGTGCATAGAATGAGAAGAGCGAGCCACAGTCTCATGGCCTCTTGGCCTCATTAAAAACACTATAGATGTTCAGTTTTTTGCTTAAGCCGGAGTTGGCAAAGTAGATGTTGTTCGGTGTTTGCGCCCATCGAACATTGAAAATTTCAATATCGGCATCGAAGTCGAGGGTCGGCCCGGGCAAAGGCTTTATAAAGAGACGGTTCTGTTCGGAAGTGACGATGAGAAGCTGATTGTCTGGACTGCGATACCAGCGGGTGGTGGCCATACCACCGGCCATGTTAAGTTTCTGAACTCGATCGTTCTCATTTTGGCCGAAGGGCCGCACAACAAGTGTGTCAAAGTCGCTGCCACTGATGCCGCCGAGCAGGATATAGGGTTCGCCGTTAAATTCGGTTACATCAATTGAGGAAGAGAAAATAGTAGGTATGCCCTTCACAACAACAGTGGTTCGGGCCTCATACGGGTTATTCAAGTTCGAGATCCAGACCTGACTTCCTTTAGTCCTTGTGGCATAGATTTGATTCGCGTGAGAAAATAGAAATGGAACGCGCGGACTTACGGGAGCATTGTCCGAATAAAACGCTTGCCATTCACCATTTACAGACTCAATCACCTCGAGTCCACCGGGATGGGATCTAAGCACAAATATTCTGTCACCGACGCGTTGTAATTTAACATTATCTTTGATCTCGAATGTTAATGGCTCTGTGTTGGAACGGCCGAGGTTTTCAACCACATGGCGGGTCTTACCGTGGATCAAAACAGCCTCTCGACTTGAGGCCACTAAATTGAGGTTGCCGCTTTGAGCGATCAATTTTCGAGATACTGGGGCTTCTCCCGCCGTATGCCTTCGGTAGAGAAGCATTTCTTCACCGTTTTCATGGGTCAGTATATGGGCTGTTGGTCTTCCATCTGGAGAGTCAGTCAGCACCGATCTTTTTACACTGAAGCTTTCCACTTCTCCATTTAGGACGTAGGTCTTACTTGAGGTATCGTACACGAAGTATTTTCGGCCCAAAAAATAGGACACCCAAAGTTGGCCTGTCGGGGCAGCCGCCAGATCCACTTTAGTGATGGATTTTCGATCCCCTGTAAAGTCCAAGGTCACGTCGGGGCGAATGATAGCGCCGGTTTCCTTCCGGGATTCCTGCCGAGTGACATTTTGCTCCGAGGTTCTGTTTAACCAGATTTCGACTTCTTTTTTAACTTCTGGCCACTGTGCGGACGAGACATTCTCGAACGCTCGCTTCAGTCCTCGGGTCACTTGAAGTTGAGTGGTATTCAGAGTTTTTCTGGCGCTAAGCTGCTCTGGTTTGCCTTCGTCCCTCAGTCGCTCGCGGATTTCGTCCGTGGTGACCAGCTGTTCGCGCACGGCCAGTTCCAGTAGGCCAATCAGGGGGCGAGAGAGGAGATGGACCTCGCATGGGTCGTCTGGCGGTTGGGTCGCTCCCGCATGGAAGGAACTTAGAATTACCGCGAGTAGGATCCAGCGCATCACTGGACCTCGCTTAACAAACGAAGATAGACACGCTTTCGGTTATTGATTTTGACGAGGACGTAGGGGGTTCGCCGTTCGTCATATCCGACAAGAGAAACCAGCGCCGACATACTCGTGTTGCGCAGGCCAGGGTTAAAGACGATAAGGGGAGTCGCCCCAGTTCTTTCGCAAAAAATCATAGCCTTGATCCCATGATCTATAAATGCCATGAAACAGAGTTGTCCTTCATATTTAAAAAATGGTGAAGTCGAAGTCCAATCGGTACTCATATCCGTTGAAATCCACTTCCATTCATCACGCTTCTGCGTGACGTTGATCACTCTCAGTTGCGGCGTCTCCTCCCAGCGACGAGGCAAATAGGCTTGGAGAACGGTCACGAGTAAAAGATCGCCAACGGAGTTGGTCGCATAATGTTCGGAAAGAATGTTGAGGTCGGACGCTTCGATAAAGTCGTAGGGAAAGCTATGCAGCACCTTATGAACGGCTTTAACCTGAACGGGTTGGTCGTACCTGTAGTGCAGATGCGCGGGTTTGGAGTTAAGATCAAGGCGAAATGACTTTGGCAGGTCGGTTTCTTTGATGTTTTGCGGCCTAAGTACAAGGCTGGTTTGCTGACGGGACTCCTCGCGCGCTTCATTTTCGATGTTGAGATGGTTGAGAATCTGAGAGAGCTCTTTCTGCACCTCGGGCCACTGTTCTGGCTCCGGTGCTAGACGCGCCAGATTTTGAATGAAGACCAGGTTGTCGGTGGTTTTAGGGATCTTGGCGAGCACAGCCTTCGGACCGGCATCTTTAAGCTCTTGAATCAGTTGTGGGGTGAAGAGCTTTTTACTTACGGCGAGCGCGGCAATGCGAGCGAACTCGGTCTTCAAAACCAACGCAAGGTCACAGCTGTTGTGAGCCCAGGCCGAGTTCGATGATAAGGTGATTAGCGCAAAGAACAGCAGTCGGCCGGTCATCCCACATCCCTTAATCGCGCCCGCCGCCACTCGCATAGTACTCAGCGGCTTCGATTAAATGGCGCAGGCTGTCGGCATCATTGAGCATCAACTTGGTAAAGGGCATACCCGTAATCTCAGAAAAATTGCGCATCAGATCGTCGGCCACCAGTTGAATTTCGCGCCGTTCTTTAAAGGCCCCTTTTGAGTTGTCGGCGAGTGAACGAAAGCGACTCAGTTCCGAGCCGATCGGCGTGTACTTGGGTTTTTGCTCGGCGAATGGAATCTTTTTGATTTGGGTTATCCAGTATTTGAGGTCTTGTGGCCGTTGGTCGAGATTGATGGTCTTAATGGCCTCGTCCAATCGACCGGCCAGCATCGTTAACCGGTTCTCCATATTGTGAGGGAGAGCGTCGGCTCTCTTATCCGTGTACAATTCACGCTCTAAATTCGGCTCCGGAGACCTTTGAGCGTTGGCGATAAACTCATCGATATCGCCCCCTTTAAACATATGATAGTAGCTTTCGCTGGCGCCAAGGCTGCGCACGTCCAGGGTCAGCTTGCGCAAATCCTCATTCTCGCCGTTGATCGCCACAAACATAAATTTGATGGGTGTTTTCTCATTCACCAAAGACATCAATTTCTGCAGGCGCTTAAGATCGATTGTGGAGCCGCCATCGGACATCAAAATCACATTGGCGGCGGCGAGCGGCTCGCCGTTGTTGCGCTTTTGTGCATCGAGAATCTGCGCAAAGGCCTCTTCAAGCACAGCCATGATATTGGTGCCCCGACCTTGGTTCTTTAGGTAACTGCGACCCTTCATCAAAATGTCATAAGCGTCGGCGCTATTCTTTACCGCTTTGCTAAAATGAACGCCGTCGTCGAAACCCAGCAGATGCGCGATATGATTGTGGCGACCGTTGACAATGTCGCTTAGTGCGCGATCGACAAAGGCTTGAATCAGGCCGGTTTGGAAGTCGCCGGGATTTCCGCCCATACTACCCGAGGTATCAAAGCCCACGATGGTCACGCGCATGGGTTGGGTTACGCCGGTCGGGGAGGGAACCTTTAGGCGCTGTTTGCGGGCAGGAAGGAATGCGGTTCCTTCGCGTACGTTCTGAGTCAGACTCTTATGCGGCTGAGTGATAACGGCGCGCCGAGCGCGAGCCAGGTCTTCGAGCGGAATAAAATCGTTGCCCCGGGTGTAGCGACGGTCTTCCATAAAGGTGCGAATCCAGCGATAGGCGGGAGTGGGCATCGAATCCATAATAAAATCAGTCATAGGATAGAGCAGGCGAATCAGATTGTAGCTGAGGAGATCCTTATCGCGAATGGAGCCGGTGCCACCGGCCTTAAGGTCCTCAGCCAAGGCTCGAGTTTGCGTGTTTTCGCCAATCACTGGGAATTTATAGCGCTGTTTAACCAATTGCCGAGTGTGATTGGGAAGACCATCGTAAAACTTCTCGGCGCGGCCAATCTGCAATCGCTCCGCTGTATTTAAGCGTTGAAATTCTTCCTTCAGGCGGCGCAGTTCTGCGAGCAGGGGGTCCAGACGCTTTTTATCCTGGGCATCAAGAACTCGGTGGTATTGCACGAGTCGATCTTCCATTTGCACGAGCTTTTTGAAGGACTCAACGGGATTCGATTTCTTAACCGTCGCCGCCAAATGAAACATAGCCTCTGCGACCGCCCGCTGGCGAAAGGTGAGAGCCACATTGGCCTCGCGAACCAAGCGCTTGTACTCGACTTCATCTTTCAGGTCGATTTCCACGCGCTTTAACTTTTGTAGGCCTGTTGATGTGTCGTAGATCGGATTCAAAGCTTCCCGCAGCAGAACCTGGCGGGCGCGCCCCACGATGCGGCCATCGACTCGCTCTGGTTTCAAAGACAGCGAACCCCACTTTAGCGCTTTGGCTAATTCAGCAGCGAGCTCTGCGGCCTCTTTTTCGTCAAGTTTCTTGCTCGCGCCACCCTTGCCTTGCTCGTCCTCTTCGTCGGATGGAGCTCCTGCTTTTGAGTCTGGCTTGTCCTTGTCGTCTTTCTTCTCTTTGGAACTCTTACCTTCTGCGGGTTGGGATTCCCCCTCAGGCGCCGACTTTTCATCGTCCTCGGTCTTAAACTCATCGTCGTAGTCTTTTTGATTGGCTCCCGGTTGATCGCCGCCTTCTTCTTCTTTGTTTTTCTTGTCTTTGCGGGAAGGCGTGGGATCGAAGTACTGCCATTTACCATTAACAAATACTTCGACCGCGGCATGGCGATCATTGGGTAGGCGAACCACAGAAACGTTCGGATTTTCTTTAGACGGAAAACCATTGAAGCCCGATACCACCCGAGCCGGGAGCTTAAGAACATCGCGTACCAAGGCCACCATAATCATCGCGGCCATATCACACTGGAAGGCACCGGCCTTGAGCGCCGCAACGGGATCCAACTCAGGCCGCGGGCCCACGCTATAGAGGTACTTGTACTTGATATAGCCCTCGACTTTGCGAATGGCGGTCAAGGCATCGGCCTTCTCGACTAACGGAAAGAGCTCTGATGCCATTTCGTGTGGCCACTCCTTCGGATCAATTCCGAGCGGCTTCTTTAAAAATTCGAGCTGAAGGGCATTGTAGTCTTGATCTTCGGGCGTCAAATAGAGCGTGACCGTTTTAAGCTGCTGGGGATTGCGAATTAGGTACTGGCCACCATCCGTCGGCGAGATGGTTACCGGGACGCCTGGCTCCGGCATTACGGGTTCAAAGCCCACAGGAACGAGGACGAGCACGTCCGATTTGCCATTTAAGTTTAGAGTTAAGACATTCTTCGTGCGAGCAAAAGGCTTAAGCCGCTTGGTGCGTTGGCCGGGGAGAGGCGTGATGCGAAAGCGTTTTTCACCGCTGCGGACCACGTCATTGTAGGTTTGATTTTTAAAGAACAAGACACCGGGTTGAGAAAATTCCACAGCGATAAAAGTTTGATTGGCCTTTTGTCTTCCCCCTTCACTGTCTTTGGTGTGAGGGTTGTAGTTGTCTTCTTGGTCATCGGGATATTCGGGCGGAGCCTCTTGGTCGAGAGGACTATTCTGTTCTTCCTTTTTGTCGTCTGATTTTGGCTTGTTTGGCGCTTGCGGTTTGATTTGGCTCAGGGCCTGCGGCATGGCCGAGATCACGGAGGGGATAATCAGTTCCACCGCCAGGCTGCCGCGATAGAGAGCGGCTTTATCGGCGCTGGGTTGACTAAGAATTCGCTCGCCGGCGGCAAGGATTTTTTCGATCATCGGCAGAATCTGTTCAGGCTTACGAATGGCGGTGGTGTTGAGAAAGTGGCGTGTTTCGCCTAAGATGGAGCGCTTAACCGAAGCGCCTTGGCCTTCGAAGGAAAAGTACTCCGTCCATTTCTGAGATTCATCTAAGGTCAGCGCATTGGCATAGGGGTCAACATCGGGAAACAGGCGCTCATCGAAGCGCTCGCGCAGCTCGAAGAGTTTCTGTACGGCTTTGGCATTGGCGTCCTGAGCCGCCCCCGATTCCAGGTTCTTCTCGCATTTTTCGTCGGCGAATGCCACCGGCGCCGGAAGTGCGAAAACTAAAATTAGAACAAGAGAGAGAAATCGCATCATCGGCGCCCGTACTTTCTCTGAAAAATTAGACGTTCCAAATCCGACATATTCATTAGCGCCATTTCGGGGTCTTCGTTCAGAAGCAAGGCCACTTCTTTGGCCTGGTCGCGAGCGCGGGTGAAGATATCCAAAATGACTTCATTAAAAATACGCTGCTCAAGAAAGAGGTGTTCGAACTCGAGTTGAGTTCGCAGGTCCTTAGTTTCCGCAAGCAGGGCCCGCTGATCCGGTTCGGCCCAGGTGCCGTCGCCTTTGCGAATCAAGTTCCATTCAATGGTCATGGATTTGGGGTTAAATCGCGTGAGCCCCGGACCAACGGTCGTGGCAACGGAGAACGCCCGCCATAGCGACAAAGGCCCGAGTTCAATCGGTTTGTTCAAACGCGCCAGTGAAAGCTCGGCTTCTGTTGCCACCCGCAAATAGTCGATGGCGGCCGAGTACTTGATAATGCGCAAGATTTCACTGCGCATCCGTTCGTTCCAATCGGCTGACGGCGTGAACACGACGCCGGCCGCGCCGGGATTTTCGGTCAGAATGCGCTCGGAGTTTTTGATTTCTTCGTGCATGCGCTTGCGCATGGTATTGGCCATATCGCGGGCGGCGACTTCTAACTCCAGGCTCGGTACAAAGCCGATTTCAGCAAAAGCGTCGACCACATCCCAGTCCACATCCGTCGTCTGTTGCGGCTTCATGGCGGCGAGGGCCGCGGCCCGGCCTTCCCGGGTTCCCATTCGAGCGATGGAGCGCAGGCGGTTGCGGCGGGCGGTGACCTCGTCGCGACGTTCTTGTTGATCGGGATCGAGCCAGTTTGGAATCAGCTGCTTAAACAAGCTGCGGGCGAGATAGGCTTCGCCGGATTGCATTCCGCGATCTATAAATGTCTGAATCAACTCATAGCGAGTGGCATTTCCGGTCGTGAACACCGATCGGAGTTTCGACATAATCCGCTTGCCGGATACATAAATGAAACGCTCGCCCGGATTCATTACAGACAAAAGAGTCGCCAGTAGCTGGGGATTGGCATTGTTGACCTCATCGAGCATGGCAAAGGCGGTCTCGAGAATTGAGCCTTTGGTGTTCAGCTCCTCACGGCCCTTACGAATCCCTTCTTCAGTTTGACCGCCGAGGATCGCGAGATCGGTCAGCATCTCGTGCACTTGCTTAACCCAAAGATTGCTGATCAACCAAAGCAGAGTGGCCGATTTGGCGCCGCCCGGGCCACCGAGCGACATCACGTTATGACCTGAGGCCATGGCCACTGTATACGTATCGAGGAAGCTCTCCATGGATTCAAAAACGTTATTGAAGCTCACGGTGACTTCGCGCAAAGACTTTTGCGCTTTAAGCAGGCGCTGGTGACCGTCGGGAGTAAAGCCCGTGAAAACAAGATCGGGGTGCGCGATGTCGACTTCGAAGATCCCTTGCGGGGTAAGCGCATCCTCACACCGCTCCTGACGAACCTTCTTCAGGTGCTCAGGTACGGGCGTAGCTGGGCTCGGAGAACTGTACAGTCCTCCAAGCAGGGCCAGGCTAAATAGAAGAGCGAGCCTTAGCACGTGGGTGGCGTCCTTATATTAAAGTTCCGGCCTTGGGTTTTTTCACACCGAACTGTTTAAAGACCTGCTCGAGCAGAGTGTCGAACTGATCTTGTTCAACCTTCATATGTCTCAGTTCTGTTTCGGTGCGCACATCTTTGGTTTCTTTGGCCAGCTCGTCGCGGTTCATGGGCTCATAGGTGTCGTCAATTTTCCGAGTGAGCATCCAATCCATCTTCATGGTCTCGGTGTTGAGGCGAGTGACGCCGGGGCCAACTGTAGTAAAGATCGCGAAGGCTCGCCACAGCGAAGCGGCGGTGAGAGTGATCGGACCTTTGATCGCTTCGAGCTTCTCGGCTGGGGTTTGGCGCAGATAATCGATCGCGTAAGAATATTTAACGGCGCGAACGATTTCGGAGCGAAGGCGCTCGGTCCATTCGGCCGACGGGGTCAGAACAACGGCACCTTTTTTATCTTGGGCTTCAATCTCGGACTTTTTGATTTCTTCATTTATCTTTTTTCTAAACTCATTAGCCAACACTCGTGCGGCGGCTTCGAGATCTTTAGAGGCTTCAAAACCTTGCTCAGCGAAAGCGTCGAGCACGTCCCAATCCACAGTGCGAGTCTCAAGGGGAACAAGGGCGAGCTTAGCTTTCTCGGCGGCAGCCTTGGTGCCATACTTCATAATGCTCTTCAGGCGATTGCGACGAGCGATTACGGAATCCCGGCGCTCCTGCGAATCCAAGGTCAGCCAGTTAAAGACGATAAATTTATAGAGATTGCGGTTTAAGAACGCGTCGCCCGACTGCATGCCGCGGTCGCGGAACATTTGCACGATTTCATACCGTGTGGCGTTTCCGGTTACGACCATGGAGCGAAGTTTAGACATCACCTTTTTGCCGTTGACATAAATAAAGCGCTCGCCCGGATTCATAAGAGACAGCAAAGCGGCCAGAAGTTGCGGGTTCGCGTTGTTGATTTCATCCAGCAGAGCGAACGCGGCGTCGATTACCGAGCCTTCGGTGTTGATCTGTTCCACTCCCTTTTTAATGCCCTCTTCCGTCTGGCCACCGATCAATCCGATTTCAGTTAACATCTCGTGAACCTGCTTCACCCAAAGATTCACTAGCAGCCACATTGTAGCGGCCGATTTACCACCACCGGGTCCACCGGACATAAACACGTTCTGACCGGAGCCGAAGGCGGCGAGCATCACATCGAGTTGGGTTTCCATCGCTTCAAAGGAGTTATTGAAATTTTTCGTAACCACATTGAGGTCGCTCGCCAGCTGCTTCATGCGGGCTAGGCCCGTGGGGGTGAACCCGGACATGGGCATCTGGGGGTCGGTGAGATCGCTCTCGAAAATGTCTTGGGGTTCGACCAAGTCCTTTTCACATTTATTGGCTGGCGGGGCAGGTTGACCGGTGTCATGGGCTTGGGCCTGGGCCGAAGCCAAGACGAGAGATAGTGCTATCGCGATCAATCGACGGAATGCGCTCAACATATAATAGGACCTCGTTTAAACTTTTAGTTCGTCGTTCCAGGTACAATTCCCACGCCATTTGGAAACCCGATAGATTCGATTTGAAGGCGATGAGAGGGCCCATTTCGGGTCCGCTTCACCGAATTTGGGCACTTTTTCCTGGCCGGTGCCTTGCACCATGCACCTCCTTGAATGAACCCAATTCGAGTTTTCGCACTCATCTTTGTTATGAGTGTTTTCAACGTTTTCGCGGTGACGGAGCCCGGCTCTGTGACGCCGAATTCCGTCTGTGAAGAAGCGTTGGTTGAAGACCCGTTCTACCGGCTGGTTGAGAAGGCCGTGGAGAGCGGGCTCTTGGGATCGGAGGACGTGACTCGGTTAGCTTCGGCCGAGGTGGTGGTTAATCCGCTTGTGAGTCGAACGAAGCAGAACCCGGCTTTATTGCGGGGGTTTGAGCAGCAGCTGAAGGCCATGACGCCTGAGCGATGGGCGGGACTTCGCAAGGCGTTTGCAGAGCTTGTAAAGCGGTCTGGGGTCGAGAACTCGGCCCGGGCCGAGTCACGGGAGGAGACAGCGTCCATTTTGCGCGTGCGAAGGGTTTTGGAGTTGCCAATTGCGCATGTGCTCGAATGGAAGTGGGTGAATGAAGGTGGCCAAAATGTATTGGTGGTTTCGGCTCCTAACTTTGATTTCCCACGTAAATATCAAATTTTTAACTATCCCGAACTAAACCTAAAGGTGGTAAAGGCGCTTCCTCAATTTCTAAATGTGCTGTCGGGCGGAAATGATGAGCTTTGGATTCAGAGTTCAAGTGGAAGTCAACGACAGCTTTTCGACGTCAAGAAAGAAGAAGTGGTTCAGTCGCGGTCAGCACGGCAGTGGCAAGGTTACCTGAAAGGTCACGGACTTTTCAGTTTCAGAATTCGCGCAAATGATCTCAGCAACGGTCTGTCTTTGGTAGCTTCACAAACGGATTCTAGGTCGTGGTTTAAGCCGGCTCAAAAAGTGCGATTCGCGACCGGACCAAGTGAGTCTGTTTTAAGCCGGATACTGTCATACGGCACATCTTTGGGATTGAGACATCAAGCTCACATTCTGGCAGTTCACTCAACTGAAAAATTTGTTTATATAATAGTCGAGCGCAGTCAATATCCCTATCGGGAGCTCGAAATTCTGGTATTCGACGGCCAAACTCTCTCTCATGTCGATAGCATTGAGAATGTTAACATTGAAATTGGCGTGGCCGGGGACAGCCTTTACATAGCCAAACTAAGGTCAATACTTCCAACGAAAGTGATCACGGGTACCTCCGTAAAGCATGTTCAGGTCGAACACATAGCGCGGATTTCTCGCGAAGGTAGCCAAGCGATCCTAGCGTTGGATTCTCGTGATAGCAGAGCCTTCGATCTTGCGCAGTTAAACACCGATGGCTTTTCTCGACTTCACTCTCTAAGTTCTTCAATTTTAAATCCTTCATCATTTATTGGGTTTTTGACTTTCCGAGGTGCAAAAGCGGCCGCGTTTTACCAGGACGGCCGACTTCATTTGCTTGATGTTTCGACGAGCGAGGAACTCGGGTCTGTCCGAATTGGAGACTATAAAAAAGTAGAGCTGGTTGCCGATACGGACGGCAATCCCTTGCTTTTGGCCATTATGCCTTCCGATAAAGGCGGTCGTCTGGAGGTATTGACACTCTTTTCTCCTACACGGGGCCCTCAGTCAGAAGGTGGTCCGCGAGTGCGGTCCGATGGGAATTGCGAAGAGGCGCTGGTTGAGGACCCGTTTTACCGGTTGGTTGAGAAGGCGTTGAAGACGGGGTTGTTGGGTTCGGAAGACGTGGTTCGGTTAGCTTCGGCTGAGGCGGCGGTCAATCCGCTGGTGAGCCGGACGAAGCAGAATCCGGCTTTGTTGCGCGCGCTTGAGCAGCAGGTCAAGACCATGACGCCGGAGCGATGGGCGGGGATCCGAGTGGCGTTGGACGAGCTTGCGACGCGTTCTCGGGGTGAGAACTCGGCCCGGGCCGAGTCGCGGGAGGAGACGGCGCCCTTGTTGCGCGTGCGCAAGCTTCTTGAATTGCCCTATAGACGAATTCACAACTGGAAATGGATTGCTCAGAACGGAGAGAATGTTCTTGCGGTGTCTACTCCCGCAACGGGCGATCCATCTGTCGATCATCAAGTTCTTCACTATCCCAAATTGAACCTGAAGCTCGTGAACGCACTCCCCGGGGATCTAAATTTGATTTCGGGAAAGGAGAACGAACTTTGGGTTGAAAGCTCGTTAGGCCCGCTGAAGCGAGAGCTCTTCGACGTGAAGTCTGAGCGAATCACCAAGACTTACAGTGCGGGTAGTTGGCAGGGTTACCTGGAAGCTCAGGGCCTCTTTAGCTTTCGGATTATTGAGAATCGCCTGACTCAGAGATTAAGCTTAGTTGCGAAGCGATCGTCCGCCTTGAGTTTCCTCATTCCCGGTCAACGACGTCGACTTAGGCCTTGGCCGTTCCAGTCCTCGATTCCCGCAGTTTTTCTGAAAGAGAAACCCGCGTCCTCAATTGTCGCTTCTGCCGAAATAAAGTCCATATTTTCGACTGGGAAGTTGGCTTTTATCATTATTGAACGCTCTCATTATCATTATCCGCATAAAATGATCGAGATCTTCCGTTTTGATGGAAAGACCTTAGAACGGGTTCTGGAGCTAGATTCTTTGTTAGAAGATTTAAAAATTGTCGCGTCGGGCGGCCAGCTCTATGTAAGTAAGAAATGGGTTGGAAATTGGATATATAGAATTTCTGACACTGAGGCACAGTACATTCCAGTAAATGAATACTTTGATAACTGGTATTTGAATGACAATAGTGAGCTGATTGTTATTGCGCGTGACCTTGAGTTAGATTCGATCCGCTATCTTCGGCTGGACCATGAGGAGCTTGTTCCGATTTTTTCCCTGACCGTGCCCAAATTGGGCGGTTCCTCCTTCCTTGGGTCCTCGGCCTATCGAAAGAGGCAAGTCGCGGTTTTCTTTCAAAAAAGAAACGGCATTTTGAGAGTAGTGGATATCCAAGGTGATGAGGAGATCTTTTCACAAAATATTGGGGATTATGAAAGAGTTGAACTGGTGTCCGGTGCGGATGGCAGCCCCCTTCTAATTGCTGAGTCTTCGCAAGATATTGTCCGCCTAGAGATTCTCTCATTGTTTTCAGCAGCGCGCGGGCCGCAATCTGTTGGCGGCAGTCGAGAGGTGAGTTCTTCCGCAAGTAGAGAAGAATGCGAAAAGGCGCTGGTTGAGGATCCGTTTTACCGGTTGGTTGAGAAGGCGTTGGAGACGGGGTTGTTGGGTTCGGAAGACGTGGTTCGGTTAGCTTCGGCTGAGGCGGCGGTCAATCCGCTGGCGAGCCGGACGAAGCAGAACCCGGCTCTTTATCGCGCCTTAAACCAACAGGTTGCGACCATGACCCCTGAGCGTTGGGAGAAGCTGCGCCAGGCACTGGGAAAACTGGCCACCCGCTCACAAGACGAGCACTCGGCCCGGGCCGAGTCGTACGAGCAAACGGCGCGGATTCTGAAGCTGGAAGAGGTTACTCCGGTTTTGAAGCTTGAGAAGCTTATTCTAAATAATTTGCGGTGGCTTAAAGACGGGCGGAAAACCGTGATGATGGTGAGTTCAGCGGAGCCGAACAGGATCCTGTACGAAAACCAGGGCCTCACAGTCACCAACGTTCAAGGTCATTATTTCGGCGCGGTTTCGTCGTCCGCCGACAATTTCTACGTTAAATACTGGAACGCGGTTCAGTTGTTAAATCCGTTTTCGTTGCAAACCGTACAGAAACTGGCTCGTGGCGATATCGGTGTGGCTCAGGTGGGGGCGCTCGGCCGCTTCGTGTTTAATGTTAAAGTAAAAAATGACGAAAGGACTCTCCGAGCGCGGCGAGAGGGATCTTACGCCTGGATGCCTTTTGCACCAAAGGTCAAGTTGCCCAAGTTTTTGATGGTGAATCAAATTGTGGCCGGCGATAGCGAAGCTTATATTACGACCTCGGCTTATAACGGAGGGATGCAGCTTTATCGATTTGACGGACGGGTGTTTAAAGATCTCGAACTACCGATCAGCGTGGACGCAAGATCGGTGGACGGCAAAATACATTGGATCGGGAATAAACTTTATCTGTTCTTACGTGAGGTGCTCAAATCGGGTTCGTCTCGTTTCACCTTCCATGTGCTTGATGGCGATGAATGGAGCAAGTTTAATGAGCGGGAGGAACCCTTTTACACCAGTGAATTCTGGACGGGTGCGTCGGGCCGCCTAGGCGTGCTGGGTCTCACCCGCACCGAGGTCGTTCTTCATTTTCTTGATGGTCACGATTGGACAGAATACCGCGCGGCTCTACCGAGTGGTTCCTTCAGATTGATCGGCGCCTTTAAATATCGGGGCGATGATGTGGCGGTTCTTTGCGATAAACATTCTAACCAGCTTCTTATTCTAGATTTGAAATCGGGGGCCGAGCTTGCCACTTTTCCTTTTCGAGTCGGTCGAGATGCGACTCATTTCTCGCTGTTTCAAGGACCTGACGGTCAGGTCTTTTTGTCGGCTGAGAAGGACCTCGACCATTTCTCCGTGTACACCTTGCTCAGTCCCGCAATCCAAGGCCGCGGCCCACAGTCCGTGGGCGACGGCAAAGAGCCGAACTCACCACGGTCTGTTGACAATTGCGAAGGTGCGCTGGTTCAAGATCCTTTCCATAAACTGATTGCCCGCACGCTAACGAAACAAGTCTTGCGGCCCGAGGATGTGGCGCTCTTCCGCGGGCTCGAGCAACAGTTGGCGGCTATGACGCCGGAGCGGTGGCTCGCGATTCGCGGCGGATTGGCTCAGTTGGTAAATCAATCGCACGTCGACAACTCGGCCCGGGCCGAGTCGCGGGAGAGACCGCGCAATCTCTCTGATAGCGCCTCCCGCGGACCTTCGTCCGAGAAGCCCGAGCCCGACTGCGAAGTCGAACTTCTCGATCCCTTTGCCCGGCTTGTAGTTCGAGCCGTGAGTAAGCTTCTTCTGACCCTCGAGCGATATGAGACAAGCCTCCAGGGCGAGCACGAGTCGGGAACCCTGGAGTGGACCGTCCTTCCTGATGGTCGTGTCGTGTTGGCCCATCTCAATACTCAGAATGAGCCGACGCGGCAACGGTCCTGGCTTCGGGTGTTTGATCTATGGACCGCTCGCCCGCGGACCACCAACCGCGCTCCCCAGTCGGTCAATCAAAGTGGCGACGACGAGGATTGCGAAGT
Organism: Bdellovibrionales bacterium; assembly: GCA_022842925.1. Classification (GTDB taxonomy): domain Bacteria; phylum Bdellovibrionota; class Bdellovibrionia; order Bdellovibrionales; family UBA1609; genus JALHOQ01. The sequence goes on from JALHOQ010000038.1 coordinate 21,039, forward strand.
CGCTCTTACAGGTGATCCCGTTTTGCGCCTGCTCGATCTAGCATATAAAAAGCAGCTCTTGCCGCTCGATCGGCTCCAAGGTTTGGAGCAGTCGGATCGGCCGCTTAATCCCTTTCGTAGTTTGCCAACCACAGTGGATAACCACGCGATACGGGTGGTGCTCGACAATGAACTTGGAAAAATGACCTCAGAGCGTTGGCAGTCTATTCGAGCTCGTTTGCGAAGCTGGCTGAAAAAGATAAGTGTCGAAGAAGTCGCACGCGAAAAGTCACGCGAACATACGCAGCCGATTCTTCGGCCCCGATTAGTTGGGAAACTGCCCCTTGAAGTCGGAAATGTTAAGGCCATAAATTGGATTGAGACAAAAGGCACAACAGGACGGCCGACCCTTGAGGTTCAAATGGCCGCACCTTATCAAAATCGGTCCTCCAACGTTCAAGATGTTACGGTGATCGAGCGGCAGCATAATATGTATCCGATCGTTGTCGGGGGCCGCCAACTGTTCTTTAGGCCGCACGGGCTAGACCGAGGCGTGATTGATGAAAACGGAGAAGTGGTGGCCGAATGCCGAGGTGGTTTTACGGCTCATTTGGTTCGAGTCCTCTCGCGCGGCAATTTGGCCTATATATTAATTTGGGATGATAACTTTCATTGGCGGATATTTCGATTCGAAGGCAAAACTTTGGAAGACAAAGGTTCCTTTCGCGCCTCAAGCATGATTCCTCTCCACCCGTATATCACGAGCCGGGGGGAGTTTCTGATTACGAGCAGTGTGTATGGAGATTTTATTTACCACGCCGCCGACGGATCCACTCATCAAATTCAAACTGGAATTAAACTCGGGATCTCCCACTCTTGGTACGAAGATGCGGCGGGGCGCCCGGTGTATGTGACGTCTGGTGGGGACGGAAGCAACACCCTCCGGAAGCTGACTGAGATCACATTTGATGGTTTGAGTTTTCGAACGGCCACTTTACCAATTCGTGTGCTTGACGACCACTGGAATCTTCAGCAGATCGTCGTGCCTGATGGGCCGACCTACTATGCTTTTGGTGTATTCCGCGGTCCTATTCAGTTTTTTGATGTTCCGACCGGGAAGAACGTGGCAACGTTGCCGATTGCCAATCAGATCGATGGTTTACCAATTCAGGTTTTCCCTGACGGACGAATTCTTATGGCGGTACTGCCGCGGGAGTTTGGCGAAGTGCAGATCTATGACTTGTGGGGAGCGGTGAAGGACCCATGAGGCGAGGGATTTTCATTTTTGTTTTGTCCGCTTCAAGCGCTTTTGCGGTGACGGAGCCCGTCCCGGGGGCGCCCAACTCCGGCTGTGAGCAGGGGTTGGTTCGGGATCCGTTCTACCTCCTGACCGAAAAGGCGCTCGAGTCCGGGCTCTTGCAGGTTGAAGATTTGAAACGCATGGCTACGGCGGAAACGGCCTTCAATCCGCTAGCCAATCGCTTAAAGCAGAATCCGGCGCTGCTACGTGGGTTAGAACAGCAGCTGAGGGGCATGACCCCGGAACGCTGGGCGCGATTACGTACGGGCTTGGCCGCGCGGGCTGAGCGGTCGACCGGCGAGAACTCGGCCCGGGCCGAGTCCACGACGGCCGATTGTTCGTGCTAGAGGATCCGTTTCATAGTACGGCGGACCTCGACGACGGCGCAGTTTTGGTTCTGACCCACAGCGAGGGGCGCCGGGGACGTATTCGATTTTACTCGGTCTTTAACAAGCCGAAGTGAAGGGGTGCCGAAAATCGGCACTCTTCTCCTGGCCACCGCCTTGCACTTCCCAAGCCTTGAAATGAACTCCTATGGAATTCTCGCGCTCATCTTTATTATGAGCGCTACCAACGCTTTTGCGGTGACGGAGCCCGGCTCGGTAGGGCCCAACTCCGCCTGTGAAGGGTCGTTGGTTGAAGACCCGTTTTACCGGCTGGTTGAGAAGGCAGTGGAGAGCGGGCTCTTGGGCTCGGAGGACGTGGCTCGGTTGGCTTCGGCTGAAGTGGCATCTAATCCACTTGTCAGCCGAACGAAGCAGAATCCGGCTTTGTTGCGTGGGTTTGAGCAGCAACTGAAGGCTATGACGCCGGAGCGATGGGCGGGGCTTCGTGCGGCTTTTGGAGGTCTCGCCACGCGCTCGAGAACCGAGAACTCGGCCCGGGCCGAGTCGCGAGAGTTCACCCGCCACGTTCTTAATCCGCGATTGCTCGGATATTTTAAAACTTCCGACAATTTTATTCCTGACGCGCGGTTTGCTGAGGAGAATGGCCGAGTTTTCGTCGCGCTGACAGATCAACGGGCGGGTGCGGGTATTTCAGATGGACACGGTGAGCAAGAGTCTAGAGGGGAACACGATCGAATCTCGGTTAAAAGTTTCGCCTCCACTTCTGCGCTCCAGCCGTCGATTGGGCCAAAGGGCGAACTCTTATATTTGCAGCGTTTGCAGGGCCGTCTCGGCCCGTACTCGCTTTTAGTCGATCGACTGACGGGTGAGCCAAAATATCGCATGCGAGGTGACGTGTTCGGAGTGGGTCGTTTGCAGGATCGTGGCTTTTTCTCCTTTTCCTTAGAAAGGCCCCTATATAGACAGCCGCGCATCGTGGCACGCTCCAATGAAAAACGTTTCTTTCAAAAGTCGCCCACTTTAAAACTGGAGAAAAATGGCGCGGTAATTTCATTTTTGACCACGGGAACCGAGGCTTTTATTCTTGTGTTAACCGGGCGAGATCGGAAGAGC